>JBCCZS010000171.1:0-6895 GCA_039187035.1 Pseudomonadota bacterium | reverse complement strand
CTTGGAGCGCGCCGTCTCCAGAAACGAGTCTTCGCCGTCGTAGACCGAAAGACGAAGCGCGCCCAAGCACCAGGCCGCAATCGACGCCGACGGCCTTGCGGTGATGGAGTTGGGCGCGCTGCCTGCGGGCGATTACGCGTTCGCGGTCTATTTCGACAAAAACGGGGACGGCAAACTCAACCGCGGCAAAGTGTTGGGTCTGCCGAAAGAGCCGTTCGCGTTTTCCAACGACGTGCGCCCGAAATTGCGCAAGCCGACCTTCGAGGAAACGAAAGTCGCCGTCGAACCCGGCAGCGTCGTCGTGATCCGCATGGACGACGATTGACCGGCCGCACCGCGCCGTCGACGCCGCCGGCCGATCTAGCCGTCGCGGCGCAACAACGCGGCCCCGTGCAAAAAGCCCGTCTCGTCGCCAGGAACCGTATCGAGAATGCGCCACCCGTGCGCCGCCCACCGCGCCCGCACATGGGCGTGCGACTGATAGGACGAAAACAGATTGGTGCCCTCCAGCGCGTCGAAGCGCACGGCGAAGCCGTCGCGCGTGACCGCGTCGAGAACCGCGCCCTCCGCATAGGGGTGGCGCTCGTCGTGAAAGCTGATCATGGCCCACGCGCCGGGGCGGGCGACGCGCGCGAGTTCCTGTAGCCAGGCGTCCTGGCGCGGCGCGTCGAGATGGGTGAACACGGACAAAGCGACGACGCCGTCCGCCGACGCGGCCTCGAGGGGCAAGGGCGGATCCAGCGCGCAGGGCGCATATCGGCCGGGCAAATGGCGCGCGCACCAGCGCGCAAGGCGCCGATTGGCGTCGACGCCGATCACCGTCGCGCCGCGGCCGATAAAGTGTCGCGACAAGCGTCCGCAGCCGCAGCCGAAATCAAGGAGCGCGCCGGTCTCGCTGATCGCGTTTCCGTGCGGCGCCATGAGCCGGTCGATCGCGTCAACGGTTGCGCGACCGTCGCTGAGAAACGCGTCCCGGTCGGCGTGGCCGACGACGAGGGTGCGCAGATAGGGGCCGGGCGTCGGCAGCCCGTCCGCCGGCGCGTCCGTCTCGGCGACGCGTCCGCCGGCGCGCCACAGCTCAAATAATCGAAACACGGGCCGCCAGCGCACGAGCCGGCGCGCGAGCGATTTGGCGAGCGGCGGCGCGCCCGCGGCGAAGCGGTAGGGTTCCGGATTATGTTCGGCCATCGCCGCCGCGTCTTAACCGCCTTCGCGCCGCGCCGTCATCCTCGGGCGCGAGGGCGCACCGACCGCCTTTACTAAAACGGCAGGAAACCGCGGTCGATTAAGAACCACGCGAAGCCGACCGCCGACACGCCCGTGGCGACGAGGCCGAGGAGCGTGTTCGCCGGCATCGGACCGACCCCCCGCGCCCGCACGGTCATCACCAGCAACAAAAGCCCGAGCGCCCCGGCGACGAGCCCGCCGACGATCGCCCAGCGCGTCCACCCGAGTAGGCCCAACAAAAGAACGAACGGGCTCGCCTGCGCCGACGCGGCGATCCCCGACAAGAGCGCAAGCGCTGAGCCGACGCCGAGAAGCGCGACGAGCCAGGCGAGCGGCCGGGCGCCGCCGGTCGGGTAGGCGCGCGCGCCGACCAACACTGTGGCGACCGGGCTCACCGTGTAGGTGAGCGCGGCGAACAAAAGCACGACGACGGACGAAATGGCGAGCGCGATCGACGGCGTCGCCGACTGCGGATTTTCGGCAAACGCGAGCGCGAGATCGCCGACCGCGTCCGTCACGAACAACGGGTCGATGAAGGCGGGCGGTTCGGCCGCGTCTTGGCAGCCGGCGTCCGGCGCGCGCTCCGGCGCGTTCAAGAAGGCAATCAGAATGTTGATCGTGCAGTCGTCGGTCGCGGAAGGGCCGTGACCGCCATAGGGCGCCTCGACATAGGTGCTGTTGGGAAAGCCCGGTTCGATCAGCTTGGCGAGGCGCGGCGGGGTAATCGGGTCGAGCGCGCCCTCCACAAGCAGCGTCGGCGCATCGCTCGTCACCGGGGCGTAGAGCGCCGGATCGCGCGCGCGGGCGCCGTATCGCTTGCAAATGGCCACGATGTTCGCCGCGTCGGCCGACGTCGCGCCGACCTTGCCGAGAACCGGGTAAGCCTCCCGGTCGGCGTCCGCCGCGCCGGCCATCGCTTGAAACTCGCCGTCATTGCACCAGACCGCGACCATCATCGCTTGGCTCATAAAGCGTTCGGTGTAGCCGGCGCCGGTCGTCAGAAGACGGAGCGTATCCAACTCGCCGCGCTCAACGCGTTCGGCGAAGGCTTCGATCATCGCCGGCAGAGCGGCGTATTGGTCGGCGTTGTAAAGCGCGGCGAAAGGCGCGCCTACAACCCCGCTGTCAAAGAGCCAGAACTTGCCGGACGGGTAGATTTCCGGATCGACCGCGTCAAGCTCCACGGGCGCGCCGCCGATCCGAACCGCGGTCTCGCGCAGGCGGCCGATAAAGTCCGGGAACTGATCGCCGCATGTTTCGTGCGCTTTGCAGGCCGCGTCGAGAATTTTCAAACTTCGCTCGTAATGGAAGCCCAGCTGCCAAATTTCCGGCCCCGGAGAGAGCGGCGCCACCGCGTCGAGCGTTAGCGTTCGAACGCCTTCCGGGTCGACGCGGGCGACGGCTTGGCCGAGGGTCGTGCCGTAGGAAATCCCCCAGACGTTCCATTGATCGAAGCCGAGGGCCTTGCGCAGGGCTTTGACGTCGCGCGCGTTTTCGATCGTGTTGTATCCGGACAAATCGACCCGCGCCGCGCGCGCTCGGGCGAAACAGGTTTCGAGATTGGCGAATTGCGCCGCGCTCACCGCCTCGGGCGTAGACGCGTTGGCGTCGGCCGGATTGAGGAAGGTCACGAACGGACAGAATTCGTCTGAGAAGCCGATCCCGCGCTGTTCGAGCACGTAGATGTCGCGGTCGTTGCGCGTTTTGTGGTTGAAAAGAAGCGCCGCGGCGTAGCCGGGGGCCATGCCGCCGGGGCCGCCGACCAGGTGGACGATCGCGTCGTCGCGTTGTTCGCCCGACGCTTTGGCCGCGATTTTGATGAACAGGAGCTGGATCATCCGCGAACGGGCTTTTTCGCGGTTTTCCGGCACCGACAACAGGCCGCACGAGACGACCCTCGGATTGTAACTGATGCGCCCTTTGAACGGGCAGACCGTCGGCGTCACCTCCAGCGGATCGCGGTCAAAGAACGACGGGTCGCCCGGCGCCGGCGTCGCGGCTTCCGTCGCGCCCTCTTCGGCGGCGGCCGCCTCGTCTGAGACTGCGTCAGGGGTTTGCGCGTGCGCGGCGGCGCCGACCACCCATAACGAGAAAGCGGCGAACGCCGCCGACCGCAAAACCTTGAGCATGAACCGCCCCCGCCTGACCCCGAGGGGTGAAGGTTAACGCGGAAAGGACCGGCGAGGGAAGCCGGCGCAAAAAAACGCGCCGCAAAAACAGCGCGGTCAGTCGTCGGCGCCGACGCGGCTGATTTTGATCGTGTTGGTTTTCCCCGGCCGGCCGAACGGGTAGCCGGCGAGAATGATGATGCGTTCGCCTTCCGCGGCGCCGAACGCGCGGGCGAGGCCGTCGGCTTTGTCGAGCATTTCGTGAAAGTGCGCGACGTCGTCCGTCGCGACGGGCGTGACGCCCCAATGCAGCGCAAGGCCCCGGGCGACGCGTTGGTCCGGCGTCGCGGCGACGATGGCGCAGGACGGCCGGTCGCGCGAGAGCCGGCGCGCCGTCGACCCGGTCTTGGTGTAGGCGATCGCCAGCCGGCACTCGAGGACCTCGGCGATGCGGCGCGCCGACAGGGTGATCGCGTCCGCCGTCGTGTAGTCGTCCACCGGGGGCGCTTGCGCCGCGACGTCCGGATCGTGGTCGTTTTCCGTCGCCTTGATGATGCGGTCCATAATGGCGACGGCGGTCGGCGGGTGGCGGCCGACGGCCGTCTCCGCCGAGAGCATCACCGCGTCGGCGCCTTGGTAGACCGCGGTCGCGACGTCGGACGCCTCGGCCCGCGTCGGCGCGATCGATTCAACCATCGATTCCAACATATGCGTCGCGACGATCACGGGCTTGCCGGCGCGGCGACAGGACCGAACGATCCGCCGCTGGATCGACGGCACGTCCTCGGGCGGCAGTTCGACGCCCAAATCGCCGCGCGCCACCATCAAGGCGTCCGACAAGGCGACGATCGCGTCGAGTTCGTCGACGGCGCTCGGCTTTTCGATTTTGGAGATGATTTTCGCGCGGCCGGCGACGAGCGCGCGCGCCTCCTCGACGTCTTCCGCCTTCTGAACGAACGAGAGCGCGATGTAATCGACGCCGAGCGACAGGGCGTGGTCGAGGTCCGCGCGGTCTTTGTCCGTGAGGGCTGAAATCGGCAAATGGCGGCCCGGAAGGTTGACCCCCTTGCGGTTCGTCAACGCGCCCGGCGTGTCCGCGACGGCGACGACCGCATCGCCGTCGCGCGCCTCGACGGTGATTTGCAGTTTGCCGTCGTCGAGCTTCAGAACGTCGCCCGGCTCGACGACGTCCAGAATCTCCGGATGCGGAATGGGGATCACCGCCTCGTCGTCCGTCTCGCCGGCGAGGACGAGGCGGTAGCGGGCCCCGTACCGCAAGTCGAGCCGGTCGCCTTTGAGAACGCCGGTGCGGATCTTCGGTCCCTGAAGGTCTGCGAAAACGGCGATCGGCGCGCCGACGGCGGTTTCCACCTCGCGGATGGCGGCGACGACCGCGGCCGTTTTGTCGTAGTCGGCGTGCGAATAATTCAGGCGGAAGACGTCGACGCCGGCCTGTTGCAACAGGCGCAACATGGACGGCGCGCCGCTCGCGGGACCGATCGTCGCGACGATCTTGCAGTAGCGGCGGCGCATGGCATAGCTCCCGAACGGCGTGGGGCCGGTCTATCGGCATCGCCGTGCGCGCGAAAGCCTTACGCGCGGCCCGCCGCAATCAGCCAGGCGCGCCGTCAATCGCCCGGTGCGAGCCCCAACCGCGCACGCGCCGCGGCGTACTCGGCGGCCAACCCGTCGACATAGCCGCGCGTCGGCCCGCGCGCCTCGATCGCGCCGATGCCCTGCCCGCAGCCCCAAATGTCTTTCCAGGCTTTTTTGTCGGTGTTGCCGCCGGATCCGAAGTCCATCTTCGACGGATCGCTCTCCGGCAGATCGTTCGGGTCGAGGCCGGCGGCTTCGATCGAGGGCTTTAGATAGTTGCCGTGCACGCCGGTAAAGAGGTTCGTATAAACAATGTCTTCCGCGCCGTAGTTCACGATCGCGTCTTTGTAGCCGTCGCTCGCGTTCGCCTCGTCCATGGCGATGAACGGGGAGCCGATATAGGCGAAGTCCGCCCCCATCGCTTCGCACGCCAAGACCGCCTCGCCCGTCGCGATGCTCCCCGACAACGCGATCGGGCCGTCGAACCAGGCGCGCAACTCTTGCATGAACGCGAACGGCGAAAGACCGCCGGCGTGGCCGCCCGCCCCGGCCGCGACGGCGATCAAACCGTCGGCGCCTTTGTCGATCGCCTTGTGGGCAAATGTCTGATTGATGACGTCGTGCAAGACGAGGCCGCCGTAGGAATGCACCGCCTCGTAGACGTCCTCGCGCGCGCCGAGCGAACAAATCACGATCGGGACTTCAAATTTCACGCAGTCTTCGAGGTCGCGCATTAAGCGATCGTTGGAGCGATGGACGATCTGATTGACCGCGTACGGGGCCGCCGGCGCGTCCGGGTTCGCGTCGTTCCATCGATCGATCCCGTCGCGAATCGTCGTGAGCCAATCGGCCAGCTTTTCCTGCGGGCGCGCGTTTAGCGCCGGGAACGAACCGACGATACCGGCCGTGCATTGCGCGATCACGAGGTCGGGGTTGGAGACGATGAACAGCGGCGCGCCGATGACGGGCAGGCGGAGCTGGGATTTCAGGGCGGCGGCGTCGAGCCGTGCGGTCGGCATGGCGCTTCCTTTCGCGGAGGTTCAGGGGCGGGCGGGCGGCGGCCCCTTCGCCGGTAAGCGGGCGCGGGGTCGGCGGCAAGCGCGCGAGGCAGTTCGTCGATTCGCCCATGAAATGGCGAGATCTGCGGCGCCCCGCGCGTCGGCTGTGGCCAATTTGCGACGGGGCGGCGGCGAAAACAGCGCCGGTTCCGGTCGTTATGGCGCAGCCGGCGCTAATCGGTCTCGTCGCCGTTGACCCTGCGCACTCGTTTCGGCCAATTTACCATCGTTAAGGCTTCGGGCTCGGGGGCCGTCGGGGTTAGGGGAGCGCATGCTCGTGGGAAGGTCGTCGAAACCGAAGGCGCGCGCCGGGTTCGATAAGAAGCCGGACGGCGAGATCCGCAACAACATCTATATGAAAAAGTCGGACGAGGACGAGAAGAACAAGAAAAGCGCCTGGCAGAAGTTTTTCGAAGCGCTTTCGACCATCGTCATGTTCTTGTTCGTCATCATCGGGGCCTGTATCGCGCTATTTTTGGGGCTGAGCTCGGCGTTTCAGTCGGGCGTCGAAACCGGAAAGGCGCAAGCGGAAATCACGCGTCTCGCCGCGGGCACGCAAAATCGCGGCCTGGCGGTCGGCATGAGCGACGCGTCATTGGACGTGTGGTCGGGCGAAGTGAACGTGCCTTTCATCGTCGAAAAGAAGACCCAGGCCCTCCAAATCATGATGGACGGTTCGGAAAATATCTTCCTCGGCAAATTCGAACACAAAGCGCTGACGCGTCCGCGCGAGGCCGGCCTCCACTATTACTTGGCGGCGGCCGACGGCAACGGCGACGCGTTCAAATTGATCCAAGCGCTCAACCTCAGCCCCTCCGATCGCAGCCAAATTCGCAACGATTTCGTTGAAATCCACAAGCTGAGCGGTCGCGACGGCCATCTCCGCCTCGGTTATTACAATCTCGG
>JBCCZS010000170.1:0-6913 GCA_039187035.1 Pseudomonadota bacterium | reverse complement strand
CGTCGCGGCCCGCGCCGCGTTCGCCTCGTCGCGCAGCGACGGGGCCGGCCAAGCCGCGCTCGCCGCGCTCGCCGCGTCCGACGCTGCGGCGAACGGCGATCCGGTCGCCGCCGTCGTGGTCGACGCCGCGCTCGCGACGGCCGGCCTGCAGGCGCTGTCGCGGCGTCTTGCTTTCGAAACCGCCCTTCAATCCTATTTCGGTACGCAACGGGAAGCCGACGCCGGTCAAGCGGCGGTCGATCAGGATCGTTTCGCGCCCAGCCTAAAACCGCAGCGGCGCGGCAACTAAAAGGATGACGGGCGCCGTGGCGACTTATCTCGATTTTGAAAAACCGATCGCAGAACTTGAAGGCCGCATCGCCGATTTGCGCCGGATGGACGCCGGCGACGGCGTCGACATCGAAGAAGAGATCAACCGGCTCCAGGCGAAGGCCGACAGCCTGCTGCGCGAGACCTACGCCAAGCTGACGCGCTGGCAGAAAACGCTTGTCGCCCGCCACGCCGCGCGCCCGCATTTCCTCGATTTCGTGAACCGCCTCGTCGACGATTTCACGCTCCTCGGCGGCGATCGGAATTTCGGCGACGACCAGGCGATCCTCGGCGGTCCCGCGCGGTTCCGCGGCCGTCCGGTGATGATCGTCGGCCACGAAAAAGGCGCCGACACCGCGGCGCGCGTGAAACACAATTTCGGCATGGCCCGGCCGGAAGGCTATCGCAAAGTGATGCGGCTCATGGACATGGCAGAGCAATTCGCGCTGCCGATGGTCTCGCTGGTCGACACGCCCGGCGCGTTCCCGGGACGCGGCGCCGAAGAGCGCGGGCAGGCCGAAGCGATCGCTTCGTGCACCGAGCGCGGCTTACGGCTCGGCGCGCCGTCGGTCGCCGTTATCGTCGGCGAAGGCGGATCGGGCGGGGCGGTCGCGCTCGCGGCGGCGAACCGCGTGTTGATGCTTGAGCACGCGGTCTATTCGGTGATTTCGCCCGAGGGATGCGCGTCGATCTTGTGGAAAGACGCGGCCGGCAAAGGCGAGAGCAAAGCGCCCGACGCCGCCGAAGCGATGCGCATCGCCGCCGGCGATCTGATGGAGCTGGGCGTTGTCGACGGCGTCATCCCCGAACCCGTAGGCGGCGCGCACCGCGACCCCGACCTTGCGGCCGAGCGCCTCGGCGACGCGATCGAAGCCGCGCTCCAGGATCTCGATCGGATGTCGCCCGACGAGTTGCGTGCCGACCGGCGGGCGCGATTCTTGGCGATCGGGCGCGTCGGCCTCGCCTGATCCCTTCCGTGCACGATGCGAACGGCGCGCCGGTCTCTTGAGCGGCGCCGCGCGCTTGCCGCGTTTTCCGCCCCCGTCTAAGACCGCAAAGCAACAAACGATCGTCGCGCCGCAACCGTAGCGGGCCGCGCGGCGCGATGCGGGAGCGCGACGCCATGGCCGTTTTGGTCGATAAAGCCACCAAAGTGATCTGCCAGGGGCTGACCGGCTCGCAGGGCACGTTCCATACCGAGCAGGCGATCGCCTACGGCACCAACATGGTCGGCGGCGTTACGCCCGGCAAAGGCGGGCGCAAATGGGAAGCGGGCGAGCCCGCCAAAGGCGCGACGCTCCCGGTCTTCGACACCGTCGGCGAGGCGCGCGCCCAAGTCGGGGCCGACGCGTCCGTTATTTACGTGCCGCCGCCCTTTGCGGCCGACTCGATTTTGGAGGCGATCGACGCGGAAGTGCCGCTGATCGTCTGCATCACCGAAGGCATTCCGGTGCAGGACATGGTGCGCGTCAAACGCGCGCTCGACGGCTCGGCCTCGCGGCTCGTCGGGCCGAACTGCCCGGGCGTGATCACCCCGGACGCCTGTAAAATCGGCATTATGCCGGGGCACATCCACCAAAAGGGCCATGTCGGCGTCGTGTCGCGCTCCGGCACCTTGACCTACGAAGCCGTCCACCAGACGACCGTCGCCGGGCTCGGCCAGTCGACCTGCGTCGGCATCGGCGGCGACCCGGTCAAAGGGACGGACTTCATCGACGTCCTGGAGCTCTTCCTGGCCGACGACGACACGCAGGCGATCATCATGATCGGCGAGATCGGCGGCTCAGCGGAAGCCGACGCGGCGCGCTTCTTGGCGGAAAACTCCGTGAAGAAACCGACGGTCGGCTTCATCGCCGGCGTCACCGCGCCCCCGGGTCGGCGGATGGGCCACGCGGGCGCCATCGTGTCGGGTGGCGACGACACCGCGGAGGCCAAGATAGAGGCGATGAAAGCGGCCGGCGTCGCCGTCGCGCCGACGCCGGCGTCGATGGGCCGGACGCTCGTCGATCTTCTCAAAAAATAAACCAAACGGCCCGAGCTTAAGCAGCGGATAATCGTTGAAACGGGCGCCGATCGGCGTACGTTCTGCGCAACAGTCAAGCTTCGGGTTCCATCGACATGCCAAAGGACGGCGACGCCCCGGCGGCCGCGCACTCCGCCTCTCCGGCCGCCTCACCGGACGAATCATTCTTGTCCGGCGCCAGCGTTTCATATTTGACGGCCGAGTATGCGCGCTTCGCCGCGAAAGGCGGCGGGATCGACGCCGGTCTCGCGGACTATTTCAGCGACCTCGACGACGCGCCCGGCGCCGCCGCGGCGAACGCCGACGGCCCCAGCTGGAAGCGCGCGGACTGGCCGCCGCGCCCGTCAAGCGAGACGATCGCCGCGCTGGACGGCGACTGGGGCGCTGCAGAGCCCGTGCTCGCCAAAAAGATCGCCGACAAGGCGCAGGCGAAAAGCGGCGCGGCGCTCTCCGACGCGGATCTGCGCGCGGCGACGCAGATGTCGATCCGTGCGCTGATGCTCATTCGCGCCTACCGGATTCGCGGCCACTTAATCGCCGATCTCGATCCGCTCGGCCTGCACAACCCGGCCCTGCACACCGAGCTGACGCCGGAGACCTACGGGTTCACCGAGGCCGATCTCGACAAAGACATCTTCATCGACCACGTCCTGGGGCTGGAGACGGCGACGCTCCGTCAGATCCTCGAAATCCTGCGGCGGACCTATTGCGGGACGTTCGCGGTCGAATTCATGCATATGAGCGATCCCGCGCAAAAAGCGTGGATCCAAGAGCGCATCGAAGGGCCGGACAAAGGCGTTTCGTTCACGCAGCAAGGCCGTGAAGCGATCTTGAAAAAACTGATCGAAGCGGAAGGCTTTGAGAACTTTCTGCATACGAAATATACGGGTACGAAGCGCTTCGGCCTTGACGGGGCCGAGGCGATGGTGCCCGCGCTTGAGCAAATCATCAAACGCGGCGGTGCGCTGGGCGTTGAAGAGATCATCGTCGGCATGCCGCACCGCGGGCGCTTGAACGTCCTCGCCGCGGTGATGGGCAAGCCTTACCATCAAATTTTCCACGAGTTCCAAGGCGGCTCGGTGACGCCCGACGACATCGGCGGATCGGGCGACGTAAAATATCACCTCGGCGCCTCGTCGGACCGTATTTTCGACGGGAACTCCGTCCACCTGTCGCTCACGGCGAACCCCTCGCACCTGGAGGCGGTCAACCCGGTCGTTCTCGGCAAATCGCGCGCCAAGCAGGATCGCGACCGCGGCGCCGACGGGATCGTGCCGCGCCGTCAAGTCCTGCCGCTCTTATTGCACGGCGACGCGGCGTTCGCAGGGCAGGGGATCGTTGCGGAGTGCTTCAGCTATTCCGGTCTGCGCGGCTATAATACAGCGGGTACGATCCACTTTATCGTCAACAATCAGATCGGCTTCACGACGGCGCCGCAATTCGCGCGCTCATCGCCCTATCCGTCGGACGTTGCGAAAATGGTGTCCGCACCGATTTTCCACGTCAACGGCGACGATCCTGAGGCCGTGGTTTACGCGGCAAAAGTCGCGACCGAATTCCGCCAGAAATTCGCCGCCGACGTCGTCATCGACATGTTCTGCTATCGCCGCTTCGGCCATAACGAAGGCGACGAGCCGAGCTTTACCCAACCGTTGATGTACAAACAGATCGCCGACCAAAAGACGACGCGCGCAATCTACGCCGACCGTCTACAAAAGAACGGGCAGATCGGTCCGACCTGGGAAGCCGACGAGCGCGAAGCGTTCCGCAAATTCCTGGATGACGAGTTCGACGCCGCGACGGCTTTCAAGCCCAACAAAGCCGATTGGCTCGACGGCGACTGGTCGGGCTTTGCGCCGGCGGCCGACGACGATCGGCGCGGCGACACGGCCGTTGCGATCGAGCGGTTGCGGTCGGTCGGTCAAACGACCGTGTCGTATCCGGATGATTTCAACGTGCACCGCACGCTCAAGCGCATCCTCAAACAAAAGCGCGACAATATCGACGCGGGCGAAAACATCGACTGGGCGAGCGCCGAGGCGCTGGCCTTCGGCACGCTTTTGCAAGACGGCTTCGGGGTGCGGCTATCCGGCCAGGACTCCCGGCGCGGCACGTTCTCGCAGCGCCATGCGGTGTTCATCGATCAGGCAACGGAACAAACGCACACGCCGCTTCAGGTCGTTGCGGGCGCTAGCGCCAACTTTGAAGTCCACGACTCCAACTTGTCCGAGTTCGGCGTCATGGGCTTTGAGTACGGCTACTCGCTGGCGGAACCGAAAACGCTCGTTCTGTGGGAGGCGCAGTTCGGCGACTTTTCGAACGGCGCGCAGATCATCATCGACCAGTTCCTAACGTCGGGCGAGCGCAAATGGCTGCGCATGTCCGGTCTCGTCCTGCTCTTGCCCCACGGCTATGAAGGCCAAGGGCCGGAGCACTCGTCCGCGCGCGTCGAGCGCTTTTTGCAAATGTGCGCGCAAGACAACATTCAGGTTGCGAACTGTACGACGCCGGCGAACTATTTCCATATTTTACGCCGGCAGATGCGCCGGAACTTCCGCAAGCCGCTTATTCTCGTAACGCCGAAATCGCTCTTGCGCCACAAGCGGTGCGTTTCGACGCTGGAAGAGATGGGCCCGGGGTCGTCTTTCCACCGCGTCTTGTGGGACGACGCGGAATTCCGCCCCGGCTCGACCGTCAGTCTCGTTCCGGACGATCAGATACGCCGCGTCGTCCTGTGCGCCGGCAAGGTCTATTATGATCTGTTGGAGGACCGTGAGGCGCGCGGCATTGACGACGTCTATCTCTTGCGGGTCGAACAGTTTTATCCGTTCCCGGCGCATTCGTTGATCAATGAGTTGCAGCGGTTTCGCCAGGCCGAAATGGTGTGGTGCCAGGAAGAGCCGAAGAATATGGGCGGCTGGTCGTTCATGGAGCCGAACATTGAGTGGACGTTGAACCGGATCAACGCGACGCACGCGCGCGCGCGCTATGTCGGCCGGCCTGCGTCCGCGTCGCCGGCGACCGGGCTGATGAGCGTGCATAAGCGGGAATTGAAGGCGTTTCTCGACGAGGCCTTCGCACCATAAGCGCGACCGGCGCGTAGCGCCCGGATGCGGAACGAAAAAGGAAGACGAACCCCATGTCGGTAGAAATTCGGGTCCCGACGCTCGGCGAATCGGTCACCGAGGCGACGATCGGCAAATGGTTGAAAGCCGCCGGCGACGCGGTCGCGGCGGACGAACCGGTCGTTGAGTTGGAGACGGACAAGGTCTCGGTTGAAGCCGCCGCGCCGGCCGCCGGCGTGTTGTCGGAAATCGTCGCCCAATAAGGCGACACCGTCGCGGTCGACGCGATCCTCGGGCGGATTGACGACAGCGCGGGCGCTCCCGCGGCGCCGGCCGCTTCTTCGACGGCGGCGCCGGACGCGTCGGCGCCCGCTCCAGCGGCGAGCGGCGGCGGCGAAGAACTCGAGATCGTTGTTCCGGAAGGCGGCGAGTCGGTCACCGAGGCCGACATCGGCGAGTGGTTCAAAAAGGAAGGCGACGCGGTCGCCGTCGACGAGCCGATCGTCAGTCTGGAAACCGATAAAGCGGCGATGGACGTCGCCTCGCCCAAAGCCGGCGTTTTGAAAAAGCGGATCGGCGCGGAAGGCGACACGGTCGAAGTCGGCGCGGTGTTGGCGATCGTCGAGGTCGGCGGCGCGCCCGCAGCGACAGCGAACGGGGCCGACCACGCCGCCGCTGCGCCGTCGCCGTCCGTATCGGCCGCGCCCGCCGGCGATCAGCCTTTGTCGCCGGCCGCGCGCCGCGTCGTTTCCGAACGCGGCCTTGACGCCGGCGCGATCGCCGGCACCGGGAAAGACGGACGCGTCACGAAAGGCGACGCGCTCGCCGCCCCGACGGCGCCGGTTCAGGCCAAAGCCCCGACGCCGCGCGTCCCCCGCGACCTCGGACCGCGCGAAGAGCGCGTGAAAATGTCCCGCTTGCGCCAGACGATCGCGCGCCGGCTGAAAGAAGCGCAAGACACCGCCGCGATGCTGACGACGTTCAACGACGTCGACATGGGCGCGGTGATGGATCTGCGCAAACAGTACAAAGAGCTTTTTGAAAAAAAGCATGGCGTGAAGCTCGGCTTCATGGGCTTCTTCGTCAAAGCGTGCGTCCACGCGCTGAAAGAGCTGCCGGACGTCAACGCCGAAATCGACGGCACGGACGTCGTTTACAAAAACCACTACGACATCGGCATCGCCGTCGGCACCGAGAAAGGGCTCGTCGTGCCGGTCGTTCGCGATGCGGACGAAAAGTCGCTCGCCGACATTGAGCTGGCAATCGCCGATTATGGCCGGCGCGCGCGGTCGGGCGATTTGAAGCTAGAAGAAATGCAAGGCGGCACGTTCTCGATCACCAATGGCGGCGTTTACGGCTCGTTGATGTCGACGCCGATTTTGAACCCGCCGCAATCGGGCATTCTCGGCATGCACCGGATCGAGCAACGCCCGGTCGTCGTCGACGGTCAGGTCGTCCCGCGGCCGATGATGTATCTCGCGCTGTCCTACGATCACCGCATCGTCGACGGCCAGGG
>JBCCZS010000169.1:0-6948 GCA_039187035.1 Pseudomonadota bacterium | reverse complement strand
TAGCTTTCCAGCGTATCGACGACGACGACGTCCGGCTCGATCCCGAGGCGCGGGTTGAACTGATCGCGCCCAGCGATCATCGTGCGTTGCAAGGGGATCCGCACCCGGATTTTACTCTCAGGAAGCGTCAGGTACGCCAGAATGCCCGCCGTCGCGCCGCTCGCCGAGCCGCCCGTCGGCTCGCCGATAAAGACGCCGCGGCCGGCGGCTTTCAAGACGGCCAAAAGATGGGTGACCCCGGAGGCGTTGTCGTAGCTCGTCAGCAAAACAAGATCGCCGGTGAACGCGCCCTTCTTGGGCTTGAGCGGTCCGCCCGGCGCGCCGGCGCGCCGCGAGACGATTTCGTGATAGCCGTTGCCGAGATCGCGAAACCATTCCGGTTTCGGGCTGAGCGCCGCTTTTTGCCAGGACGACAGGTGCTCTTTGACGGCCGGGTCGATCGACGTCGCGCGCGTCCAGACCGCGTCCGCCTGCTGCATGGGCTCGCGAGCGATCCAACGCACCAGCCCGACCTGCGCGTCCGTCGACCCGCCGCCGTTCCGGCGCAAATCCAGGATGAGTTTCGTGCGCCCTTCATCAGCGAGCCGCTCGAAGATCGGCCGGTAGATTTTGTCCGGCGAAACGGGCTTGCGATAATTGATGAAGGTGTCGACGGCGAGATAGGCCGCATCGTCGCCGACCGGCTCGTATCGGATCGCGTCGACGAAGTTGGCGCTGAAGCGCTCTTCGCCGGTGACGGCCGCGTAGGCGTCGAACGTCAAGCGATCCGCGACCATGGCGTCTTCCGACCCGTCGGCGTATCGGCGCACCGTAATCGTGGCTTGCGACGCGATCGGTCGCAGGTACGGCATGAAGTGCTCGAACGCCGGACCGACGAACTCGCCGAAATCCGATATGGACGGCTCTTTGATGAAATCCGTATCGCCGTCGACGGGAAACACCGCGGACACCGCGTCGATCAGCGTTTTGACCGGCTCGCCGTCGATCGTGAGGATTTCGTCCCGGCGATTGAGGTCGACGCCGTCGGCGGCTTTCACGACGTACATGCGGCCGTCGAAGATTTTAAAGCGGAACGGCAGATAGGTCGGCCGCGCGTTGCGGTCGGCTTCGAAGTCGTCCGGGATCTCCGCTTTGGTGTGGTCGCAGCGGATCGCGGCGAGGATGCGCGAGATCTCCAGGTACAAGTCGCCGCGCGTCATACCCGCCGCAGCCCGCATTTCGAGCGCATTCCATAAGACGTCTAGTTCTTCGGCGGGCGTGTAGCGGTCGTACCCGGCGTGAATATCCGAGAGCGCTTTGCGGGCCAGCGTGACGTCGGCGAGGGCCGCGCGGCCGTCTAAAGGTTGATCGCGCGGCGGCGTCTGGGCGCCCGCGGACGCCGTGAACAGCGCCAAGGCCGCCGCCGCTGCGGCGGACAGTCGTTTCATCATGTCGTGGATCCTTCTTCGCCCCCGGCGATCGGTTTAGCAGCGCCCGGCGGGGCCGGCGTCTCAGTTTCGTCGGACGGTGCGAATTGCGGGATTTGGGACGTCGACCCGGCGCGCCGCCATTGCGACGGCGTCATCCCGACCCGCTCGCGAAAGACGCGGTTGAAGGTCGCTTTCGACCCGAAGCCGCAATCAAGCGCAATTTCGTAGATCGTGCGGTCGGGCGGCGCCGCCAACAACGCCGCGCAGGCGTCTTCCACCCGTAAGGCGTTGATCATCGTGTTGAAATTCATGTCCGCGCGTTCGTTGATCGCCGCGGACAAAGCGGACTCGTTGACCCCGACCCGGCGCGAGAGGGCCCCGATGGTCAGGTTTGCGTCCCGGGCCCAGCCTTCCTGTCGGATACGCCCGGCGAGATCCGGCAAGGACGGCGGCGGGGGCGTGCGTCGTCCGAGGGCGGCGGCGTCGACGCGGACCGGCTCGGCGTCCATTTTCGGGTAGACCCGGTCAACGCGCGTCAACGCGTCGAGCCCAAGGCCGAGAACGGCGATCCCGACGACGACGTAAACCCAAAAGGCTTGCGCATAAGGGATGCCGCCGACCAACAATTCAACGAGATCGAAGACGATCCACAACGCGACGACGGCGACCACCGTCACGAGAAAACCGCGCAAATAGGCGAGGTCGAACGCGTCGTAGTCGGCGCGCGCGCCGGCGAGCCAGGATCGATAAGCGCCGATCGCGCGCCACGCGGCCCACACCCCGTAGGCGGCGAGCGCGAGACCGATCAGCGTTTCGACGGGGTAGACGTAGGGCTGATGCACGGCGTTCGTGAATGCGAACTTGTTCTCCGCCGATCCCAGCAAGACGAAGCAGCCCGTGTAATAGGCCGTGATAACGGCGCCGGGCGCCAGCAAAAGCCGCGCGCGCGGCGGCGCGGTCGTGCGTGTCAAAGCGCTGGCGTAAAGGAAGATCAGCGGGCCGAGCCACGCCTCGGTGTTGAACGGCGCAAAGGTCAGCCACGGGAACGCGTCATACGCGCCGGAAAAACCGATCATATACGGGACGCACAAAAGCGACCAGGCGGCGAACAACGCCACGAGGAACCCGGCCGCGCGCCGCTCCACCCAGCGGCGCCACAATAAAATACTGATCGGCAAGAGCGGAACGATGAGAACGGCGAGCGTCGCCGATCGCCAATCGATGGTCATGGGCGCGTCCGGAAAACTGCGGGCGGGCGTGCGGTGTTAGAACAGACGCCGGTCCGGGGCTAGCGGGCCGTCGCCGACGCGACGTCTCAAAATCGCGATTTGCGGCGTCGGGCGGATTTGAGACGTCAGGCCGGGGCGGGAACGGCGGCGTCTTGGAAGCGGTCGGTCCCGGACAGCCTCGGAAAGAGCCGCGTCCAGGACGCCGCGGCGGCCAGCGCAACGCACGAGCCGAGGAGGACGGCGCCGACCGGGCCCAAAAGCCGCGCGGCGACCCCGCTCTCGAACTCGCCGAGCTCGTTCGAGGCGGAGATGAAGATGTACGACACCGCCGAGACGCGTCCGCGCATGGCGTCCGGCGTCGCCAGTTGAATGAGCGACTGGCGCACATGGACCGACACCATGTCCGCCGCGCCGGCTAGGACGAGAAAGCCCGCCGAAACCCAGAAAACCTCCGAGACGCCGAACCCGGCCATGGCGACGCCGAAGAGCGCCACTGCGCCCAACATCCAGCTGCCGACGCGCCGCTCCAACGGCCGGGCCGCGAGCCACGCCGCGACGACCACCGCGCCGACCGCCGGGGCCGCCCGCAACGCGCCGAGCCCCCCGGCCCCGACATCAAGGACGTCGCGGGCGAAAACCGGCAGCAACGCCGTCGCGCCGCCGAAAAAGACGACGACAAGGTCGAGACTGATCGCGCCGAGAACGGTCTTATTCGTGGCGACATAACGCAGGCCCTCCAGCATCAGGGCCCCCGCCGGCCGCGTTTCACGTGCGGCGCGCGGCGGGTTCTCGACTCCCGTCAACACGACGACGGCGACGGCGATCATCGCGAAGGCGACGCCGTAAGCGAGCAACGGCCCGCCGATATAGAGAAAACCGCCGATCGCCGGACCGACGATCGAGCCCGTTTGGAAGCCGAGCGAGTTCCATGCGATCGCCTGGGGCAGTTCGTCGGCGGGCACCAATTTAGGATAAAGAGCGTTGCTCGCCGCGGGGAAGAATGCGTTGACGCCGCCCATAACCGCGGACGCCGCAAATATCGCCGGGATCGCCGCCGACGCCGACGCGAACGACGCGGCGAGCAGCCCCGCGATCGCCGCGAGGCGGACGAGATTGCAAACGATCAAGATCGTCTTGCGGTCGTATCGGTCCGCCGCCTGCCCGCCAAACAGAGACAGCAAAAACACCGGCCCGAATTGCGCCAGGCCGACCATCCCTAAAACGAACGCGGATTCCTCCACGCCGCGCGTCTCCCGCGCCAGATCATAGACCTGCCAACCGATCGAAACGGCCAGCATCTGGCGCGCGGCCGCCGACAATTGGCGTTGGATCCAATAGCGCCGGTACGAGCGGTGGCGAAAAATCTCGAGCGACGGGACGGAAAGCGCCATGGGTCCGAATGCGAAACGGCCCGCGGCGCGCCGGGCGCGGTGCGGGCGATGGGGAAAACGAATGGGCGGAATGTGCAGCGGACCCTGCCGATTTCGCCTCTCGCACGCAACAACGCATTTGCTTCTCGCGCCTTTTGATGGTGTACCTGACGCGGGTATGAACTTTTGGAAAGGAAGACGGCGATGGGGTGTCGCTTCCGTTCTCCGACTGCGGCGGGGTCGCGTGCGCGTGGGGCGCGCGGGACCGGTTTCGTCGCCGTCGCTGGCGCTTTCTTTGCAGTTCGTTCTCTGAAGTTCCGCCGTCGATCGCGCCTTGCGCGCGGTCGCCAGGGCGCTTGCGCGCTGAGATAAGAAAGACGAACGCCATGGCCGGCACGGCGCCTTATATTTCCAAACGAGCCCTGGCCTTCCGGCCGATCGACATCTTCAACGACGGCGCGGACCTGATCGCGTTCGGCCGTGATCTCTATTTCGAAAGCGTCGGCGACGACCGGGCGTTCCTGCGCGAATACGGGCCCCGGGGCGAACGCTTTCTCTTGTGGATCGCGACCTGCGGCGCGCGCGACGACGCGTTCGCGGCCATGTTGACCGAAAACGACCGGCCCGTCGGCATGATCGTGCTCGGTTCGGACCGCCGGGACCGGAGCCTCGGCCGCGTCCACCATCTCTATGTCGCGCCGGGACGACGCGGGCGCGGCTATGGCGGCCTTCTTGACGACTACGCCCGCGACACGCTCCGCGGCGCCCGGCACGCGCGCGCGCGCCTTAACGTCGCCAAACGCAATGCGCGTGCGATCCGCTTTTACGAGGCGCTCGGCTGGGCCGAAATCTCCGCGCCCGGCGGCTCGAAAGGCATGCTTCGCCACTACGAGACGGCGCTCTAACCTCGCATGTTGCACCGCAACATGGTAGGCTCGCGCTCCGTCGGGGGGTTTTCGGACAACCGAAGACGCCGAGCCTGTCCCCGCGCAACCGGAGCGTCCCGTCTTGGCCTATAAAACGAATCCCTACGCCGGCTGGGTGGAAGTCGCGTCCGCCGGCCTCGCCGCGCAGGCGACGATCGCCCTGCGCCTGCAGATGTTCGCGCTCGCCGCCTGGGGGCTCGGCCCCCGCGCCGATCAGGAAGCCTCGCGCATGGTTTGGGAGAAGGTCTCCGCGACGATGGCCGGGTGGCGCGACGCGAGCGCCTACATGATGCGCCAGGGCGCGCTCGACCCGCGCCGCGCGGCGAGCGCCTACGCGCCCGAACGCCTGGCCGGCGCGGCGACGGCGTTCGCGCGCCCCGGCATGCGCAAAGCCAAAGCCAATGCGCGTCGGTTGTCGCGACAAAGCCCGGCCCGCGCGCGCCGATCTTGAGCGCGCCTCGTTCAGAACTGACCGAACCGGCGGCACCGGCCGACCCGACGCCGATCCTCGTCGCCGGCGCGACCGGGGCCATGGGTCGCGCCGTCGGCCGCGCGGTGCGCGTGCGCGACGACGTTGTGCTTGCCGGCGCCCTTGTGCGCTCGGGCGCGCCCGACGTCGGACGCGACGCGGCGGTCCTGTTCGACGGTCCGGCCTTCGGCGTTCCGGTGACGGACGATCCCTCGGCTGCGTTGCGTCCCGGGACCGCCGTCGTCGACTTTTCGACGCCGGCCGTCAGCGTGGCGCTCGCCGAGGCGGCGGCGAACGCGGGCGCCGCCCACATTATCGGCACGACCGGCTTTTCAGACGACGACGAAAGCCGCATCGCGAACGCCGCGGCGCGCGCCGCAATCGTGAAGTCCGGCAATATGAGCCTCGGGATCAATCTGTTGACGGCGCTCGTCGAACGCGCCGCCCGCGCCTTGCCGGAACGCTACGACATTGAAATCGTGGAGGCGCACCACCGCCGCAAAGTCGACGCGCCGTCCGGCACCGCATTGATGCTGGGCGACGCCGCGGCCCGCGGGCGCGCGAGCGACCTCGGTTCTGCGGCCGCCACCGATCGCGCGAACCGCCGCGCGGCGCGCAAGCCGCACGAGATCGGTCTGTCGTCCGTGCGCGGCGGCGGGGTCGTCGGCGACCATGACGTCCTGTTCCTCGGCGACGACGAGGCGCTCGTTCTCAAGCACCGCGCGTTCGACCGATCGCTGTTCGCCGACGGGGCGCTGACGGCCGCGCGCTGGGCGACCGGCCGCGCGCCGGGGCTTTACTCAATGCGGGACGTCTTGGGTCTGTAGCGCCGGCTCAGAAAACATTAAACGAGCCGCCGACGACGCCGACCGGCCAGCGGCCGAATTCAAACAAGCGGAACTTGGCGGCGAACGGGTGCGCCTCGGCATCGAAGTCCGGGTCCGCCTCGCCCGCGGCCAGAAGCGTCATCGCCGCCTGATGCGCCGCCTGGACCGCCGCGCCGACGGCGAGCCGCTGCGAGGGACCGTCTTCGACATCCCAGATAAAGCTCGCCTGGCGCATGGCTTCTTTCGCGGGTTCGGAAACCGCCTCGGCGACGACGGCCATCGCGATATGCAGCGCCTCGTCGGACAACACCTCGAGCGCGCGGCCTGTAACGTCCGCCCGCAGAAGTTCTTCGGCCTCCCAGGCCGGGCTGTCGACGTCGGTCGTTTCCGCCGCTGCGGCCGCGTCCTCCCAATCAACCAGGAGCCCGACGTCCGCATCCGGAAAACCGAGCCCCTCGAGATACTGCGCCGCGCACGCCTTCGCGCCCGGCGTCATCGGTTCGCCGAGATTGGCGAACCAGGGCACGCCGTCGAGCGACTCCGCGAAGCGTTTGACCCGCGACAAGACGGGGGCCTCGCGCGCCAACGCCTCGAGGTCGAGATCCGGATCGTCAAAGTCGTCCATTCACGCGCCTTCTGAAGACCGCCATAAAAAACGCCCGACCCTCGGGCGAGGGTCGGGCGCCAAGCTGCGCTGTTGCGCCTACGCCGGGAGGGG
>JBCCZS010000168.1:0-6957 GCA_039187035.1 Pseudomonadota bacterium | reverse complement strand
CCGCTACAACAGGCTCGCCCGCAACTTCCTCGCCGCTATGCAACTCACAGCGACCGTATGCTACTGGTTATGGGTCTAGGCCCCTAGATCCACAAGCCTAATTGAGCGCCGTTTTAACCCGCATCGCCGCGCAGCCAATCAACACAATTGACGAATTGCTTCCCCGGAATATGGCGCTAGGCGTATAAATAGGGCGCGGCGTGCGCTTACAATTTTCCTAACTGAGATAAATGATGAAGTGCGGTATTTTTGCGATTTTTCTTGCCATACACTGCGTCATCGCGGCAAAGGCGAACGCAGACGACACGTTTTTCAGCCCCACGTTGAAGACCGAAGCGCTGGGCTTAAATTGGGGAGCCTCATTCAATCATCGAACGCGCCTTGAAGCGACGGGCGAAATTGGCCCGCCCGGCCGCTCCCAGATCGCGGCGCTCATGCGCACCGGCTTTCACGTACACGTCGGCCGGGGGGCGGCATATTTGGGCGGAGAATTACTTGACGCGCGTTACTATAATTTGACAAGCGCGGACTTTGGCCGGGTCCCCGTCGACGAAGCGGCAAATGCCGTTGAACCGGTCCAGTTTTACGTCGGCGCACAATTTGACGACATTTTCGGCCGCGGCGTCTCGCTCAATGCGCGTGCGGGCCGGCTGACGCTCGACATCGGGTCGGGACGACTCATCGGCCGAAGGCGTTTCCGCAACACGGTGCAAACGTTTATGGGCGGAGAACTTCTCGCTCGACATGGCGATTTGCAAATGCGCGCATTTGGAGTGCGCCCCGTCCGCGCGAACTGCGGCTCGTTCACGAATGGCATCGAAGTTGACCGGCTTCTCGACCTACGTGGATATAATTTTGGCGTTCATCTTCAAAAAAACCGACTGGCGTTTATCGACGCCACAGTAGAACTTTATTTATTTGGAGAGCGGTTGAATTTCCCGGCGTCGGGTCTGCGATCTTTTCTATCCTTCACGCCCGGGCTGCGCCTGAGCCGCCCATCCAAGTTGGGGGCGTTTGATTTCGACTTCGAAGCCGCCACAAATTTTGCGGAAGTCGAGCTCGACGTTTTGTTTCAAAGTCCCATTCCGCCAGGCGATGTATTTTTCTTTAGGGAGGCGTTCGGCACATTCGGCTATTTCTTCCACGCCGAAGCCGGAAGAACATTCGACGCACCGTTTTCACCGCGGTTGGGGCTGGTTTTCGACATTGGATCAGGGCCAGGAAATGATTTTTTGACCCGTTTTCGGGTCACACAATCGGACTTTGACTTGTCCCGTAGGCAGCCGGCGGCCTTTGGTTCTCGAGCGAGACTGTATGATGATTTCGGGCCCGCAAGCGCAAGTGCTATTTATGCGCCATTTAGAATTCGTGGTTCGTCTTTTGGCATTGACGGATCAAACATTATCAGTCCGGGCGCGGTGTTCAGCGCCGACGCATTTGGAAAGATAAGCATTAAAAGTTCGTACAGATACTTTTGGCGCGAAGACGCGCTAATTTTTGACGAATTCGAAACCCCTCAAGACTTTTCAAAATTGTCACGCAAAGAGCAAATGACAACATTGGTCATCAAATGGACTTAGTATTATCAAGCCGTATTTCAAATCATATTAGCGTGACCCTTGGCGGCGCTGTCTTCATCTACGCGGAAGGCAGCGACATCACCGAATTCATATCACCGGAACGACGCAATGGGTACTTCGCATTCACAAGCGTTGAAATTTTTTATTAGAGACTATATTGTGAAGGGGCGGCGGACCGGGCCGCGACCTGCTCTTCCACGCTTTATGACGGAGCGCCATAGGCGCCGCGGGATTTAACGGCTGAGTTCGCGATGGGATCGGGTTGAAGCGCTCCGCTATAACGACCGGGTCGGCGAAACGGATCAAATGCGAAAGCATCTACAGCCAACCATATCCGGCGCGCAAATTTCGTCACCGTCCTTCATAGCGCCCGTCCGGGCCTCTCCAGGATCTGGATTTTTTTTCGAACCTAGACATTCTCAGAATTAATGACGGTATTGTCAGTATGCGCACGAAAATGCTGGCGATCAAGCCAATCCAGCAATTCGTATCGGTAAGCTTCACCGATTAATGCGCTTGCGCGCCCGACCTTTCGACGTGGTGCTCTGCGAGGGCGCTAAAGAGCGGGCTTGTTTGGAGGACGGCTTCCCGCTAGGCGCGTTCGATGAAGGCACGTCTTCGCGATGCCGGCCTATCAGCAAAAATATCAAGCAACCGACGGATATTCAGGGCCGGCCGTGCGACGCTTTCAGCGAGGCAATCTCGTCGCCCTGGTCGGTATTTGGCGGCGGTAGGCGTGCCGCCAATCAGCTGCGTTGCTCTACGTAATTGGTTTCACTGGTGCCCCCACACGGACTCGAACCGCGGACCTACTGATTACAAATCAGTTGCTCTACCAGCTGAGCTATAGGGGCGTTGCGCTTTCGCGTACGCGAGGCCGGGGGCGCTGGCAAGGCGCGGGCGCTCGATTAACGCTCCCAGCCGGGGTTCTCGCGCGTCAGACGGCGCATAAGGCCCGGCCAGGCCAACCGATCGCCGAGGCCCGGCGTGAAGGCGCCCGCCCCCTGCCCCTGGACGCGCGCGCCCAAGGCGGCGTCGCCTTCGATCACCGCGCCGGTCTGCGCAAGGATTTGGGTGCGGCACGCCTGTTCAAGAAAATACATCCGAAGAAACGCGACAGCACAGTTCTGGCCGATCGTCAGCGTGCCGTGGTTTTTCAGGATCAAAAAGCGCTTGCCGTCCATATCGGCGACAATGCGTTCGCGCTCGTCAAGGTCTGTCGCCAGCCCCTCATAGTCGTGGTAGGCGACGTCGTCATGGACGATCATGGAGAACTGCGTAAGCCGGCGCAGGCCTTCCTTTTGCGCCGAGACCGCAACGCCGTAGGGCGTATGCAGATGGAGAACCGCGCAAGCGTCGTCGCGCGACAGGTGCAAGGCGCTGTGGACGGTGAACGCGAACGGACTTGAGATGTACGGGCTTTCGGCAACGATCCGCCCCTCGGCGTCGATCTTCAAGAGCGCGCTCGCCGTCATTTCGTCGAAAAAGACGCCATACGGATTAAGTAAGAAACGCGGCGCGCCGTCTTCGTCCGGCAAGCGCACCGACAGGTGGGTGAAAATCATGTCGTCCCAGCCGTAAAGGGCGACTAGCCGATAGGTCGCTGCAAGTTCGCAGCGCAAGCGCCATTCTTCGGCGCTGACGCGGCCTTCAAGGCTCTCAAGCGAAAGGGGGTCGGGAACGTTGATGCCGTCGGCGTTCATTAGGAACGGCCCTCTTGTTGCGACGCGCCGGCGCGCCTCATGCGTCGCGCGCCAGGCGCAGCCCGGAAAATTGCCAGCGCGCCTCGGGCGGAAAGAAATTGCGGTAGGTCGCGCGCACATGATTGCGCGGCGTCGCGCACGAGCCGCCGCGCAAGACCATCTGCGAGGACATAAACTTGCCGTTGTATTCCCCGACCGGCCCCGCCGCCGCACGAAAGCCCGGATACGGACTGTAGGCGCTCGCCGTCCATTCCCAAACATCGCCGAACATTTGCGAGACGCGCCCCGGCGCCGCCAAGGCCGGTTGGGGCGCGCGCAAGGCCGCGCCGTCAAGGACGGCGCCGTGGGCGTCCGCTTCCCGGCTCGCGCACTCCCACTCCGCCTCGCGCGGCAGGCGGGCGCCCGCCCATTCGGCGAAGGCCGCCGCCTCGTAAAAGCTGACATGCGCGACGGGGGCCGCCGGATCGATCGCGCGCACGCCGAATAGACTGAACGCAGACCAAGGCGCCGCATCGTCTTCGCGCCGCCAATAAAGCGGGGCCGACCAATTTTCGTCGCACCGCCGCGCCCACCCGTCGGCCAGCCACAATCGGCAATCATCGTACCCGCCGTCGTCGATGAACTCGGCGAATTCGCCGTTGGTCACGGACCGGCTCGCCAGCGCAAACGGCTCCAGATGCGCTTTGTGGCGCGGCCCTTCATTGTCGAACGCGAAGCCGCGCCCGTCCCAGCCGATCTCGACAAGCCCGCCGTCAAACCCGACCCAGTCGATCGGCGGCGCCGCGCCGAGGCCGCGCTCGCCGCCGGAAAGCGCGGTCGGCAGCGTCGGGTTTGTCGACAGCGCGTGCTGAATATCGGTGATAAGAAGTTCTTGATGCTGCTCTTCATGGGCGAGGCCCAAGTCGAGGATCGGCGCCAACGCCGCGGTCTCGTCGCGATCGGCGCTTTCCAAAAGCGCGATCATCCGCTCGTCGACATGGGCGCGGTAGGCGACGACGGTCTGCGCGTCAGGGCGAGACAAGAGCCCGCGACGGGCGCGCGGATGACGATCGCCGATCTGCTCGTAGTAAGAGTTGAACAAATACCCGAAGGCCGGATCGAAAACCGGCTCTTGGGGGGCGCGCGCGCGCAGCACGAAGGTCTCGAAGAACCACGTCGTGTGCGCGAGATTCCACTTGATCGGGCTTGCTTCCTCCATCGACTGGAGCATCCAGTCCTCGATCGGGAAGCGGCGGGCGAGCGCGAGCGACGCGTCGCGCACCCGGCGATAGGCGGCGGCTGCGGCGGCGCGCTCGGCTTTCGGCGGCCGGTGGGGCGGCGAGATGTCGAGGGGCAATGCGGCCTTCCTTGAAACGTCCGCTAGAAGAAAAACGGCCAGGCGCGTTGCAGCGCAACATGGCGCAAGCGGCCGACACGCGTTGATCGTGGCGACGCGGGCGGTACACTACTCAGGCGCGGCGTCTTTTCAAGCCGCGCGTCAACGCCTCGCAGGGCCGCCCTCGACGCTCCGTCCGCGTATCAACGCAGCGAGGCCGAGCGGTCGCCGGGCCGACGGATCGCCATGGCCACGACGCGCTTCAGTTTTCTCGCCAGCCCTCGCCCGGAAGCCCTTGAAAAAGCCGACGCCTTGCGCGCGCGCTACGGAGAGGCCGGGCTCGCCGACGCCGACGTCATCGTCGCCGTCGGCGGCGACGGGACGATGCTGGAGGCGCTGCGGCGGTCCATCACCGCGCCGAAGCCGATTTACGGCGTCCATTGCGGCACCGTCGGTTTTTTGATGAACGGCGCCGTCGACGACGATCTGCCGGAGCGCGTCGCCCAGGCCGAACGCACGATTATCCACCCGTTGCGCATGGGCGCGCGCACCGTGGAGGGGCGGCGCGTCGAGGAGTGGGCGGTCAACGAAGTGTCTATGTTTCGCCAGACGCGCCAAACGGCGCGGCTGCGGTTGTCGATCAACGGGCAAGTCCGCATGGACGCGCTAAGTTGTGACGGCGTGCTCGTGGCGACGCCGGCAGGGTCGACGGCGTATAACCTGTCGGCGCACGGCCCGATCTTGCCGATCGACTCCCACCTACTGGCGCTGACGCCGATTAGCGCCTTTCGCCCGCGTCGCTGGAAAGGCGCCCTGCTCCCGCACGACGCCGTGGTCTCGATCGAGGCGCTTGAGCCCGATCAACGCCCGGTCTCGGCGGTCGCGGACAATCAAGAGGTGCGGCACGTCGTCGAGGTCGACGTACGGGAGGATCGCTCCATTCGGCTCACTTTGTTGTTCGACCGGGGCCAATCCCTGCAGGAGCGCATTCTCCGCGAACAATTCGACTATTGACGCCCGTGCGCGGGCGTCGCGGGCCGCGGCTTTACCGGCGCGCGTGAATCGCGGCAGTGCCTAGCGGCAGCGGTTGCGCAGTCGGCGCACCGAATCGCGACATGGCTTTGAGGCGGCGAAGGTGCGCGACGCGCACGCCGGCGAGCGGAGGACCCTCGATGAACGCCCAGGCCGCGCGTCTGTCGAACCTTGATATCGACAACGCGATCAAGAACGACGAGTTCGAGGTCCAGTTTCAGCCGATTTTCGACCTGTCGAACGGTGCGCTGGCGCGCTTGGAAGCGTTCGTTCGGTGGCGCCATGCGGCGCTCGGCGTGTTGCCGCCCGGCGCGTTCATTCCGTTTTTCGAAGCGCAAGGACGCATGGGCGAGTTGACCCGCCATATTCTGACGAGCGCCCTCGCCGCTTACACCGACTGGCGGGGTCCGTTTCCGCCGGGCTTGTCGATCAACCTCGCGCTGAGCGATTTGTCGGACGAGACGTTCAACGACGCGTTCGCCGCCGCGCTCGCCGACTTTGAGTTCGCACCGAGCCTCGTCACGCTCGAGTGCCCGGCGCCGCCGATCAATGAAGACCCGCGGCGCGTCGCGGAACGCTTCGCCCGGCTGCGCGAGACCGGCGCGCGCCTCGCCATCGAAGTCCGCGGACGGACGAACGACTTTCTCCATCACGCGGACCCGTTCCCGTTCCAGGAAATCAAGACCGGCGGCGCCGCGATCTTGCGCTTTGCGCGCACGGTGCGCGGCCCGGGACTGTCGGCGATTTCCGAACTCCTCGAGTTGGCCGACGACAAAAGCGCGGCGATCACCGCCGTCGGCGTCGAAGACCAGGCCTCGTTGACGGCGCTTCGCGGGCTCGGCTTTTCGGCCGCCCAGGGCAACCATTTGAGCCCGGCCGGCGACCTCGCGGCGTTTCGCCCGTCGCACGTCAATACGGTGCGCGAGAAGATGGGGCTTGAGGCGTTATCGAAAGAAGCGCTCGCGTCGATGTTTAAACTGGCGACGAACGGCCCCGATTTCGGCAGCATTCGGGGCGGGCGCGCGACGACGCCGGCCGCGGACCGCACCGTCAACCGCGGCGCGGCGCTGAAAAAAGCGGGCGAATCCTACGACACGCTGATCGACCGCTTGTCGGAGCGCATTGAGACCGAAGGCGCGGCCTCGGCGCGGGCGGCGAACCTCGCCAAGCTGAAAGCGATGAAACGCAAGCGCGACGAGGCGCGGCGGGCCGCCATACCGGCGGCCGAACTCGCCGAAATGGCGGCGGGCCGCGGCGGCGAGGCCGACGGCGACGACGCCGACGACCGCCAAGCCCGTGATTTGCAAAGCCGATTAACCGAAGCGTT
>JBCCZS010000167.1:0-6968 GCA_039187035.1 Pseudomonadota bacterium | reverse complement strand
GACCGGCTCGCCGGTGTCGATATAGGTCTCCACGAGCCGCCGAAAGACGTCCCGCGATCGCGCGTCGATTTCCGATAATACGCTCACCTGCCTGGCGTCCTCCGAACGCGGCCCCGCCGCCTCCATGAAAGTACGCCGTTTTTTCCCGTCGGCAATGCGCGCGCCCCCTCGACAGCCGGGGCGGCGGCGCCCTATCCCCCGCCGGTTCGCGCGCGCGCCGCCGCGCGCCTGATTTTCGCCCGCCATACTCAAAAGAAAAGCGAGACGCCTTATGCGCCCATCCGGCCGTACCTTCGACGAACTTCGCCCCGTCAGCCTTGAACGCGGGTTCGCCAAGCACGCCGAAGGCTCGTGCCTTGTAAAATTCGGCGACACGCACGTTCTGTGTACGGCGAGTTGGGACGAGACGACGCCGCCGTGGCTGCGCGGCTCGGGACGCGGTTGGGTGACCGCCGAGTACGGCATGCTCCCGCGGTCGACGAACGACCGCATGCGCCGCGAAGCGAAAAACGGCCAATCCGGCCGCACCCAGGAAATTCAGCGCCTCATCGGCCGCAGCCTGCGCGCCGTCGTCGACTTAAAAGCGCTCGGCGAGCGCCAGATCCTCGTCGATTGCGACGTCATTCAGGCGGACGGCGGCACGCGCACGGCGTCGGTTACCGGGGCGTGGGTCGCGCTGCGCGACTGCGTCGATTGGGCGGTCGCGCAAGGGATCGTCACGGCCTCGCCGCTCACCGACAGCGTCAGCGCAATTTCGTGCGGCATCGTCAAGGGCGCGCCGGCCCTCGACCTCGACTATGTCGAGGATTCCGACGCCGACACGGACGCGAACTTCGTCGTCACCGGGTCCGGCGGCCTCGTTGAAATTCAGGGTACGGCCGAAGGCGCGCCGTTCTCCGACGAGCAATTCCTGGCGCTGTTGTCGCTGGCGAAAAAAGGCTGCGCGACGCTGAAAGATCTGCAAACCGAAGCCTGACCGGTCACCGCGTTGCGCCGAGGGCCGCCGTCAGGAAAGCGATCACGCGCCGTCGCTAGGCGCGGTACGTCATTTCTAAAAAGACGTCTTCAAGATCGGCCTCGACGGTAGAGAGATCCTTCACCGACACGCCGACCGCGGCGAGCCGCTCCAGGATAGCCGATACGGGCGCCGCGCTCGGCCGGTAGGCGACGGCGAGCCGGCCGTCGGGCTTCAATTCAACCGGGTACGGCGCAAGGTCCGGCGCCGACGAAACGGGCTCGGCGGGCGTCACCATCAGCGTTTTGCGGTCGAGCGAGGCGATTAAGTCGCCGGTGGGCGCGCACGCGACGAGCGATCCGTGATGAATAATGCCGATGCGGTCGCAGAGCTCCTGGGCTTCTTCGAGGTAGTGCGTCGTCAGGACGATCGTCACCCCGGCGTCGTGGAGCTCTAAAACGTACTCCCAAAGCTGCTTGCGCAACTCGATGTCGACGCCCGCGGTCGGCTCGTCCAGGATGAGGATGGGCGGGCCGTGCACCATTGCTTTGGCGACGAGAAGCCGGCGTTTCATGCCCCCGGAGAGCTGGCGCACATAGGCGTCCGCTTTGTCTTCAAGGCCGAGCGCGTTGAGAATTTCGTCGGTGCGCCGCTCAGCTTTGGGCACCCCGTAAAGCCCCGCGTGGATCTCAAGCGCTTCTTTCGGCGTGAAGAAGACGTCGGTCAGGATTTCTTGCGGGACGACGCCGATCGCCGCGCGGACTTGGCGCGGGTTTTTATCGAGATCGAACCCCCACACGCGCGCGGTCCCGGCGGATTTGGTGACGAGCCCGGCCAAAATATTGATGAAGGTCGATTTCCCCGCGCCGTTCGGGCCGAGAAGCCCGAAGATCTCGCCGCGACGGATTTCGAGATCGACGCCCTTTAACGCCTCCTTGGCGGGCGATCTTTTCGTCGCCGGATAGGTTTTGCGCAAACCGGCGGTGACGACGGCGAGTTCGGGATCGGCTTCGGACGACGCGGACATGGCGAAAGCTCCAGGCGTGCGGGGGCGCGGCGCGCAAGCGCGGCCCGACTTGACGGCGCCCGCGCTTCCGCGCAATGCGTCGGCAGGATGCAGAGCGCTCATATAAAGCCGCGCCGCGGAAATGCGATGACCCCCGACGACATGCCCGCCGGAGAAGCCGTCGTCGATCCCGCCGCTGATCTCGGGACCGATCTGGACGACGCCGCGCCCGCTCCGCCCCGCGACGCGCCGGAAACGATCTACGTCGCAACGCGCCGGGTCGCCTGCGACGGCGGCGGCGGCGCGCTCGGCCATCCGAAGGTCTATTACAGTTTGGACGACGGCTGGGCCGTCTGCGGCTATTGCGACCGGCTCTACGTTTTCGATCCGGAGAAGGCCGGCCGATAGCTTCGGTTCGTCGTCGATGCGCCTGAACGTCGGCGCACGCCCCGGGTCAATCTTCGCGCGACACCAAAAGTTTGAACGCCTCGCTCAGCTTCACCGGTCCCGACGACAAGATTGCGCGGCGGAAGACGCGGCCCATCAGGCGGGCGAGGACGTACGCGAACAGCAGCATGAATGCGGTCGCGCCGAGGATCTCCCAGAGCGGCGGATCGGACGCGACGCGCAACAACACTGCATACGGCGTATAGATCGGTATCCACGTTAGGATCGTCGCGATGACGCCATTGGGGTTTTGGTACATGACGAGGACGAGCGGCAGCGGCGCGAACAGCGACAACGTCACCGGCCCCATATAGCTTTGCGCGTCCTGCAGCGAATTCGACACCGCGCCGATGGCCAAAAAGATCATCGCGAAAATGAAATAGGCGCAGAAGAAGTAAAACAGGTAGATCGCGAACAACGGCGTTGAGAAAAGGATCGAGCCGATCCCGCCGACAAGCTCGTTCGCCCCCGGCGCAACGAACGTGAGGAGGCCGCCGACGAGGACGAATATCGTCGGCATCGTCAGCCCCACCGCGCCGATCCCGATGAGCTTGCCCATCATCAACTGGTTCGCCGTCACCGAGGACAGCAAGATTTCGACGATTTTGTTCGAGCGCTCTTCGATCGTGTTCGTGAGCAAGAGATTGCCGACGCCCATGATGATGAAGACCAGCATGTAGGTGAGAACGCCGGGGATGATCGTCTCAACCCGATCGCGCACGCCGAGTTCGGCCTCTTCTTCGTCCCGGTCCGGACGGAAGTCGGCGATCGGCGCGTCGGTGTCGAGAAGATCGTCGAGCACGTCGGCGTCGACGCCGAGGGTCTCGAGTTTCTCGCGGCTGAGCGCGCGATCAAGCGCGCGCGCGATCGCCCCGCGCAAGTCGTTGTCGGTGAGGTTGCGGCTCCAATACTGCGCCTCAGGCGCGTCGTCGCCGCCGTCCGCGGTGAACCCGGCCGGGATTAACACCGCGGCGAATAAGTCTACCGGCGCGCCTTCGGGGCCGATGACCGGCCGCTCGCCGTTTAGAAACGGGCGCAGGGCGTCGGCGGCGGCTTCCAGGCTGTCGGCGGATGCGGCGCTCGCCGGCAAATCGACGCGCACGATGCCGCGGCTGGTTTCCATAAAGGCGGGCGCGCCGTCGCGCAGATAGGGCCGCACGGCGGCGATCGCGGCTTGCGCGCCGCCGGCGTCGACGAACGCGGTCGCGCGTTCCGTCGTCACCGGTCCCGGCGCGAACGGCTCGGGTATGGCGTCTTCCTCGACCGCCGCGTCGAGGGCGTCCTTTTTGGCCGCGAGTTCAAGATACGTGTCCCACGCGCTCAGCGATCGGCGCGCGGCGAGAATGTCGATTTCGCGATCGATGGCCTCCGCATAGAGCCCCGTTTCGTCGAAGACCGCGAAATGCCGCGTCGGCAATTGCCGTTCGGCCCAGCTGAACGCCACCGCGCCGACGACGAAGCCGACGGGAAACAGAATCAAAAACAGCAAGAACCCGCGCGAGAACACATACTGCCGGTATTCCCGCCAGGCGATTTGCAAGATCGCGTTCACGCCGCGCGGCTCCGTTGATCGATCGACGCGTCGGGCGTCGCGGCGTCGCCGGCGATCGCGACGAAAATGTCGTGGAGGCTCGCCCCGCCCTGTTCGAATTTGGTGAGCGTCAGCCCGGCTGCGAGCGCGGCGGCGAGCACCGCTTGCGGATCAAAGCCCGGCTCCAGGGAGGCGATGTATTCGCGCTCGCCGGTCTCACCGACTTTATCGCCGCGCGGCTCGACCGAGACGACGCCGGGCAGCCGCGCGATGTCGTCCGGGGCCGCGGCGGTGCGCAGGAGAACCCGCGGCGGCATCGCCGCGCGCGCCGCATCGAGATCGCCGATAAAGCGGGCTTGCCCGCCGGCCATAATCATAAACCGGTCGCACACCCTTTCGGCGTGCTCCATCACGTGCGTCGAAAAGATGATGGTGCGGCCCTCGGCTTTGAGCCGCAGGAGGAGATCTTCAAGCGATCGCGGGTTGATCGGGTCGAGGCCTGAAAACGGCTCGTCCAAAATGAGCAGCTCGGGGTCGTGCGCGATCGTCGCCAGCAACTGGACTTTTTGCGCCATGCCTTTGGACAGGGCTTCGTTCTTGACGCGCGCGAACTTGCCGAGGCCGAACTCCTCCAACAGCGCCAACGCACGCTTTTTGGCCTCGCGGCCCGGCACGCCGCGCAGGCGCGCAAAGTAGGCGATGGTTTCGGCGGCTTTCATCTTGCGATAAAGGCCGCGCTCTTCCGGCAGATAGCCGATGCGCGCGCGCACTGGGATCGCCGAGCGCGCGCCGAGAATGCGCACCATCCCCGACGTCGGCGCGACAATGTCGAGCGCGATGCGCAACGTCGTCGTCTTGCCCGCCCCGTTCGGCCCCAAAAAGCCGAAAATCTCGCCCGGCTGCACGTCGAACGAGACGTCGTCGACGGCCGCCAAGCGGCCGAAGCGCTTCACCACATGAGAGAGCGACAGAACTGGTTGCGACATTGGTTGACCCCGCCCCGTCGCTTATGGGGGGAGCAGCCTAAGAAAACAATAACTTCGCCGTTCCGGCGCCGAACCGGCCGGCTCACCACGCGCCGACGTTCTGCATGCTCGCCCACGGTTCGGCCGGCGCTAGCGCGTCGCCTTTCTGGAGCAATTCGATCGAAATCCCGTCCGGCGAGCGCACGAACGCCATATGACCGTCGCGCGGCGGCCGGTTGATCGTCACGCCGCCGTCCTGGAGCCGCGCGCAGACCGCGTAAATGTCGTCGACGCGAAACGCGAGGTGCCCGAAATTACGCCCGCCCTGGTAGTCTTCGCGATCCCAATTGAAGGTGAGTTCAACGAGCGGCGCTTTTTTCTCGCGCGCGGCCTCGACGTCGTCCGGGGCGGCGAGAAAGACGAGCGTGAAGCGGCCCTTCTCGCTGTCGTAGCGCGACGTCTCCACGAGACCCAGATGCGTGCAGTAGAACTGGAGCGACGCGTCGAGATCGCTGACGCGCACCATCGTGTGAAGGTATTGCATGGGCGGGCGCCTTTCGCCGTTTACGGCCGCGCGCGGATCAATTCTTCGCGCAAATCGCCCGGCCTGCGGGCGTGGAAGCGATACATTGCGACGGCGACGATCGCCAACCAGGCGGCGAGCACGCCGAAGAAGAAGTAAAAGCCCGCGAAATTCGCCGCAACGACCAGTTGGCACTCGGTGTCGCACATGCCGTCGGGCGTCGCAGCCGTCGTTCCCTCCGGAACGAAGCGCGCGATCTCGTCGGTCTCGGGCAACACGCCAGCCGCCTGCCCGGCGATGACGACGCTCGCGGTCAGCGCCAAAATGACCGGCAACGCGGCGACGAACGCGCTCGCCGCGCCGAGGGCGTATTTCGGAAAACGCGGGAAGTGCACGCGGCGATAAACGGCGGCGAAGACCTCCGCGTCGACCCCCGCGACCAACGCCGGCTCGACCTTCGTCAACCGCTCAAATTCAAGGGCCGCGCCTTCCCGGATCTCGGTCTCTATGCGCCGCGCCCACGCGGCGTAGGCCGCCCAGGCGAGCGCGACAGCGCCGCCGGCGAAAATCAGGAACGCAATCATGCCTCGGCGGCGACGCTCGCCGAACGAACCAGCGCCCGCTTCAGCGCGCGCGCGAGATCGGCGCGCTCCATAGGCGACAAGAACGCGCCGACGACGAGGGTGCGCCCTTTCGAGCGGATGGCGACTTGGCTCTCATGGCGCACCGGCTCGTCGATCTCGACGCGCGTCCAATAGGGCTGCAACTCCCAGCGCATTTCGTGGCCCGACGGCATAACCCGGGCGACTTTCAAGGCCTCGCGCGTCACGACGATCCGTTCGCGCAGCCGCCCCTGGCGGTAGCTTACCTTAAAGGCGAGCCAAACGAGAAAGACGTCGAGGCCGCAAAACCCCAATACCGGCCACGCGCCGAGCGCCAGGAAGTAAACCCCGAAGGTGAGGTTCGCCGCGATCACGACCGTCATGACGGCGGCGAAGCCGGCGGTCGGGAGCGATCGGTTCGGAAACAAAACGGCGTCAAAGAGGACCCCGTCGAGGCCCCCGTCGGGCGGCGCGCCCTCGCCGGCGGGACCGCGCCCGCCCGCATCGTGGCGCGCGCCGTCACCCGCGACATCGCCCGCGTCGTCGCGCGCGCGCCCTTTCGCCGTCGCCGGCATGTCCTCGATGACGCTTACCCGCCCCATTGCGCAACCATAGCTCCTCGCATTACGAACGCTAGCGACCGCGCGGCTCGCGCTTTGGCGCGAATTGCCGCAAAACGGCCCGAATACGCCATGCGCCCGCCCTAAAGTCGCGGAAGCGTACAGTGCGGCGGCGGACGCGATCCCGCCGTCGACGGCGAGCCTTCAACACCCGAGGCGCCTTACCGGAAAGGACTTGCGCATTCATGACCGCGAAGCCAGCCGGCCGGAATGCGCTCGTTTTCATCGCCCTGACGATGGCGATCGACATGGCCGGCGTCGGCATCATTCTGCCGGTCTTGCCGGACCTGATCCGCGACTTGTCCCCCATGAGCGTCGG
>JBCCZS010000166.1:0-7020 GCA_039187035.1 Pseudomonadota bacterium | reverse complement strand
GTTTCGAGTGCGCGAAGGCCTTAAAAAACAAGACCCGGTCGTTCAGGTCGGGCGCCGGCGCGACGAGGCGATCGAGGTCGTCAAAGTCCGCACGGGCCAGGGCATCTGAGGGGGGCGGCGCGATGGAAGCGGTTCAGCCGGCGATCGGCCTCGGCCATTACCTCACCGTTGCGGCGATGTTGTTCGCCGTCGGCATGGCGGGGATTTTCCTCAACCGGAAAAACATCATCGTCATTTTGATGTCGATCGAGCTGATGCTGCTCGGCGTCAACGTCAATCTCGTCGCCTTTTCGCAGTTTCTCGGCGATCTCGTCGGCCAGGTCTTCGCGTTTATGATCTTGACGGTCGCGGCGGCGGAAGCCGCGATCGGGCTTGCGATCCTCGTTGCGTACTTCCGCAACCGCGGCGACATCGCCGTGGAAGACGCCAACTTCATGAAGAACTAAGCCGATGCCGACGCACCGACAAACGGCCGGCGTCCGCCCCGACGCGCGCTGCGCACCGAACACGGACTAATCGACCATGGAGCCTTTCGTCGTCCTTCTCCCGCTCTTCGGGGCTTTGCTGTCGATGCCGATGGGCCGGCTCGGCGGGCACAAGCTCGCCGAATGGACGACGACCGGCATTCTCGGCCTCACCATGCTTTATGCGTGGTTTTTGTTTTTCAACGTCACGGGCGCAGGCGGGCCGCGCACGATCGAGTTGTTCACCTGGATGGCGTCCGGCGACTTCCAGGCCGCGTGGGCGGTGCGCCTCGACACGCTCTCGGCGGTGATGCTCGTCGTGATCACGAGCGTGTCGTTCCTCGTGCACACTTATTCGATGGGGTACATGAAGGACTATGGCGAGCAGCCGCGGTTCTTCGCGTATCTGTCGCTCTTTACGTTCGCGATGTTGACGCTCGTTACGGCCGACAATTTCGTGCAGCTGTTCTTCGGCTGGGAAGGCGTCGGGCTCGCCTCGTACTTGTTGATCGGCTTCTGGTTCAAAAAGAAGTCCGCGAACGATGCGGCGATCAAAGCCTTCGTCGTCAACCGCGTGGGGGATTTCGGGTTCGCGCTCGGCATTTTCGCCGTGTTTTACGTCTTCCGGTCCGTCGAGTTCGATACGGTGTTTGCGGTCGTCAAAGATAATGCCGTGGCCGTGCCGTACGGCTTCGTTTCCGGCGCGCCGATCCAGGAGCTGACGATCCCGCTCTTCGGGATGGACGTGCACGCGCTTACCGGCATTGCGGTCCTTTTATTCATCGGCGCGATGGGCAAGTCGGCGCAGTTCCTCCTGCACACCTGGTTGCCGGACGCGATGGAGGGGCCGACGCCGGTCTCCGCGCTGATCCACGCCGCGACGATGGTCACGGCCGGCGTCTTTTTAGTGTGCCGGTGTTCGCCGATATTTGAGTACGCGCCGGACGCCAAGGCGCTCGTCACGCTCGTCGGCGCGACCACCGCATTTTTCGCCGCGACCGTCGGGCTCCTGCAGGACGACATCAAGAAAGTCGTCGCCTATTCGACGTGCTCGCAGCTCGGCTACATGTTCTTCGCGGCGGGCGTCGGCGCTTACGGCGCGGCGATGTTCCACCTGTTCACGCACGCGTTCTTTAAAGCGCTTTTGTTCCTCGGCTCGGGCGCCGTCATCATCGGCATGCACCATGAGCAGGACATGAAGAAAATGGGCGGCGTGCGGCACATGATGCCGTTGACGCACATTCTTATGATTGTCGGCACGCTTGCGATCACCGGCATCGGGATACCGGGCGTCCGGCTCTTCGACGCGCCGCTCGGCCTTGCGGGCTTTGTCTCCAAGGACCTCGTCATTGAGAGCGCCTATGCGGCGGGGGAGGCCGGCGCGCCGTTCGCGACCTACGCCTTTTGGATGGGGCTCGTCGCGGCGGTCTTTACCGCGTTTTATTCCTGGCGCCTCATTTTTCTGACCTTCCACGGCCGCTCGCGCGCGCCCGAGGAGGTGCGCAAGCATCCCCATGCCGTGCCCGACGAAATGATGCTGCCGCTCATCCCGCTCGCCGTCGGCGCGCTCTTCGCGGGGATGGCCTTTTACGGCGACTTCGTCGGCAAGAAGTCGACCGAGTTTTGGGGCGACAGTCTCTATACGGCGCAAGCGGCCCATGGCGGCGGGCACGGCGAGAAAGCCCACGGCGCGGCCGACAAGGCGCATGCGGATGATGAAGCCCACGGCAAGGCGGACGCCGACGGCCATGCCGCAGATCACGGCGACGAACATGGCGAGGACCACGCCGGCGATCATGGCGGCGGCCACCATGATTTCCCGGCCTGGGTTTTGTGGGCCCCGTTTGTCGCCATGCTGCTCGGCGCGATGACGGCGGCGAACCACTATTTGCGCGGCGATCCGTTGCGCAAGGGCGCGCTCGCGGAAGGCGGGCTTCTCTACGGGTTCCTGAAGAACAAATGGTACTTTGACGAGATCTACGACTTCTTGCTCGTCAAACCCGTTTTCGCCTTCGGTCGGCTCCTGTGGAAGGACGGCGACGAGAAGACGATTGACGGCGTCGGGCCCGACGGGCTCGCTTCTGCCGTCGCTGCCGGCGCCAAACGCGTCGTGCGCATGCAGACCGGGCTCATCTATCACTACGCATTCGTGATGCTGATCGGGATCGCGCTCTTCATCACGTACATGCTCGTGCGGGCGGGGGGCTGATCGGCCGTGACGGAAAGTTTCGCCTCCCAACCCTGGCTCAGCCTTCTAACGTTTTTGCCGATGATCGGCGTCGCCGGCATCTTGCTGCGGCGCATGACCGCCAAGCTCGAACCGAGCGGCGAATTGGATCCGGAAGAACGCGTGCGCATCGACGGCGTTTCGAAGAACGTCGCGTTGATGTTTACCGTCGGGACGTTCCTCGTCTCGATGCTCGTCTATTACGGGCTCTACGACCCGTCCGTCGCCGGCTACCAATTGGTCGAGGAAGTTCCGTGGCTCGGCGGGGGCATCAACTACAAAATGGGCGTCGACGGCGTGTCGATCCTCTTCGTCTTGCTGACGACGTTCATCATGCCGATCTGCGTGCTCTCCTCGTGGAAATCGATCGAGACGCGCGTCTCCGATTACATGATCGCGTTCTTAACGCTCGAGACGCTCATCCTCGGCGTCTTCTGCTCGCTCGATCTGTTTCTCTTTTACATTTTCTTCGAGGGCAGCCTGATCCCGATGTTTCTGATCATCGGGGTGTGGGGCTCGCAAGGGCGCAGAGTCTTCGCCGGCGTCGACATGCCGAGCCGGGTCTATGCGGCGATCAAATTCTTCCTCTACACGCTCCTCGGATCGCTCTTGATGCTGATCGCCATGGCGTGGATGTACGTGACCGCCGGCACGACGGACATCCCGTCGCTGCAAGAGTATCCGTTCCCGGCGAGCGCGCAGACCTGGTTGTGGATCGCGTTTTTCGCCTCGTTCGCGGTCAAAATGCCGATGTGGCCGGTGCACACCTGGCTCCCCGACGCGCACGTCCAGGCGCCGACGGCGGGCTCGGTCGTTCTCGCGGCGATCCTTCTGAAAATGGGCGGGTACGGGTTTATCCGCTTCTCCCTCCCGATGTTTCCGCAGGCGAGCGCCGACTTTGCGCCGTTCGTTTACGCGCTCTCGATCGTTGCGATCATCTACACCTCCCTCGTCGCGCTCGCCCAGGAGGACATGAAGAAACTCATCGCCTATTCGTCCGTCGCCCATATGGGCTTTGTGACCATGGGGATTTTCACCGGCACCGAGCAGGGGGTCGAAGGCGCGCTCTTCCAGATGCTCTCGCACGGCTTTATTTCCGGCGCGCTCTTCTTGTGCGTCGGCGTCGTTTACGACCGAATGCACACGCGCGAAATCGCCGCCTATGGCGGGCTCGTCCATCGCATGCCGGCCTACGCGTTCCTCTTTTTATTTTTCACGATGGGCAATGTCGGCCTTCCGGGCATTTCGGGCTTTGTCGGGGAGTTCCTCACCATGGCGGGCGCGTTTCGCGTGAATTCGTGGATCGCCTTTTTCGCCGCCTTCGGCGTCATTCTTTCGGCCGCTTACGGACTAAGGCTTTTCCGGCAGGTCGTTTACGGCAAGCTGGAGAAAGAACCGCTGATGACGATCTCCGACGTCGACGCGCGCGAGGCGAGCCTTCTTGTCGTTTTGTTGGCGATGGCGCTTTACCTCGGCGTTTATCCGAGCGCCGCGCTCGACGTCTTCCGGCCGGCGGTCGAGGGCGTCTTGAGCGGCTATGCCGCGGCGGGGGCGTTGTAGCATGGGACTGGCTGAAACGCTGTCATTCGCCCTGCCGGAGTTGACCCTCGCCGTCGGCGCGATGGTGCTGCTTGTCGTCGGCGTTTATCTCGGCGAACGCGGTGCGCGCGCGATCGCGCTGTGTTGCGTTGCGTTGTTGATCGCCGCGGCGCTCATGACGCTCGTCGGTAAACCGGGCGCTGCGTCTTTGTTCGACGGCGCCTACCGCGTCGACGCGTTCGCGCACTTCGCAAAAGTGATCATCTTCGTCGCCGCGGGCGTCGCCATACTGATGGCCGATCGTTTTCTGGGGGCGGACGATCTCAAGCGTTTCGAGTTTCCCGTGCTCGTCGTCCTGTCCGCGTTCGGCATGGCGCTCATGGTGTCGGCTACTGATCTAATCGCGCTTTACCTCGGCGTCGAAACCCAGAGCCTCGCGCTTTATATCCTCGCAACCTTTAATCGCGACAGCCGGCGTTCGACTGAAGCGGGCCTGAAATACTTCGTCCTCGGCGCGTTGTCGTCGTGTTTGCTTCTGTACGGCGCATCCCTGATCTACGGCTTTACCGGCGCGACGACATTTTCCGCGATCGCCGAGGCCGCGGGCGCGGGCGACGAGAATATCGGCCTCATCATCGGCCTGGTCTTTTTGATATCAGGGCTCGCCTTCAAAGTGTCTGCCGCGCCGTTCCACATGTGGACGCCGGACGTTTACGAAGGCGCGCCGACGCCGATCACGGCCTTTTTCGCCGCCGCGCCGAAGCTCGCCGCCATGGCGCTCTTCTCGCGCGTGATGGTCGGCGCGTTCCCGGCCGTCCTCGACCAGTGGCAGCCGATCATCGTCATCATTTCGATCGTCTCTATGCTGATCGGCGCGTTTTCCGCGCTCGTGCAGACCAACATCAAACGGCTGATGGCCTATTCGTCCATCGGCCATATGGGCTACGCGCTCATGGGCCTCGCCGCCGGCGACAGGGAGGGCGTCGCCGCGGTTCTTATCTATATGGCGATTTACGTCGTCATGAATGTCGGCGTTTTCGCGTGCATCTTGATGATGCGCCGGCGCGGCGGCATGAGCGAAGGGCTCGGCGATCTCGCCGGCCTGTCGCGCACGAACATGCCGCTCGCTTTGTTGTTGACGCTCTTTATGCTGTCGCTCGCCGGCATTCCGCCGACCGCCGGCTTCATCGGCAAGTGGTTTGTGTTCTTCGCCGCCGTCGACGCGGGGCTGATCACGCTCGCCGTCGTCGGGGCCCTGAGCAGCGTCGTCTCGGCGTATTATTATTTGAAGATCGTCCGTCTGATCTGGTTCACCGATCCCGCGCCCGTCTTTGAGCGCGACGGCGGTCCGGCGCTCGGGTTCATCGCGGGCTTGAGCGGGCTGGCGGTCTTCCCGGCGCTGTTCGTGTTCTCCGGCCCGCTGCGCGGCGCGGCCGAGACCGCCGCGCAGGCGCTCTTTTAGCGTGGCGTCGACGCGTCTTGCGTCCGGCGCCGACCTCATCGTCTTCGATCGGCTCGATTCGACGAACCTTGAAGCGCATCGCCGACTCGCCGCGGGCGAGCGCGGGGCTTGCTGGCTGCTCGCGCGCGAACAAACAGCCGGGTACGGACGGCGCGGTGCGGCCTGGCGCGCCGGGCGCGGCGACCTCGCCGCGACGCTTTTTGCGCCGGCCCCGACGGCCCACCCGCCCGCGCTCGTCTCTTTTGCGGCCGGCCTCGCCGTCGCCGAGGCGCTGGACGCGTTCGCCGGGCCAGAACGCGTCGCCCTCAAATGGCCCAACGACGTTCTCTTGGACGGCGGCAAGGTCGCAGGGCTTATTCTCGAATGGATCCCCGCGGGCGGCGGGCGGGCGGCCGTCGACGCGCTCGTCGTCGGGGTCGGCGTCAACATCGTTACCCGCCCGATAGGGCTGGCTTATCCCGCCGCGCGGCTTGCCGACGCCGCCGAAGGCGTCGCGGCGGAGGACCTTTTGGGACGCATCGACGCGCGGCTTACCGCACGCCGCGCCGATTTGACGGCGCGCGGCTTCGGGCCGTTGCGAGCGGCCTGGCTCGACCGCGCTGCGGGGCTGCGCCGGCGCATCCGCGTGAAAACCCCCGCACAAACGCTTGACGGGGTCTTTGACGGGCTTGACGCGGACGGCGCGCTCCTTTTGCGTCAACAGGCGGGGGCGCGCCCCCGCCGCGTCGCCGCCGGCGCGGTGTACTTTCCGGACGCGGACCTCCCAAACCCGGGCTAAGGGCCCGTCGCCCGCCGAAATCCGCGCGTTGCGCTCTGAAGGACGAACGACGCCCATGCTTCTCGCCATCGACGTCGGCAACACCAACTCCGTCATCGCGTTGTGCCGCGACGATCAGGTCGTCGCGAATTGGCGGACATCGACCTCGGCGACGCGCACGGCCGACGAGTACGCCGTCTGGCTGTCGCAATTGATGGCGATGAAGAATTTCCGCCTTGAAGAGATCACCGGGTGCATCATCTCCAACGTCGTGCCGCAATCGCAGTTCAATCTGCGCACGCTCGCCCGCCGTTACTTTAATGTGGAACCGGTGACGGTGGGGCCCGACACCATTCCGGGCGTCGCCGTGCGCATCCCCAAACCCGCCGAAGCCGGCGCCGACCGGCTTGTGAACACCGTCGGCGCGTTCATCAAGCACGGCGGTCCGCTGATCGTCCTCGACAGCGGCACGGCGACGAACCTCGACGTCGTCGGCGCCGACGGCGGCTTTGAGGGCGGCGTCATCGCCCCCGGCGTTAATCTCTCGATGCAGGCGCTCCACGCGGCGGCG
>JBCCZS010000165.1:0-7030 GCA_039187035.1 Pseudomonadota bacterium | reverse complement strand
TCGGCCGCGGCGGCGACGCGGAAGGCGACGTCCTCCTCGGGATAGAGGGCGTTCTCGGGAGCGCGTTCAACGACTTTCTTGTCGGCGCGGCGGATCCCGCCGGTCTGTTCGGCTTCGGCGGCGACGATACGCTAATCGGCCTCGCCGGCGACGACACGCTCGACGGCGGCGCGGACAACGATCGCTTAGAAGGCCGCGGCGGCGCCGACGACTTGATCGGCGGCGACGGGTTCGACATCGCCGATTATCGCGGCAGCGGCGCCGCCGTGACGCTCCGCTTCGACGGCGGCTCCGGCGCCGGCGGCGACGCGCAAGGCGACACCTTCGCCGCGCTCGAAGGCGCATTCGGATCTGCGTTTAACGACTTCATCGTCGGCGAGGCCGGCGTCGCGATGAACCTCCAGGGGCTCGCCGGCGACGACAGTCTGATCGGCCAGGATCTCAACGACACGCTCCTCGGCGGCGACGGAGACGATCGCATCGAAGGCCGCGCCGGCGCGGACGTTTTGAACGGCGGATCCGGCTTCGACATCGTCGACTACCGAACGTCCGCCGCAGGCGTGACGGTGCGCTTCGACACCGGCACCGGCGCGGGCGGCGACGCCCAGGGCGACCGGCTGACCGGCTTTGAAGCGATATTCGGCAGCGGTTTTACCGACTTGATCATCGGCGGCCAGGGCGTCGACTCAAATCTGCAGGGTCTTGGCGGCGCCGACACCTTGATCGGGCTCGACGGCGAAGACGCCCTGTCGGGCGGCGACGGCAACGACCGGCTTGAAGGTCGCGGCGGCGCCGACGTTCTGCGCGGCGGCGACGGCTTCGACATCGCCGACTACCGAACGTCCGCAAGCGGCGTTTTTGTTCGCTTCGACGCCGGGACCGGTTCGGGCGGCGACGCCCAGGGCGACCTCTTGTTCGACCTGGAAGGCGTTTTCGGCAGCGCGTTTAACGACTTTCTCATCGGGGCGGACGGCGTCGCCGTCAATTTGCAAGGCCTGGACGGCGACGACCGCCTCATCGGCTTTGACGGAGATGATACGCTTCTCGGCGGCGACGGCGACGACCGCCTGGAAGGACGCGGCGGCGCAAACGTTATCGACGGCGGGGCCGGCGACATCGACATCGTCGACTACAGAACGTCCGCATCCGCGGTAAATGTGCGGCTAGACGCCGGCCGCGGTTTCGCCGGCGATGCGCTGGGCGACCAGTATGCCGGGATCGAAATCGCGTTCGGCTCCGACATGGCGGACTTCATCGTCGGCGCCGCGGGCGTGAACGTGAATTTACAGGGCTTTGGCGGCGACGACACGTTGATCGGCCTTGACGGCGACGACGTGCTCGTCGGCGGGAGCGGCGACGACCGGCTCGAAGGTCGAGGCGGCGGCGATATTTATCGAGGCGGCGACGGTTTCGACATCGTCGACTACCGGCTGTCGAACGCGGGCGTCACCGCGCGCCTCGATATCGAACGCGGCATCGGCGGCGACGCCCAGGGCGACTTCTTGTTTGACTTGGAAGGCGTCTTCGGCAGCAACTTCGCCGACCTTCTGATCGGCCGCGCCGGAACCGACGTGAACTTGCAGGGTCTCGGCGGCTCCGACCGGTTGATCGGCATCGACGGCGACGACACGCTGAGCGGCGGCGACGGAAACGACCGATTGGAAGGCCGGGCGGGCGACGACCGCCTCAGCGGCGGCGCCGGCTTCGACATATTCGAGTTCGCCCCGGGCTTTGGAAACGACGTCATCACCGACTTTGAAGATACGGACTTCATTTTCCTGACGGGCTTCGGAGCGGCTTTTGATACGTTCGCGGAAGTAATCGCGGCCGCCGTAGAAATCGACGGCGACACCGTCATCACGTTCGGGACCGATGCGACGCTGACGTTGGAAAATACGACGATCGCCCAGTTGGAAGCGGATCAGTTCTTATTCTGAGCGGGTCGCCGTCGGTCCGCCTCGCAACAGTCTGAACGCAAGCGCGGACGAGACGCGCGTCGGTGCGTGGATCGTGCCGTGCAGGGTTTCAAGGGCCCGGATCAGCCCCTATGTCGGCCAGCTTGCGTTGTTCGAACCACGCGTCCGGACGCGTTTCGCTTGGCGCTGGCCGACCGTGCTTCGTTCTCGCGGCCTGCGCATGAACCCTGACGCGCCGATCTCGCCCGATCTGGGCGACGTTTCCAAAGCGACGGCGGACCGAACGTCGCCCCCCCCGACTAGCGTCGAAGACGATATCGCCGACGGTGGAATGGCGCGGACGGCTCTGCAAGCACACGCCGCCGGCCGCCGCGTCGTCTTACGCCGTCAGCCTGTTGCGCAGTCGACTCATTGCGCCGTCAACGGGGCGCGCGCCGACGCGGGTTAGTTGATGCGGGCGATCCCCGCGCGCGCGGCGATCGGCGGCTCGATGCCGGCGACCGGCACGGTCGTCGGGCATCGATCGACGCCAGGAACGCCGACGAAGTCAGGGGTCCGGTATGACGTGTCTGCGGCGTACCGATAGAGCCGCGATCCGGCCGCTTCCATCGCCAAAGTGACGGACCCCCGCCGCTCAAGTTCGCCCCGCAACAGATTGTTGCCGGCGACGTCGCTGTCGGCTTCGTGCGAAATCAAGATCCAGGCTTCGCGTTCGGGGCTGACGAGCGCGGCGTCGCGCAACGCGCAGTCCGGACGCCCGCGCGTCTTATGGCCCACGGCGTAGCGCATCCCCGCCAAGTCATATTCCTGCGCGTAAATGAGCAATGCCGGGCGCGACTGGCGCGTCGTCATCAAAAGCGCGTCCGGCCCGCGCTCGGCCGCTATATGCGCCAAGAGCGGGCGCACCTCTTGGTGCGCGAAGGGCGGCTGTTTGAGCGCGCGTTCCATCGCGATCGCCAGCGGACCGGCGGCCAAAACGATCGCGGCGGCTGCGAGGACAAGGTAGGAACGCCGCCCGGCGCTGCGCGACGCGAGCGAAACGCCCGCCGCCGCCGTCACAAGGACGCTGGGCGCAAGGGCGAGCTGCAGCCGCGGCGTCATCGGATAAACCTGCAAGAGCGCGGCGAGCACCGACATTACGACCGGCGCTGCAAGAAGCGCGAACAGCCAGCGATCCGACCGCACAAGGACGACGCCGCCCGCAGCGAGCGCGACGGCGAGAAGCCCGGAGTAAACGAGTTTAAGCGGTTGATCGGTCCCCAGACCGTTGTGAATCGCGCCGATCAAGGTGTGGGCGGTCCGCGCGTACCAGGCGACGGCGTCCGCGCTCAACGGCGCCGGCGCGAACGCGTTACCCCAGTAGGAATCATAGGCTTCAGCGCCGACGGTGGCGTAATAGTCGGCGTACGCCATAAAGTACTGCGCGCCTACCGCGGCGGCCCACACCGCGCCCACCGCCGCAAGCGCAAGGCTCCACGCGCGGTCCCCGCGCACGACCGATGCGGCGAACAACACAACGCCGGTCGTCGCAGCGACCATCAGACCGCCGATTGTAAAGAACGCCGCGACCGCCCCGGTCGCCGCCAGGGCGAGCGTTGCGCGCGTTCGCCGCGCCGGATCATTTAGCGCGACGTAGGCGCAATAGAGGATGAGCGACGCTGTGAGGACGTCGAAGATATAGGGCTTGGCTTCCGCCGAGTACCGGATCAGCGTCGGGCTGACGGCGAACAGGAGGATTGCAAGACCGGCGGCGCCGATCGGCAAAACACGCCGCGCGAGCGCGGCGAACGCGGCGAGCGCGGCGAGCCCGCCGATGAGCGCCGGGGCGCGCTGCGAGAACTCGACGTCGGGCCAAACCATATGGGCGGCCTTCTGGAACAACAGCCATCCCGTCGGCGCGATCTGGTGAAAGCCTAGCGTACCGGAAAGGTCGAGCACCGGAATGTTCAGGAGATTCAAGACCACCATCGCTTCGTCAAGCCACAAGGCGCGTCCGCCGCCGAACGCCCAAAGGCGCATCGCCGCTCCGATCGCTATCGCGACGGCGATCACCGCGCCGATGCGCAACTGCCGGCTCGACCGGACCGCGGACAGCGGTCGCACGGCGTCGGTCATATCAAGCATCGGGTCGCTCCACGGGTTGCTCACGAAACACGACAAAAGCATTGAGGAGATAGTTGCCCGCGGCCGCGACGCCGATTCCGACGGTTTTGGCGAAAAGCGGCGCGACGGCGAACCCCGCGTGGGCCGCGTAAGTCACGCCGACGTTCACGCTCAATCCAATCAAGGCCGCGCCGAAAAAAGCGGCGAACCGCGCCGGGCCCATCTGCGCGTCGAACACGAAGAGCGAGCATAGCGCATAGTTGACGATGACGGCGGCGACGAAGCTTGCGGCGGCGGCGGCGAGAAGCGGCGCTCCGTATGCGGTCAACGCGGCAAATCCCGACAGGTCCACGATCGCCGCAACGCCGCCCGTTCCGACGTAGCGAATCATCTGGCGCCGGTGACGACCGAGCTCAGGCATCGGCGAGCGCCGGGATTGCGTCGAACGGCGCGGAGCGGAAGTCGCGGAAGCGCCGATCCGCCGGCTCGCCCTGCGACGCGCGCAAAAGCCAGCGGGCTCCGGCGCGCTCGGCCGCGGCCACATCGCGGTCCAGGCGATCCCCGATCATAAGCGTTTCGTCGGGCGCGACGCCGACGCTCGCCATGAGGCGTTCAAGCCCGGCGGGGTTCGGCTTCATCTTGCCGACGCCGGGTGAGGACGCGCTGGCCGCAAGGTCCGGCTCGACGCCCAACGCCTCTAATTTGTCGGCGACCGGGTAATCGGACAGGACGGCGGTCGTCCGGCCCGAGCGGCGCAGCGCGGCGAAAGCGGCGTGGAGCCCCGGCACCGCGCAAGCGCGTAGATGTTTGAGGGGCCGGCGATGGATCCAATCGTCCACGATCGTCTGAACCTCAGCCTCCGAAACGCCGCACTTGTCGGCGACGCGGGAAACGACATGCGCTTCGAAATCGCCGCGTTCGTCGTCGGCGGCTTCTTCGCGCAAGCGGCGATAGGCTTTGATGACGGCGAGACGGCGCGTGCTGAGCCGAAGCGCGGCGTCGCCGGCGAGTTCGGCCGCCATACGCAGGCGCATCGGGCCCTGGCGATACAACGTGCCGTCCATATCGAAGACGGCGAGCTTCACGCCGCGCCAGATGTCCCGCGCCGCCGTCATTGCAATTCGATAAAGTGCTGGCTGGCGAGCGATTCAAGCGCGGGCACGTCGACGAACGTGAAAACGACGAAGACGACCGATAGCGCCGCCACGATCGCGAGCAGCTTCTTCTCCCGGTAGAGCTTCTCAGGCTTTTGCGCCGCGGAGTCGTCGCCCATCGACAACGACAGATATTGGCCGAACATCGCGATCAGGACCGGAAACGCGATCATGTATTCGATCCGATATTTCACAAAGAAGACCGCCAAGGCCGACACCGCCAACAACGCATAGACGAAACACGAAATTAGAAGCGCGCTCTCCGTGTAGCCGGCGAAACTGCGCCGGTAGCGCACTAAGAGGTCGCGACCATGAGAGGCCACGATCTGGCGATATTCCGAGTACCGCTTGGCGGCCATCAAGAACGCGCCGCCGACCCAATAAGCGGCGATGATGCTGAACGGCGGCAAACTGGTCGGGTCGATCATCGCCCAGCCGATCATCAACCGTAGCGGGTTGTTGATCGCTTCCGAGACGACGTCGAGATACGGACGATCCTTCGTGCGCAACGGACGCACATTGTAAAAGACCCCTTGCGACAGGAATACGAGCGCGACCGCAAACATCGTTCCGCTCGCCGTGGCGGCGGCCTGCAGGCCAATCGCAGCCAAGACGGCCCACAAAAGAAAAACGTAGCGACCTTGGAGTTCCGCTTGCACGGCGGCGCGCGCCGATTTCGTCGGGTGGTGACGGTCGAAGTCCCGATCAAGCCACTCGTTGATGACGTAGTTAGCCGACGCGATGCACACGACGCAGACGAAGCCGAGCACGACCGAAAAAACAACGTCGGTGCTCTGAACGCCGCGGAGCAACCAGGCGAGCGCAATCCCCGGCAGGACGAAAATATGCTTCGTCGCGTGGTCGAGGCGGGCGATCCGCAGGTAATCTTCGATCGTCGCTCTGCGCTTGTCCAAAGCCTCGGTAACCGCCATCACACCCTTCCTTCTCCACGCCCAAGCCGCTCACCGCGCGCCGTGCGCTCCCCCGCGAGTCGCGCGGTTCTATCGGATGTACGCTGAGCGCCAACCCCGATGAGGCTCGACTACGCAAGAAGTGAGCCGATACGGTCCCGATTGCGTCGTTTTGTCCCCCAAAACGTCAAGCGTGGAGCCGCCTGCGGCCGGGTGCGTCGTCTCCGAACGGTTTTGTTATTTTTTCTTAGGTTTGAGGCTGTTTTCGGCGACGCCGCCAACGTCAAGAAACGATTCGGCGCCGGCGCACTCGCTATTGGTAGACCGTTCAGCACGACGCAACCGACGGCGCCCTCCGCGACGTGATCGCAGCGGGCGGGCCCCGCCGGCGAGTAACGCGGAAGATTTACACCAAGAGCGAGAGCGCGGTCGTATCGCGCGGATCGGCGACAAGGCCTATGCAACAACTTTGTATTATATAAATAGTAATAATTTTTTGATTATCTTTTCACAGTGTAAAATAATTTATAGTGGAATTAAATCGATTGTATATTTCCGGCATGTAGGTTGAGGTGCGTTCAGCGGGCGTAGCAAGATCGTGCACAAAAAGGGGGAGCTCCTGGCGACGGATACGAAAAAGGCCCGTCGCCCCGTCGTCGACGTCGATGCGCCGACGCGAAGACCTTGCGCAACGGGATCGACCGCACGGCCGTTATCGCGACTCAACCGTCCAACCTCCGCCTCGAACGCATCCGGGAATCGTCGCTTCCGTCATGGCGTCAACGCCTGCGTTCATCTATTCAGCGGCTCTCCATCAAAGTGGCGCAAGAAAAGAACGCTTCTTCTGCAAAATCAAAGACCGCCCAGCCGTCAGCCGCGCTTCTCACAAGATCTGGCTCCGACGCAATGGGTTTGTGACCAGCGGATCTAACGCACTGATAGCCAC
>JBCCZS010000164.1:0-7079 GCA_039187035.1 Pseudomonadota bacterium | reverse complement strand
TTGGCGGGGCGGGGGGGGGGGGCCGCGGCGATGGTCGCGGCTTGGGGCTCTTTCCCCCCCCGCGGCCGGGGAACAAAGGGGCGATGACGCAAAGCATGGACGCGGGGGACGCAGCGCATCGCGTCGACGAGCCGGAAGCGGCCGTGCGGCCCGGCGGGAAGGGGCGCATCGTTACGGTGCGCCATGGCCGCCCGGCGCTCGACCGCGACGTCGTTATCTCCGCGCGTGAATACGGGCGTTGGTGGTCGGACTATGATCTAAGCGGCCTCGCCGACGGGCAAACGGCGCCGTCGGATTTGGTTGCGCTCGCCTCGGCCGCGACGACCGTCCTGTCGTCCGATTTGCCGCGGGCGATGGAAACCGCGCGTCACGTCACGCAAGGCCGGCGCGCCGTTCCCGCCGATCCCCTCTACGTCGAAGCGCCGTTGCCGCCGCCGCCGGTGCCGTTCTTGAAGTTGCGGCCCGGGCAGTGGGGCGTCGTCTCGCGCAGCTTTTGGTTTTGGGGCTACGCGCCCCGCGGCGTCGAAACCCACCCCGCCGCCTGGCGGCGCGTCGCTGCGATCGCCGACCGGCTCGCCGCCCACGCCGACCAAGGCGACGTCATGTTGTGCGCGCACGGCTATCTGAACTGGATGATCACGCGGCGGATGCGCACAATCGGGTGGCGGCTCGCGGACCGGCGCGGCGGCAACAATTACTGGTCTTGGCGCGTGTTCGAGCGGGCGACCGCCTGACGCGCGCTTCGGGAGGGCTCTATGCCGCGTTCGTTCGCATACAGCGTTATCGCCGTCTTTTTCGTCGTGATTTTCGGCGCGCCGGCCTGCGCGGCGCAATCCCCCGCGGACGAGGAAGCCGCTGACGATACGGACGACGGGGCGGTCGCCGATGCGCTCGCCGGCCTGGAAAAACGCGCCGGTTTTCTCGATCTCTATATCGACCCGAAAGGCGCGCGCGTCGTCGCCTTATTGCCGGCGCCCGACGCGGCGGGCGTGTCGCTGCGCGCGATCCACGCCGCCCGGTTGACGGCCGGGCTCGGCTCGAACCCGATCGGGCTTGACCGCGGCTGGGGCGACGCCGGCAAAATCGTCCGGTTCCGGCGCATGGGCGCGCGCGTTTTTGCGGAAGTCGAGAACCATCGCTACCGGGCGAGCGCCGACAACGCGGCCGAAAAGCGCGCCGTCGATCAGTCATTCGCCGACAGCGTCATCTGGTCCGGCGCGATCGAGGCGGAAGGCGCGGACGGGCGCCTCGTCGTCGATTTATCGACGCTTCTCACGGCGGACGTTTTGGGCCTCGCGCAGCGCCTCGACGAAGGCGGGGCGGGGTTTTCGCGCGACCCCGACCGGTCCGCGCCCGAGGCGGCATCGGCGCTCGTCTTTCCGGATAATGTCGAGATCGACGCCACGCTGACCTTCGCGTCCGCCAAGCCGGGCCCGCAAGTGCGCGCGACCGCCGCCGCGCCCACTGCGGTAACGCTCCGGGTGCACCATACATTCGCGCGCCTGCCGGCGCCCGGCTACCGACCGCGGCTCGCCGATCCGCGGGTCGGCGTTTTATCGCTCGGCGTTTATGACTATTCCGCGCCGCTCGCGCGCGAGGTCCCGCGCGCGCTCGCGATCCGCCATCGCCTGCAACGCAAGGACCCCGCCGATCCGCAGAGCCCGGCCGCCGAGCCGATCGTCTTTTATGTCGATCCCGGCGCGCCTGCGGCAATTCGCGACGCCCTCGTCGAGGGCGCGTCTTGGTGGGCGGACGCGTTTAAAGCCGCCGGCTGGCCGGACGGGTTTCGCGTTGAAATCCTGCCGGAAGACGCCCACCCGCTCGATATTCGCTACAACGTTATTCAGTGGGTGCACCGCCAGACGCGCGGCTGGTCTTACGGCGGCGGGATCATCGATCCGCGTACGGGCGAAATGATCAAAGGCCACGTGATCCTCGGCTCGCAGCGCGTGCGCCAGGACCGCATGATTTTCGAAGGCCTCGCCGGCGCGGGCAATTCGGGGTCCGGCCGCGCCGACGATCCCGTCGAGTTGTCGCTCGCGCGTATTCGTCAGCTCTCGGCCCACGAAGTCGCGCATGCGCTCGGCTTCGGCCATAATTTCGCGGCCTCGATCAACGACCGCGCCTCCGTCGCCGATTACCCGGCGCCCCACGTCGTCGCGACGCCAGAGGGCGGCCTCGACTTCTCCAACGCCTACGCCGCCGGCATCGGGCGGTGGGACGTCGTGACGGTCAAATGGCTGTACGGCGATTACCCGCCCGAGACGGAGCGGGAAGATCTCGACCGGGTCGTCAAAGAAGCCCGCGAGGCCGGACTTTTGTTTATCGCCGATCAACATGGGCGCGGGCTCGGCGAGGCGCACGCCTACGCCTCCGTTTGGGACAACGGCGCCGACCCGGTCGCGGAGCTCGAAAACGTGCTCGCGGTGCGGCGCATCGCGCTCGACGCGTTCGACGTCGACCGGCTCGCCCCCGGCCGGCCCGTCGCCGCGCTAAGGCGGGTGTTCGCGCCCGTTTATCTTTATCACCGCTACCAGCTGGCCGCCGCTGCGAAGTTCGTCGGTGGGCTGACCTTTTCGTACGGCAAGGCCGGGGCCGACGCGCCGGCCGTCGCGGTGGTGCCGGCCGCCGACCAACGCCGCGCGCTCGACGTAATCCTCGGGGCCCTGTCGCCGGACGCGCTCGACGTGTCCGAGCGCGTTTTGGCGCTCATGGAGCCGGAGACCGACACGAATTTCTTTCATGCCCAACCGCGCGAAGCCTTGGCGGAGCGCGCCGGCGCCGCCTTCGATTTGTTCGCGGCGGCCGAGACGGCGAGCGATCTTGTTTTCGCCGCGCTTCTCCATCCGGCCCGCGCCGAACGGCTCGTGCAATTCAAGGCGCGCGATCCGGACGCCTTGGGGCTTGAGGAAGTGCTGATCGCCGCCGACGCCGCCGTTTTTGCGCGGTCGGGCGGAGGCCTGCGGGCCGCGGCGATCAATCGGGCCGTGCAGGCCCGCTACGTTGCGGCGCTGTTGGCGTTGCACGACGGGGCGCGCTCCCACGGCGTGCGGGCGGCCGCGCGCGCGCACCTCGCAATGCTGCGCGAGCGCTTCGGCGGCGGGCTGATCGGGCGCGGCTTTTCCGGACCGGACGCGGCGGCCGGGCGGGCCGAACTTTACGCGCAGATCGACAACGCGCTCTCCCGGCCCGCGCCGCCGATCGCCCCGACCCTTAACGGGCCCGACGCGCCCCCCGGCAGTCCGATCGGCGCGACGCTGTCGATCGCCGAGGATTGCTGGCATTGCGACTAACCGCGGGCGGGCCCGGTACTTTTGCGTCCGGCCCGTCGACCGGCTAGGTTCGCCGCCTGGGGACAAGCGATCCCTCGCCGCATCGGCGAGGGCGGCGGGGTGGCGACGACATGCGTTTGCGGATTTTTCCCACCGTGGCCGAAGCGCTGCACTTCGGCGCGGGCCGCATGGAAACGATCATGCGGGTCGCTTGGCTGCCCGTCGTCGGGTTGTTGCTCGTCAATATGACGACCTCGTTCGCTCATCTTTCGCTTGCGGCGGGTAAACTCGTCACCTTCGGCGACCTTGTGCCGAACCTTGCGGCGTTGGAATCCTACGCCGCGCAGGCCGAACGCATCAATTGGGCGCAGCGCCCGCAAGCCGCGATGATCGTCGCCGGGGCCGGTCTCCTCGCGCAGATCGTCTTGATCGCGTCTTTTATGGCGCCGCTGATCCGCTTCGCCGGTCTCGGCGAACGTCCCGCGCCGGGCGTCGTGCGCGCGCCCTTCGGCGCCGATCAAGCACGCCTCGTCCTCGGCTTCGCCGCAAGCGCGCTCGCCGTCGGCGTTCTCGTGTTGGCGCCGATGCATTTCACGACGACGTATACGGTCGAGTATGTTTCGACGGCGTTCGGCCGCGTCTTCGCGAATTTTCCCGACAATGACAGTCTTCACACGATCGAACTGGTCCAGGGGCGCGATTTAATAACCGCCGCGGGGCGCCAGTGGGTCTATCTCATCGGCGCGCCGTTATTGGCGGCGGCGCCGTTTTTTCTGGTCCTGTGGGCGGTCTTCGCGTTCCATTTCCGAAACGCGGTCGGCGCGCACGGCGCTGGCGGCGTTTTCGGTCTCGCGCTCCTAGCGCTCGCGCTGGCCGGCGGGCTCTCGGGTCTGGCGTTTTTCTACATCCAAGCCCTGCAGAGCGGGCGGGCGGACGCGCTTCCGGTCGGGTTTTCCGTCTTGTTCGCGGTGTTCGCCGTGCTCGTTTATTACGTGCAATTGCGGATCGCCGCCTATCCGGGGATCGCCGTGTGCCGCCATTCAATGGCGCCGGCGGGCACGTTGTCGGTGACGCGGGGCGGCGATCTATTCCGTCTACTAATCGTCTTTGCGTTTATCGGCGCCGCGCTTTTCGCGGTTCAATATATCATCAACCAATACGCGCTGCGCTGGATCTCAAGCGTGGTCGGCGCAACGCTCAGCACCACCGTCGCCTATTCGCGGCTCGTCTCCGCCGGCGAAGAAGCGGCCTGGATCCAACCGACGTTCGTCACCGGCTGGGCGGTCATCCGCATTCTGGTGAATATCTTTTGGACGTTCTTTTCCTACGGCGTCATCGCCGGCCTCCTCGGCCGCCTCTACCGCCTTTCGGAAGTCTCCCGTTAACCGCAAAAAAGAAAAGGGACGCCCGTCGGGCGTCCCCGTTTACCCGGTGTGCTGACGACTGTCTCGTCAGCCCGCTTGCGTCACAGAGTCCACCGGGTCGGCCGCCGGAAGGCGCGTGAGCGCGTCGGCGAAGCGATGATTGACGTCGCGATGGCGGGCCTCGTCGGCGCGCACGACTTCGACAACGTCGCGCAGGCGCGCATCGGCCGGCAAGTCCCAGTAATCGATGGCGATCTGCGGCGCGGGCACGTTCGGCAACGACCCGTCGTCGATCGCGCCGAGATAATGCGTGTAGCTGACGACCGCTTCCTCCTCGAGGTAGGCGACGAACCGGTGCGCCGTGCGCGGCGCGAACAGATACATCCAGAAATAGGCGTTAAAGAAAATCGCCTGCGCGCCCATGATCAGCGCCCGTTCAAAAGCGCTCGGCTTGGCGACGTTGATGAACGTCATCAGGTGCATGCGTTCGTTGTCGGCTTCGTCCAGCAACTCTTTGATCCAGCCGCGGTCGTCATTGATGCTTCGCAAGGCTTTGAGGTGCTGCAGCATGCCGCCGACCATGCCGGGAACGGCCGCGACGGTCTCCAAGACGACGGCGCGATGGCCGTAGCGCGTGCGAAAGAACGCGTCGGCGAAAATGCGCATAAACCTGACGAGGCCGAGCGCGAATTGATCTCTGGGGCCAAGGGGCGTTCGGCGCTGAAAAAGGGCGGGCGCTTGCGTCATTATTATTCTCGCTTTCTGCGCCGCCGTGCCGGTATCAGCGACGCACTCTGGATTTAGTGCGGCCGCAGCGGTCTTTCGAGATTTATGCCGCAGATGCGAAAGCCGCCGGACGTTTTGTCGCGGCGGCTTGCGAGCGCTCTACCAAGGCGCGCTAGAAACGGTCTTTTCGCGCCCGAACTTCAGCAAAAACGGCCGCGTCGCTTGCGTCCGCCATGCCGAGCGCGGCGCGCAAGGCGGGGTCCGGCGCGCGCAGAAACGGGCTCGTCGCCAATTCGTCGCGAAGCGTCGTCGGCACCGTCGGCCGGCCGGCCGCGCGCGCTTCGTCGATCGCCGCGGCGCGCGCCTTCAGGGCCGCGTTATCGGGCTCGAGCGAGAGGCAAAACCGCGCGTTCGCTTGGGTGTATTCGTGCGCGCAATAGATGGTCGTGTCCTCCGGCCACGCCGCTATCTTCGAAAGCGACGCCCACATCTGGTCGGCGGTGCCCTCGAACAGGCGCCCGCACCCGAGCGCGAAAATCGTGTCGCCGACGAACGCCGCGCGGTCGGCCTCGAAATGGTAAACGATATGCCCCAGCGTGTGGCCGGGCGTGTCATAGACCCGCGCCTTGGCGTTCCCCAGCGCCACGACGTCCCCGTCGCCGACCTCGCGCTCGATCCCCGGGATTTTCGACGCTTCGCCGCGCGGTCCGACGATCGCGCAGCCCCAGCGCTCTTTAAGCGCCAAATTGGCGCCCACATGGTCGGGGTGATGGTGCGTGTTGAGGATATGGGTCAGTCGCCAACCGGCGTCGTCGAGCGCGGCTTCGATCGCGTCGAGCTCGGGCGTGTCGATCGTCGCGACGGCGCCCGTTTCGGTATCGCGTACAAGGAACCCGTAATTGTCGCTAAGGCACGGAAATTGGCGGATTTCGATCGACATTGGCGGCTCCTTCAGGAGGCGTTAATCCTAGCGGCCGAAGGCTGGCGCGCGGCGGACCATAAGCGCCCCCGGAAGCGCAGCGCAACGGTACGCCCGCCGGACGAGGAACACGGCACGGATGCGAACGGACATCCTCGACGTCCATCGGTTTTACGACAGCCCCCGCGGCCGCAAAGCGACCGAGTTCATCGGCGCGCGGCTCGTCGAAGCGTGGGGCGAGGCCCGCGGTCTGCGGCTCGCGGGGTTCGGCTATGCGAGCCCGTATCTGGCGGCGTTTCCGCACGCCGATCGGCGGCTGAACCTCGCTCCGGGCGCGCAGGGCGTCGTTCGTTGGCCGCTCGACGGGCCGAACGCCTCAAGCCTCATCGCGGAGTCGCGGTGGCCGCTCCCGGACGCCGCGGTCGACCGGCTGATCGTTGCGCACGGCCTCGAAGAAGCGCGCGATCCGGCGCGTCTCTTACGCGAGGCGTGGCGGGTCCTCGCCCCGGACGGGCGCTTAATCGTCATCGTCGCGCACCGCATGGGATTATGGTCGAGTTTCGGCACGACGCCCTTCGCGGCGGGGCGGCCCTATTCGAGCCGCCAGATCGGCGCGTTGTTGGACAGCGTGATGTTTGCGCAAACCCAGAAGGCGCGGGCGCTCTTCTTCCCGCCGGTGCGCTCGCGGCTGTTGCTGCGCGCCGCCGTTTCGTGGGAACGGGCCGGCGCACGCCTGTGGCCCTGGTTGTGCGGGGTCTTGTTGATCGAAGCGTCGAAGAACGTCTTCGCGCCGCTCGG
>JBCCZS010000163.1:0-7160 GCA_039187035.1 Pseudomonadota bacterium | reverse complement strand
ATCGGAACCCGCCGCCGTCGGCGTCGGCGTTTCGTCGGCGTCGGGCGGGACGATGATCCGGGCCATGAGGATCGCCGCCGGCGCGGAAATAATCGACGCCAGCAAAATATGCCCGAGCGCGGCCGGCACGACGGGCGCCAGTATCAACGCATAGAGCACCATGACGGTGCCGGCGACGGTCGCGAGCCCGCCGGCGAGGACGACGAAAAACTCGCTGCGCGTCAGCTTGTTCAAATACGCCCGGATCAAAAGCGGCGCTTCGGTTTGACCGAGCAGAACGTTTGCCGACGCGGCGAGAGCAACGGCCCCGCCGACACCGAACGCGCGTTCGAGGCCAGCGGCGAGCGCGCCGATCATCAGCCGCAAGACGCCGAGGTGCCACAACAACGCGGCGAGCGCTGACATAAAAATGACGAGCGGCAACCCGCGGAACGCCAAGTTGAAGAGCGCGCCTTCGTCGGTGACCGTAAAGGGCGCCGGTCCGCCGCCGAGATGACCGAAGACGAGCGTCGTCCCCGCCTCGCTCGCGACCTGAAGCGTCTCGATAACGACGTTGAGCGCGGCGAGCGCATCGCGCGTTCCGGGGGCGTACAAAAAGAGCGCGGCCAGGGCGATCTGCACGCCGACGGCGCCGAGCGCCATGCGCCACGGAAAGCGATCGCGCGCTTCGGAAAAGCCCCAGGCGATCGCGCAAAAAGCGGCGAGACCGAGGAGGCTTTGCAATCGGGGGAGCGCGGCGGCGAAGTCGGTTGCGTCCATCGGCGAAGGCTCGGCGAATTCCCGCCGCGCGTCCAGACGCAACGGCCGTCAGCGGGCGATCGGCAGATCGACGATAAAGCGCGCGCCGTCCGGCGCTTGCGGGTCGCCGCGGTTTTGCGCGCGAACGTCGCCCCCGTGCGAACGGGCGATTTGGCGCGAAATCGCAAGGCCCAATCCGGAGTTCGCGCCGAACGCGGCGCCGGCTGGGCGCTTGGTGTAGAAGCGCGAGAAAATCTTTTCGAGCGCCTGCGCCGGCACGCCCGGCCCGTCATCGTCGACCGTAACGCGCGCGCCGCCGGCGGTCGACCGAACACGCACGCGCACCGTCCCGCCCGCCGGCGTAAAGGAGCGCGCATTGTCGACAAGGTTGCGAAACACCTGTCCGAGCGCGGACGGATTGCCGACCAGATAGAGCGGATCGCCGGCGCGATCGTAACGGACGGGGACGTCGCCCTCTTTTATCGTCGCGGCGTAAATGTCGACGATGTCGCCGACGAGGCCGCGGATCTCCACCGGTTCGCGCGTCTCCCGAGCAAGCTCGGCGTCAAGACGCGACGCGTTGGAGATGTCGGTGATGAGGCGGTCCATCCGCGCGACGTCGTTGCGGATGACGCTAAGGAGCTTCTCCTGCGCCTCGGGCGTTTTTGCGATCTGCAAGGTCTCCGACGCGGACCGAATGGACGTGAGCGGATTTTTTAGCTCATGGGCGACGTCCGCGGCGAAGGTCTCGATCGCCTCCATGCGCTCATAGATCGCAGCGGTCATCGATTTCAGAGACGTGGACAGCTCGCCGATTTCGTCTTTGCGCGCGGAAAAATCAGGAATGCGCGCACGGCTCGCCGCAGAGATCCCTTCACGGACTTTGTCGGCCGCGACGGCGAGCTGTCGGATCGGGCGCGCGATGCCGGCGGTCAACAAGAACGACGAGATGATCGCGGCGACGGCGCCGAACGCAAAAAAGCGCACGACGGAATATCGCGCGCGCGTCACGAGATCGTCGATGCCGCCGATCTCTGCGGTGACGAGCCCGTAAATCGCCTGCACGCGGCGGACCGGCACTGAGACGGAGGCGACCAGTTCGCCGTCCTCGTTGAGCCGCACGCCGGACGATTCGCGCTCGCCCGTCGGCGCGGCGAGGAGCGCGGCGTTCAATTCCTCTTCAAGCGTGCGGGCCGCGGCCTTTTTGCGGAAACCGCCCGGCAACGCGCCGCTCACCCAATCGGAAACGTCGTTATAGTAAGCCCTTACAGCGTCGGAGCCGCGCGGCCCGTCGATCGGGGTCAACGGCTCCGTCTCGATGACGTCGCGGCGTAAGACGACGTCTTCCAACAAAATCGCGTTCGGATCGCTCACCGGCGGCTCGGCGTCGTAGGGCGGCGCGGCGAAAATCCGCACCCGGCCTTCAAACGAATCCCAAACGAGATTGAAAATCTGTTTGACGTTGCGCCGGCTCAACGACACCGGGCACACGCCGCCCTCCGCGACGATCGCGGCGTATTCGGGAATCCCGTCGCACGCCGTCTCGTCGATCGCGACGCGGCCGAGGACGTCGGCCATCAATTGCGCCTGCGCGCGCACGCCCTCCAACTTGGCTTCGATCAAACCGTCCCGGTACTGATTGGCTGTGAAGGCGCCGACGAGAAATACGGCGAGTCCGAACAGGTTCGCCGCGACGATCTGCAGCGTCAGGCGCGAGAACGGCCGTTTGCGCCGGGCCCCGCGCGTGAGACCCGGTCGTTTTGTTCCGCCCTCGCCCCCCCGGGTGCCCATGCGGCGGTTCAGTCTTCTTTATATTTGTATCCGACGCCGTAGAGCGTTTCGATCGAATCGAACTCGGTGTCGACGACGCGGAATTTTTTGCGGACGCGTTTGATGTGGCTGTCGATCGTCCGGTCGTCAACATAGACTTGGTCGTCGTAGGCGGCGTCCATGAGCTGATCGCGGCTCTTCACGAAACCGGGGCGTTGCGCCAACGCTTCCAGGATCAGAAATTCCGTCACCGTCAGCGTGACGGGCTTTTCATCCCACGAACAGGCGTGGCGCATGGGGTCGAGCGTCAAGCGGCCGCGCCGAATGACTTTCTTTTCCTCGCCCTCGACCGGGGCGGACGGCGCCTGCCGGCGCCGCAGGACGGCTTTGATCCGCTCCAGGAGCAACCGCTGGGAAAACGGCTTCTTGACGTAGTCGTCCGCGCCAAGCGTCAGGCCCAAGACTTCGTCGATTTCTTCATCCTTGGACGTCAGAAAAATGAGGGGGACGTCGGACGTTTGCCGCAAACGCCGCAGCAATTCCATCCCGTCCATGGTCGGCATTTTGATGTCGCTGACGACGAGATCGGGCGGACTTTCGGTGATGCGCGCGAGCGCGGCCGCCCCGTCCTCAAACTTGAACACTTTGTACCCCTCCGCCTCCAGCGCCAGGGATACGGACGTCAGGATGTTTTCGTCGTCGTCGACAAGGGCGATGCTCGCCATACCCGCCTCTTCTTTTCTTTCAGCCTCGCCGTCGACAGATAAGGCGGGCCGGTGACGTGAAATCGACCGGAGGACGGCGCGAGGCGGGCCGCTTCACGGCCAAATCGCGGCGGCGTTCACCTAAACGACCGCGTCGATCGCTTTGGCGAGCGCCTCGTCCCGGGCCGACAACCCGCCGGCATCATGCGTCGTCAGGGTGACGTCCACGCGGTTGTAGACGTTGAACCATTCCGGGTGATGATCGTGCTTCTCGGCGAGAAGCGCAACCCGGCTCATAAACCCCCAGGCCTCAACGAAGGAGTTGAATTTGAAGGATTTTGCGACCGCATCGCGGCCGTCCACCGGGGTCCAGCCCGGCGCTGCGGCGAGAAAGGCGGCGCGCGCCGCGTCGTCGAGTTTTGCAACCATCGGTCCGTTCCTGCAGGTTCGCGCGCGTTCGGGGCGCGCCGATCGCCTCTTTGGGCCCGGCCGCGGGCGCCCCGTCAACCCTTAGGCGAGCGAGGCGATAATGGTCACCGTCGCAGATTTCGAGGAGACCGATTGGCCGGCGATCTGGCCGATCCTGCGCGAGGCGTTTGCGGACGGGGAATCCTACCCCTGCCCGACCGACATGAGCGAGGCGGACGCGCGGGGCTATTGGCTCGCCGGCGCGGCCGGCCTCGCAACGCCCGCGCCGCGCCTCGTACGGGTCGCGCGCGACGCGGACGGGGCGGCGATCGCCACATATTACGTCCGGCCCGACCAGGGCGGGCTCGGCGACCATGTTTGCAATTGCGGTTACATCGTCGCGCCGGCCGCGCGCGGGCGCGGGCTTGCAACCGCGTTGTGTCGCCAAAGCCAAGACGACGCGCGCGCCGCCGGCTATCGCGGCATGAAATTCAATTTGGTGGTCGCGACCAACGAACCGGCGGTGCGCGCCTGGAAGCGGGCCGGGCTCGCCGTCATCGGAACGACCCCGAAGGCGTTTCGCTCCAAACGGCGCGGCCTCGTCGACGCCTACATTATGTATACGGCGCTTTAGGCGATTTCATCGACGCCGCCGTCGACGGCCGCTTCGAGCAAGGCGACGATGTCGGCGCAGCCTTCCCGGCGCGCGTCGTCGAGCGGCGTCGCGCCCCAACGGTCCCGCGGCGCGACGTCCGACACCTGGTCGATCAGAAAGCGGACGATCTTTTCCTGGCCTTCCGACGCGGCGAGATGGAGCGCCGTGCGCCCGTCGTAATCGGCGCGCCCGAGATCGACCCCGCTCGCCAGCAGCCGGCGCAATTCGCCGAGATCGCCGCGCGCCGCCGCCGCGCACAACCGCGCGGCCTCGTCCGCATCGCGCTCGACCGCCGCTTTGCGCGGATCGATCAGCCGCTGATTGTCGACCATGTTGGCGTAGGTGTGGAACGCGAAGACGTCGACAAGCTGCTTGGAGAATTCAACGCCCCGGACCGTATTGCCGAGCGCGTCGAGGCGCGGGCTCCACAACGCGATCCCGCAAACGCCGGGGATGACCAGGTAAAGCGCGCCCGAAACGCCGGACTTCGCCGGAATGCCGACCGTAAACGCGTACTCGCCGGAGAAATCATACATGCCGCAAGAATACATGAGCGACAGGCAGTCCTTGACCGTTTCGCTTTGAAAGATCCGTTGATCGGAGGTCGGACAAACGCCGCCGTTCGCCAGCGTCGCGGCGACGATCGCCATCTGGCGCACGTCGACCGTGATCGAACAGCACTGGAAGTAGAAGTCCAACGTCGCGATTATGTCGGTATCGGGCGGAAACGCGCCGTTCTCGCGCATAAAATAGGCGAGCGCGAAGTTGCGATCGGCGGTCTCTTTTTCGGAGAGATAAACCGAATTGTCGAACCCGGCGGCGCGTCCGCCGCATAGGGATTCCCAGACGCGCATCATGTAGTCGAAGCGGTCGGCGGCCGGCGTGGCGGGCTTGATCAACGAGGCGCACATGATCGCGCCGGCGTTGATCATCGGATTGTGCGGCAGCCCGCGATTGTTGAGCGTTAATTCGTTGAACGATCGACCGGAGGGCTCGCGCCCGACATGGGCGTGCACGGTGCGCCGGCCGACGCCGTCGAGCGCGATCGCATAGCTGATCGGCTTGGACGTCGATTGGACGCAGAAGGTCTCCTCGTCGTCTCCGAGACTGAATTGTTGTCCGTCGACGGTGCAAACGCCAATCGCATAGGCCTCCGGATCGATCCGTGCGAGCTGAGGAATGTAGTCGGCGACGGCGCCGGTCTTCACGTCGCGGCAATTATCGAAGATGGTCGTAATGCGACGGCGAAAATCGTCAAAGTCCGGAACGATCAGGTCGCCGGCGAAGGCGCGCTGCAACAGCGCGGTGTTTTCGCGCGACAAGAGCTTTTGGAACGTCGGGAAGTCAAGCCGGTCGCCGCCCCCATGGCGCGCGCAATGCGAGACGGTGCGGGCGATGCGCCGATCGCGGCGATTGATCCCGGCGCGTTCTAATTCTTCGAGAAATTCGGACACGGAAATTGTTTCCGCGCCTGGCGATTTAACCGTGTTGAAGATCTGCCGGGCGACCGTCTCTTGCCGGTGCGCGTCTAGCTGGACGACGTCGTCGCGCACCGCGCCCCTCCGCCGCTAAAGCGCATCGACGCCGCGCTCGCCGGTGCGGATGCGCACGGCGTCGTCGACGGCGGAAACAAAGATCTTACCGTCGCCGATGCGGCCGGATTGCGCGGCGCCGGCGATCGCGTCGAGCGCCTCGGCGAGCAACGCGTCGTCGACGACGACCTCGATCTTCGCCTTCGGCAAAAAGTCGACGACATATTCGGCCCCCTGATAGAGTTCCGTGCGCCCCTTTTGACGGCCGAAGCCGCGCACGTCCGTCACGGTCATGCCGTGGTGGCCGAGCGCGGTGAGCGCCTCTTTCACGTCGTCGAGCCGGAACGGTTTGATCACGGCTTCGATTTTCTTCATCGCCACGCTCCCCGCTTTGGCGGCCGGCACGGGGCCAAAGCGGGCAAACGGTAGCGCACGACGCGGACGGCGCAACGCCTTGAGCGACGCTGCGCCGAAGTTTTTCAATAGGCGACGGGAAACCCGCGTTCGCCGATAAGGACTATTTGACGATCGCCATTTCGTCCATGACGCGTTGGGCCCCGTCGACTTTATCCATGATCCACAGCATGTAGCGCGTGTCGACATGGATCGTGCGCGTCGTGCGCGGATCAAAATCCCAGTCCGAGTTGACGCTTTCGATGGTGCCGTCGAACAAAAGACCGACGAGCTCGCCCTTGGCGTTCAACGTCGCTGACCCGGAATTGCCCCCGGTCGAATCGAGATCGGACAGGAAGTTCACCGGAACGGTCCCGAGCGATTTCAACGCATACGGACCGTAGTCTTTCTTCGCCGTGAGCGCGAGCTGTTCGGCCGGCGCGTTGAACGGTTCCTCGCCGGTGTCTTTCTCGGCGACGCCTTCAAGGCGCGTAAACGGCTCGTAGATCATGCCGTCGCGCGGCGAGCCGCCGAGGACCGTTCCATAGGTGATCCGCAGCGTGGAGTTGGCGTCCGGGTACGCCGTTTCGCCGCGCGACTTTTGCCAGGCGATGATCGCTTCCATATATTTCGGCTGGAGGGCCGCACGGCGCCCGGCGCGGGTCTTGGCTTCCTCTTCGAGCCGCATCTCCGTTTCATAGAGCGCGACGGCGAGCCGCACGAACGGGTCGTTGCTGGCTTCGAACGCGGCGGCGTCCGCCTCCATCCAACCGAGGCGCGCGGTCGCGTCGTTGAGCTTCGTCTGATCGTAAAACCGGCCGAGGTCGGACGGTTTAAAGCCGTCATTCAACCCGAGCGCCGCGTCGAGGGCAGGCACGCGAAGATCGGCGGGCTGTTTGACGTATTCGTTGAGGAAGAGCGTCCACTCCGCTTTGTCGACCGCCGCGTCGTAGCGCCGGT
>JBCCZS010000162.1:0-7306 GCA_039187035.1 Pseudomonadota bacterium | reverse complement strand
TCTGGGTCCGCTCGCCGCTCTTGCCGTTCGATCCCCGCTACCATCTCTTTCAACGCGCCAAACCGATCCATGAGATCCTTGACGAGATCCGGCCCGACATCGTGGAAGGCTCGTCGACATGGCGCGGCGGCTGGATCGCCGCCGGTTGGCGGGGCGACGCGACGAAAGCGCTTTTTCTCCACCAAGACCCGGTCGCCGTTTATCCGCATTCGCTGATGTCGCCGCCGCTCGACGAAAAGCGCGTCGACCAAATTTGTTTTTGGTTCTGGTGGTATTTGCGCCGGCTCTCGAACCGGTTCGACGCGACGGCCGTTTCCGGCGATTGGTTCGCCCAAAGGCTCGCGCGTTTCGGCGTCAAGCGCCCGATCGTCTCGTCGTTCGGCGTCGATAAATCACTGTTTTCGCACCGCTATCGTTCGAACGCATTGCGCCGCGACATGCTCGCCGCGTGCGGCGTCGCGCCCGATGCGCCGGGGGCGGACGATGCCGTGCTGTTCATCGCGGTGAGCCGGCACCATATGGAAAAGCGGCTCGATGCGATGATGGACGCGTTCGCCCGTTACCGGCGCGAACGGCCGGCCGGCCTCTTCATTATCGGCGACGGCCCGGCCCGCGATAAAGTCGAACAAAAAGCCGCCCAGATCGAAGGCGTGCGGGTCGCGGGCCATATCGGCGACCGCGAAAAACTGGCGAAGACGCTGGCGAGCGCCGACTACATGATCCACGGCGGCGCGGCGGAGACGTTCGGGCTCGTCGTCGCGGAAGCGCTGTGTTCGGGCTTGCCGATCGTGACGCCCGATATTGGCGGCGCCGCCGATCTCGCCCACCCCGCTTACGCCGAAGTCTATCGGCCCGGCGATGTGGACGGTTTCCACCAGGCGCTAAAGCGCATCACGGCGCGTGATCGCGAAAGCCTGGCCGTCGCGGCGCGCGCCGGGGCCAACCGGATCTGCGAACCGCGCGGACACTTCCGATCGCTCCTCGCGCAATATGCCGAGATCCGGCAGGAAAACCGCGCTCTCGCCGCCGCGCCGGCGACGTCCCGGCAACCGGCCGCGAACTGACCGAACCGCCCGCACCGGCCGCCGGGGCGACGTCTCTCCAAATTATGCGGTTACGCCTCCGCGGGCGCGCGTCATTCCGCAGCGCGGGGCAAAGCCGGGCGCTCGCCTGAGAAGGCGGGCAGGTCCGCCGCGCCCGGTTCTCCAACGGCCGCGGGCCGACCTTCTCGCGGAAATTCCACGAGACCGGCGCGCGTCGCCTCGCGAAGGACCGCCGCTGCAGCGGCGAAGAACGTCGCCAGCGTCCCGAGCGCAACGAGCCACTGAACAATCCCGCTCGCGCCTGCCGACGCCCACGCCGCGAGCGTCGCCGCGAGCGTCGCCGCCACGTAAGCGGCGGCGACTTGGACGTGGTTGGCGCCGAGGCGCAGCAACAATTGATAGGCGTGCTCGCGGTGAGCGTTGAACAGAACTTGGCCCCGAACCGCCCGGTGCGCCAACGTAAACGCGACGTCGGCAAGAAGCGGCGCCGCCGCAGCGACCATAAAGAGCGGCGAGACGGCGAACGCGGCGTCGGGCGTCGGGCGCGCGGCGTGCAGCGCGAGCGCGGCGACGGCGAAGCCGACCCCCTGGCTGCCGGCGTCGCCCATAAAGAGCCGGCCGTTCGGGAAGTTGACCCGGAAGAAGCCGCCGAGCGCAAAGACGAGAATGAGCGCAAGGGGCGCGATTTCCGCCCCGCCGGACGAGGCCGCCACAGCAGCGAGGCCGGCGAGGAGCACGATCGCGCACCCGGACGCGAGCCCGTTCGCGCCGTCCATAAAGTTGAACGCGTTCATGAACGCGACAATCCAAAACGCCGATAAAACAACGCCGAACACGCCGAGGCTAAGCGGTTCGGCAAACGGGAGCGGCGCAGCGGCGAGACCGCCGAAGGCCGCACAATAGGCTGCTGCGCACGCCGTTTGGCCGGCAAGTTTCGAGAGAGGCGACAGACCGTGTCGATCGTCGGCGAGCCCCAAAAAGAAGGCCCCCGAGGAGAGGGCCATGAAGCCGGCGATCAGCGTCGGATCGCTCTGCGCGGTCAATACGATGAGCGCGAGCCCGGCGAACCAGCCGCACAAAATAGCGACGCCGCCTGCGCGGGAGGTCGCGCGTGCATGACTTGACCGCCCGTTCGGCAAGTCGGGAAGCCACACGCGGCGCGCAGCGAAAGCGGCCACGCGCCTCGCCGTGAGAAATGCCGCCAGCGCCGCGGCGGCGATCAGCGGCGCCGCCCAGGCGTCAGCGTTAACGATAAACTCTTCGACCATTACAACGCCGTTTGCGGCCCGCCCTCAAAAATAACGCGCTGCGGAACGCCCCCCGCCCAGCACCGTCGACCGGTTTGATCGGCCGCGCAAGATCGCGCCCGCCGTCACGCAATACGCCCCGAAGCCGCCCACCACCCGCGGCCGTGCGCCCGGTGCGCCGCGCGTTCGGCCGCCGCGCCGGACGTGAACAACCCGAACGCCGTCGCGCCGCTGCCCGACATGCGTGCTGCGATGCACCCCGGCGACATTGCCAGAACGCCTATCGCATCTTCAATCACGGTCTGACGACAAATCGCGAAGTGCTGCAAATCGTTACGACAGTGCGCCATAAAATCCACGACCGCGCCATAGCCGGCGCGCAGGTCGGCGCCCTCCGGTCCGGCCGGTGTCGGCGGCGCCGGCGTCGCCGCGTCGAACGCACGGAAAACGGGGCCCGTCGGCGTTTCGCAACCCGGATTGACGAGGCACACCCACAGGGGCGGCAGCCGGGGCCCTCGTTCCAAACGTTCGCCCGCGCCGCGCATGAACACCGGAACCCGGTCGAGGCACGCCGGCACGTCGGCGCCGAGCGAAAAAGCGATGTCGCGCAATTGGCGCGGCGCGACGTCGAGCCGCCATAGCCGCATCAACGCCCGCAACGCCGCCGCCGCGTCGGCCGATCCGCCGCCGATCCCCGCCGCAACGGGCAGGTTTTTCACAAGGCGCAGCGCCGCGCCCGTGCGCACGCCGCCCGCCTCCGCAAGCCGCCGGGCAGCGGCGAATACGAGATTGTCCTCGACCGGATAGGGCGCGAGCGCCGGCGCGAAGGGCCCGTCGACCGTCAACGACAACCCCGCAGCGGGGGCGGCGATGACGACGTCTCCCACGTCCGCGAACGCCACGAGGCTGTCGAGATCGTGAAGCCCGTCCGAGCGCAGCGGGCCCACATGCAAATAGAGATTAATCTTCGCCGGCGCCGTTTCGGCGACCGCGCCGCCGGCGCTTTCGGGCGCGCTCCGACGCGGGCTGTCAGTCGGCACGGGCGGCGCGCTCGCTCGCGGCGGCCGGGGCCGTGTCGGACGACCCGTCTTCCGACCGAACCGCGAGGCCCCCGGCGATTTTCTCCTCCAGCGCCGCGAGCAACTTCGCGTCGGGCTCAAGATCAAGCGCGTGCCGCCACTGGTAGCGCGCTTCGACCCGGCGGCCGAGCCGCCAATAAACGTCGCCGAGATGATCGGTGATCGTCGGATCGGCGGGCTCCATCGACGCGGCGCGCTCCAAATGAACGACCGCTTCGGCATAGTCGCCGCGCTGGTAATGCGCCCAGCCGAGACTGTCGACGATCGCGCCGTTGTCCGGCGAGAGCGCGACGGCCTTTTCGATGAGCGCGAACGCCTCGTCGAGATTCTCGCCGCGCTCGGCCCAGCTGTAGCCGAGATAATTCAGCGCCGTCGGCTCCTCCGGCGCGACGTCCACCGCTTTGATAAGATCGCGTTCGGCGGCCTCCCAACGATCGAGCGTCAGAAGCGCGGCCCCGCGGGCGACGAAAAAGCGCCAGGCGTCGTCCTCGTCGACGTCGGCGCGCTCGATCAGACCGCTCAGAACCTCGACTGCTTCGGTTTGCCGGCCCTCGTTCGACAAAATCGTCGACAAGGCGAGGCGCGCCTCTTCAGCGTTCCGGTCGCGCGCCGTCGTCCGGCGCAAGAGCGCGATCGCTTCGTCCGGCTTTTCCTGGCGCACCAACGCTTGCGCCAACGACACGCGCGCTTGCTCGTATTGGGGCGAGGTCGGCGGGATCGGCGCGAGAACGGCGCGCGCCGCGTCGTCGTCTCCGTACGTCGCAAAGATCAGCCCGGCGAGCCGGCGCGCTTCGTCCATCGCCGGGTCGAGCCGGATCGCGAGTTGCGCCAGCGCCAGCGGCGCCTCGTAGCGCGGCTCGTCCGGTTCGAAGCCGACGGCGCGGCTGCGATCATACTCTTCGTTGATTTGATCGAGGATCACGCCGGCAAAGCCGTAGATCGCGACCGCCGCCCCTTGCGCCGGCGCGACCTCGGCGTAGTCGGTCGACGTCTGCCCCCGGGCGAGACGGCGCAGCCCGGCGCGTGCGGCCCGGCGCGACGGCCCCGGCTCACGCCGCAGCAACCGATAAAACTCCTCAGCCGCGTCGCGCTTGCCTTCGCGCTCCAAGAACGCGCCGTAGGCGCGGCGCGCGACCGGACCGCCGAAGCTGCGCAACGACACCTCGTAAGCGGCGCCGGCCGCCGCCTCGGCCCCGGCTTTTTCCGCGAGAAACGCGTTGTGCAGCGGATTGAAACTCGGGAAGACGCCGTCCGGCACGGCGCTCAGCCGCTCAATCGCCGCCTGCGGTCCGTTGAGGCCGTCCTCGACCCAGACGTCGACGAGGAACGCGACGGAAGGCAGGTACCGCCGGAAGTCCGCGCCCTCCAACCGTGCCCGCGCGGCGGCGAAATCGCCGAGGCGCAAGGCTTCGATCGCGAGCGTCAATTCCGGCAACCCGTCGGTCGGTTCGGCGTCAGGGGCCGCCGCGGCCGCCACGAGACGTTGCGCCAGCGGGACCGCCCGGTCGAAATCGCCGGCCGCCAAATGGAGGAAAAACGCGCGCTCGCCGACAATGCCGTCGACCGGCCCGCTTTGCGCCAGCGCCGCGGCGAACTCGTCCGACGCAACGCGCACCGAGCGCTCGCGGGCGGCAAGACGGCCTGAGAGATAATCGCCCGCCGGCGACGAAATCGGCTCGGTCGTCGTGCAGGCGGCGGTGGCGACGACGATGAGCGTCGCGCAAAGCCGGCGTCCGATCGAAAACAAAGCGACCTCCTGTCCGGCGCGCGGAACCATTCCTATACGAACGAACGCCCGACGCCGCCCTGATCGAGCGGGACGGCCGGCGCGGCGGTCGACAAACCGATCGTCGCGCCCGTTCGTTTCGACCGTCTTACGTTTCGACCGTCTTACATTTCGATCGTCTTACATTTCGATCGTTTTACCGGCCCCCCGGCGGACCGTCGCCCCTATCGGCGATCACATGTTCGGGTAGTTGGGCCCGCCGCCGCCTTCCGGGGTCTTCCATACGATATTTTGCGACGGGTCTTTGATATCGCAAGTCTTACAATGCACGCAATTTTGCGCGTTGATTTGAAAACGCGGGTCCGCGCCGTCGTCTTCGGTCAACACTTCGTAAACCCCGGCGGGACAATAGCGCTGGGCGGGCTCGGCGTAGGTCGGCAAATTCACGGAAATCGGCACGTCCGGGTCGATCAGCACCAAGTGGCTCGGCTGGTCTTCTTCGTGGTTCGTCGCCGAATATGAAACGTTCGTAAGCCGATCAAAGGTCAGCTTGCCGTCGGGCTTGGGGTAGTCGATCGGCGCAAATGAAGACGCGTCGCCCGTCGAGGCGGCGTCGGTCTTGTCATGGTGCAACGTGCCAAAAATAGAAAAGCCCTTGATGAGCGTATTGGTCCACAGGTCGACGCCTGCGCACGCGACGCCGCCGAGCAGCGTGCCGTATTTCGTCCAAAGCGGCTTGGCGTTGCGCGCAAGCTTCAATTCTTCGGCGACGGGGGAGACGTCGTAGGCGTCTTGATAGGCGGTCAGCGCGTCGCCTTCCCGGCCCTCGCCGATCGCGTCAAACGCCGCGTCGGCGGCCATAATCCCCGTCAGCATCGCGTTGTGATTGCCCTTGATGCGCGGGACGTTCACGAACCCCGCCGCGCAGCCGATGAGCGCGCCGCCGGGGAATGCGAGTTGGGGCACCGCCTGGAAGCCGCCTTCCGTAATCGCGCGCGCGCCGTAGGCGATGCGTTTGCCGCCTTTGAGAAGCTCGGCGACGTCCGGATGCGTTTTGAATTTTTGGAATTCCCCATACGGATAAAGGTGCGGGTTTTTGTAATTCAGGTGAACGACGAATCCGAGCGCGATCGTATTGTCGTTGTAATGGTACAAAAACGACCCGCCGCCGGTCTGATTGTCGAGCGGCCAACCGAAGGTGTGCTGCACGTGGCCCGGCCGGCTTTTCTCCGGGTCGATCTCCCAAAGCTCTTTTAAACCGATCCCATATTTCTGCGGGTCGCGCCCGTCATCGAGGTCGAAATCGGCGATCATCTGTTTGCTGAGAGAGCCGCGCACGCCTTCGGCGAAAAAGACGTACTTTCCGCAGATCTCGATGCCCGGCTCGTACCCGTCTTTCGGTTCGCCGTCGCGGCCGATCCCCATCTCGCCGACGACGACGCCGCGCACCGATCCGTCCGCGCGCTTCAAAACCTGCGAGGCAGCCATGCCGGGGTAAATCTCAACGCCCAGCGCCTCGGCCTGTTCGGCGAGCCAGCGGCACACATTGCCCATCGACACAATGTAGCAGCCGTGATTCTTAACCATCGGCGGCAGGGCGAAGGTCGGCAACGAAAGCGACCCGCCGGGGCCCATGATTTTAAACGCCTCAGACGTGACGGCCGTGTCGAGCGGCGCGCCGCGCTCTTTCCAGTCCGGGAAGAGCACGTTGATGCCCGAGGGGTCGAGAACGGCGCCGGATAGAATGTGCGCGCCGACTTCGGAGCCCTTCTCGATGACGACGACCTCGACCTCGCGGCCTTCTTGCGCGGCGCGCTGCTTGAGCCGGATAGCCGCGGACAGGCCCGCAGGGCCCGCGCCGACGACGACGACGTCGAACTCCATCGTTTCGCGTTCGATATCTTCTTGGGTTTCAGCGTCTTGCACGGGACGGGCCTCTTCGGTCATATCGTTCGCTTCGCCGCGTCGTTACGGAGAGCGTCGCGGGTTGTTACAGACATAGGCGCCCATTGCCATGTTTCACGACGCCGCGCGATGACCGAGCCCGCCGCACGCCGCGCCGCGCTTGAAGCGCTCCTGGACTGGTACGCCGCCAGCGGCGTGGACGAGGCCGTCGGCGCGGCGCCCTCGGATTTCGCCGCATGGACGCCGAGCGGGCCGCCGCCCTCGCCGGCAAGCACGAGCATGCAAACGGCGCCGGAGACGACGCGG
>JBCCZS010000161.1:0-7320 GCA_039187035.1 Pseudomonadota bacterium | reverse complement strand
GGTTCCCCCCCCCAACCCGGCCCGCCGCGGGGGCGGCGGCCCACCCCCCCCCCTATTTGGCGGGGCCCCCGGGCCCCGCGGCGCGCGGCGCGGCCGGCGCCCCGCGCCGCTCTTCGAAGCGCGCGTGTGTGGCGCACCGCCATGATGCCATCCAATCGACACCCGACCAAAGGCCGATCTAACGGCGGCCGCGGAGCGAGGCAACCGGGCGCGCGCCGCGCGCCGCGTCACCTTTATGGGCGCTTAGAAGGTCTTCTGCCAGCCGAGCGTCAGCGTCCAATCGGTTTCGAGCTGCGGGCCGTTCAAGTCGCGCACCAGCGGGAACAACGCTTCGACCGCCAAACGATGCCCGCGCAACGGGCCGGATTGAACCGCGTAATTGGCCCCCGGGCCGGCCATGACGGTCGTGCCGCCCTGAAAGTCCGGGTTCGCCGTTTGCACCGGCGCGACGATCATCGGGTCGATCCCGTCGATCGCGTCTTGGGCCCGCGCCTCGGCGCGCACGGAGAACGCCCAGGCGGGCGTCGGTCCCCACTGCGCCCAAGCGGTCCCGATATGGGCGTCGCCGTGCGTATAGCCGGCCTCGTTGTCGTCGAGCCGCACCGTCGCGCGATACTGCGCGCCCCAGGCGAAGCGGTCCGTTTCGCCGACGATCGTGATCCCCGGCTCCAAGTCGACGGTGCCCGAACCGATTTGCATCGGGTAGGGCAAACGCGGCGAGGGCGTCGCGCCGGTCGGCGTCAGGATCTGGTCGCGTTCCCCGATCGAGCCAGTCGGCAGGCTGAGCCCCAGATTCAGGTGCGCGCGCCACACGCCGCCGGTTTTGGTCTGGTCGAAAAGGCCGACGAGCGCGGCGATCTTCGTGTCGCCGAAGCCGGACGACTTTGTCTGAAATTCGCCGAGAAGGTCGGGCCCGGCTGGGCCGGCGAAGGTCAGGTGGTTCATCTCTTTTTCGATCACCTGGCCCATGACCATGAGCGTGACGCGCTCGGTGAGGCCGACCATCGCGCCCAGCATGTACATATCCATCGTCATGTCGGTCGGCACGACGCGCAGCGTCGGCGGTTGGCCGGGCGCGCCGAAAAAGCGGTTCGGGACGGTGGTCGCGATCGTCTCGGGCGCGACCGGGTCCGTGCCGATGCGCGAGCCTTCCATGCCCATGCGCATATAGCGGAACGAAAACATCACCTCGCCGGGGGCGTGCAGGTGGTCGCCCATGACGCCGATCGGCGCATGGCTTTTGGCGTCGACGCCGCCGCCCTCATTGTGGTCGGCTAAGGCGGGCGCGGCGAGGGCGCAGGAAAGAAGCGCCGCGCAGAGCGGCGAGGCGGCGCGCGACGCGCGCGGGTGTCGAATGCGGTTCACGGGAATAGTCCTTGTGCTGAAAATCAAGTCGACGCGGCGCGGTTCCCCGCGCCGTCGCCGGCGAACAGAATGATTTTCAGCGGCTCGGCGGGGCCTGCGCGCCGAGCGGCGGCCCGCGCGCCTGGCGCCGTCCGCCGCCGGCGTAGCGCGGCGGTCGATCGACGAGGCTTGCATGGGGCGCTGCGAGCGCCCGGGCTTGCGGCGTCGGCGCGGCGGTCGCGTCCGCATGCCCGCACCCCGGGCAATGGTCGCCCGCGTCGCCGTGCTCGCCCGGCGCGCCGTAAACCGACGCGAGGGCGGACGCTTCGTCGTCGAACGCGGCGAGGCCGCATACCCCGGTGAGCGGCGCGGTCGTCGGCGCGGCCGCAACCGCCTGCGCCGCCGCAAAGATCATTGCGGCGGCGAGAACAATCGGTCTTAGGGCGACGCGACGCAGCGAAACCATAAAGGCGGCTTATCGGACGGCGCAGGCGCTGTCACGCGTCGATCCCGTCACTCCCCCTCCGCCGACGCAACCGTTCGGCGAATTTGGCAACCGCGCCATCCGGATCCTGAATAAACCTGACGCGGCGTCGGTCTTGCGCGCGGACCGAACGGCGTCGGCGTCAGCGATCCCGCCGCCTTTGCGCCTCTGGCGGTGCGCCCGGAGCGCGCCGGCGGCGCGGAAGGCGGGGCCGCGCCGCGCCCGGTTCATGGGCGTTGCGCCGAACCGCGATCGTGGCTGCGCATGCCGATGGCGGCGCGCGGACGCGCGCGTAGACTAATCTCACGAACCCGCCGCCGGCGCGGGCGATCCCAGGGCGTCTCGCCCGACGCCCGCGACGCTTAGGAGACCGCACCCGATGTTTCGCTCCGCGCCGGCACGGTTCTTCGCCGCTCTACTCGTCATGGGCCTTGCGGCGTGCGACGAGATCCTCGCCGACTTAAAACCCGCCCCCGCGGATCCGCGACGCGCGGCGATCGAAGACCTCGTCGTCGCGCACGTCGACGCGGGGCTCTTTGAGGGCGCAATCCTCGTGGCCGAGGGCGACGCCGTTATCTTTAAATCCGCCTACGGCATGGCCGATCGCACCTGGAATATAAAAAACACGACGGATACGCGATTTCATATCGGATCCGTCGGCAAGCAATTGACCGGCGCGATCGTCATGCAGCTCATCGAAGAAGGCAAACTCAGCCTCGACGACACGCTGTCGGAATTAATCGCCGATTACCCTGACGTTCACGGGGCGGACGTGACGCTCGGCCACCTCCTCGACCACACGTCGGGCATCCCGAATTACACCGCGACGCCGGCGTTCCGTACACGGTCGGCAAGCCCGATCGCCCGGGCGGACTTGGCGGCGTTGTTCGCCGACGCGCCCCTTGAGTTCAGTCCGGGTGCGACGTTTTCGTACAACAATTCGGGCTTCTTTCTGGCGGGCGTCATTATCGAAGCGATCGAAGGCAAACACTATGGCGAGGTCTTGAAGGAGCGCTTGTTAGAGCCGCTGGGCCTCGACGATATGGGATACGGCTATAGCGACGCGGTGATCCCCGGCTACGCCGAAAGCTATGTGTGGAACGGCGCGGCCTACGCGCCGGCGACGCCGACGCATGACACGTGGATCCTCTCGAGCGCCATGGTCTACGCCGACGTCGACGATCTCTTTCGATGGACGCGTGCATTGTTCGCCGGCGCGCCCTTCAAGCGGCCGGGATCGCGCGACGCCGTTCTGGAATTGCCTGAGGGAAAAGAACGGAACTACGCGTTCGGCGTCGGCAACGTGCCGCTCGAGTTCGGCGGCGAGGCCGTCCGCGGCGTCGGCCATAGCGGCGCCCTCGACGGATACCGATCGACGCAGAGCGTGATCGTCGAGAAAGACTGGACCGTCATCATCCTGTCGAATATCGGGGTCGACCAAAATTTGTTGGCGGAGCGTATTAACCGTCTGTTGGCGGGCGAAACCGTCGAGGCGCCCAAGCCGCCGGTCAGCCGCAAGCTGGGGCGCTTAATCGCCGCCGACGGCGAGGCGGCGGCGGGCGCCTGGTTTCGGCGTCAACGGGAGGAAAACCCGTCCGCCTACGACTTCGACGAGGGCGGCCTAAACGATCTCGGCTATGCGCTGCTCGCCAAGGGCGACTTCCCGGCGGCGATCCTCGTCTTTACACTGAACACAGAGGCCTTCCCGGAATCGGCCAACGCTTATGACAGCCTCGGCGAGGCGTACCGGGCCGCGGGTCGGAACGCGCTTGCGTTGGCGAGTTATGAAAAATCGTTGGCGATGGATCCCTCCAACGCCAACGCCGAAGCGGCGATCGCCGCGCTGAAAGAGCAGGGCCTCTGAGCCGGAGGCGCCGCGTTCGGTCAATCGTTCTCGTCCAAAAACGGGCGGCCTTTCGGGTCGTCGATTTCGACGATCCATAAATCCGGGTCGACGTCGGTTTCGCGGGCGAGCCACGCGTCGATCGCCGGCTCGTCGGCGCAAGGGTCGTCGGCGTCGGCGAGCGGTTCGCGCCAAACCGACGCGCCGTCGAGATCGCGGCTCTGCACGAACAGCCGCGCCCGGCGCGCGCCGACATAGACTTTGACGGCGACGGCCCCGGCGTCCGGGTCGCCTTTGCGTGCGATATGCGCGAACGCGCCGCCGGCCTCGCAGCGCCTTCGATGCGCGGCGACGCGGATATGGGGTTTGAGGCGCGGTCGCGTCATCCGCCCGCGGTAGCGCGGGCGCGTCGAGCGATGCAACCCGCGCGCACCGCCGGCCAAGTCGGGCCAAGCGCCGGAAAACGCCTAGGCGCCGGCGGCGTCGCGTCCTTAAGCGGCCGCTTGGCCGCCGGCGCGCCGTTCTCGTTGGAGTTCGCGCCGGTAGGCCTCGATCCGATCCAACTGCGATTGCAACGGGACCTCGACGGCGGGGCCGGACGGTGCGGCCGGCTCGGACGCGTCGTCGCGCCGGCGGGCGACGCGGCAGGGCGCGGCGACGATCGGGATGCGGACCGTCGCGGTGACGCCTTCGCCCGGCGCGCTGGCGATTTTGAGGGATCCGCCTTGCGCCTCGGCGAGGGCGTGGGCGAGGGCGAGGCCGAGGCCCGCCCCCTTCGCGCCGCGCACGCCGGGCCCTTGGGCCGCTGTGAACCGGGCGCCGAGGCGGGCGAGTTCTTCCGGGCTCATGCCGACGCCGGTGTCGCGGACCGTGACGACGATCGCGCCGGCGTCGTCCGAGCGCCTCATGTCGAGCGCGACTTCGCCGTCGGCCGTGAACTTCACCGCGTTGGAAAGCAAGTTGATGAGCACCTGGCGCGCAGCGCGCGGGTCGACATAGGTCGCCGGCAGATCCGGTTGCACCTGGACGAGGAGTTTCAGGCCGGCCTCGTCCGCCGCCTGGCGCACCATCGCCGCGCACTCGCGTGCGAGCGGGGCGAGGTCGGTGAGCTTCGGTTCGAGGACCAGGCGGTCGGCTTCGTATTTCGCAAGGTCGAGGATCGACGAGACGAGGTCCAACAGATGCCCGCCGGACGCGCCGATATAGCCGGCGTACTCGTCATACTTCTCATGGCCGAGCGGGCCGAACGTCTCGTTGCGCATGGCGCCGGCGAAGCCGATGACCGCGTTGAGGGGCGTGCGCATTTCGTGGCCGAGGTCGGCCAACAAATCCGCGCGGGCCTTGGCTTCTCGTTTGGCCTCGGCGGCTTCGCTGCGCGCCTCGGCGAGCGCCGTGCGCAGGGCCTCCTCGCGGGCGGCGTCGGCGGTCCGATCGACGACGGTGACGACGGCGCCGGAACGCCCGTCCGGCGCCGGGGTGATGAAGATGTCGCACGCGGCGCCCGCCCGCGCGGCGAGGCCGGCGCGGATCGGTCTGGCCGCCTCGGCGTGCGGGTAGGCGAGCGCCATGGCCGCGGCCTCGCGGGCTTCGCCGTCAAACAGCGTCGCGGCGTCGCGGCCGACGGGATCGCGCTCGAAGTATGACCGCGCCGCGGCGTTCGCCGCGACGACGCGTCCCTCGGCGTCGGTCTCCATAAGCGGCGGCGCGCCCGGTCCGTCCGCTTTGGAAGCGTCGACGGCGAGTAGGGCGCGTAGTCTTGCCATCATGCCGTTCAAGCCTCGTATTCGCGAAAACCAAAGGAGGGACCGCGGCCGGACCGCGCTCCAGGCGCGTTAACTTTGGCGCGGCGAACGTTAACAAACCTTTTATTCCGGCGCGCCGATTTCAATTTTTTAGGCGAAACGATGATCGCCCGCGGCCGGGCGCCGACGGTAGCGCGCGCCCGCACGGCGCGTACGGCGCGGCCCGCCCGCAGCGGCGCTACGGGTGCGGCCAAATTTGTTCGCGCGGGAGGCGGATTGGACATGTCGAATTTGAAACTAATGCGCTACCTTCTTTGAGGCTTCGTTTAAGGCGCTTCCCTTACCGTCTTGTCATGAGACGCGCGGTCACGAGGGGGCTTGCGATCCGTTGACGCCTTCCGTTGCGACCGGGCCCCGCCCGGCCGTGGGGCGGGCGTTTGCGGCTTCCTTGGCGCGGCTCGGGACAGTCGAGGCGGACCCGTTGCGGAGCGGGCGCGCCATGGCGGACGGGCCCTTTGCGTCGGCGAGGCCGGCGGCGGGATGCGTCCAGTTTGCGTAGTGCGAGGAGATCGGACTCATATGGTGCGTTTCGAAGAGAACGGGGCGGTCGTGACGCCCGCGCGTGCGGCGACCGGACGACGCGGGCGGCGTTTCGGATTGAGACAGGCCGCGGCCCTCGTCGCCGGCGCGGGCTTGTTGAACGGCGCGGTATGCGCCGAAACGCTAGCGCAACCCAAGAGCGACGCCTTGGAACGCAAAGCGGCCAATTACGTCCAATACCGCCAGGACGTCGCGGCCATCGAAGCCGACAAAATCGACGGGCCGGCCGCCACCCGCGAAGCGCACAAGCGCCTCGCCGCGCATGATCCGGCGAACTTGTCCGGCGGCTGGGTCGCCTATGCGGCGCTCGTCGCCGCGTCGACGCCCGACTTTGTGGAATCAATCAAAAAAGAGACCTCCCGCCGCAAGCGCCATAAGGGTCTGCGCGGTCGCGACGCGTTCTTCGCCCGGCTGTCGGAGGACCCGAGCTTTCCGCGCAAATTGCCGGGCGCGAAGGCCGCGACCGAGCGCGTCTTGTCGATGACGCTGAACGACGGCGCCCGGTTCGTCAGCCTCGGCGAAACCTTCAAAACGCAAGCCTACGCCATGCAAAAAACCAAGTGGGGCAAGAAGCGGATCGCCGCTTCGTCCGTGCGGTTGACGGAAGCCTCGGCCTTCGCCGACGCGCGCACGCCCTACGAACCGATCGCCGCCGGCACCGAAGACGGCGGCGTGAAAACCCCGACGCTCGGCGGCGACGGATGGACGCCCGAATGGGGCGACGGCGCGCGCCGCGGCAAGATCAGCGAAAGCAACGCGCAAGTCGTCATGGACCGCGTTCTGAACCTGGCGGCGCGCTACGCGATCGGCGGGCTGAACGAAAAAGTCGTGGACGTCTACGCGAAGAACAATAAGAGCGAACAATGCCTCTCCATGGCGCGGCTGACCTTGCGCCAATGCATCGCGGCGACGCGCACTCCTTATGAAGAAGCGTTTTGCCTCGGCGAGCACGGGCTGAACGACGTCTCCGACTGCATGGGCTGGGTCGCGGGCGTCGGGTCCAGCTGACGCCGGGCCGGGCGCTCAGCGTGGTCGGAGCCGAGGCTGCGACCACGTTGCGCGCGGCGTCTTCCCGCGCGCCGCTTGGCGGGCCGCGCCGCGTCGCTTAAGCGAAGAGTATGACCACCCAACCCGACGCAGCGGCCGGCCCGCCCGACTTCTCCCAAATCCTGGAGGACTTCGCTTTCCTGGATGATTGGGACGATCGGTACAAATACCTCATCGATCTGGGGCGCACGCTCCCGCCCTACCCGGAGGACGCCCGCGACGACGCGCGCAAGGTGCGCGGGTGCGCAAGCCAGGTCTGG
>JBCCZS010000160.1:0-7338 GCA_039187035.1 Pseudomonadota bacterium | reverse complement strand
GGTCGCCGACCCGACGACGGGCGCGCCGATCTGCCGGTCCGATATCGATCCGGATACGCAGCCGGGAACGTCGTTCTTTCCGGCGCTCGCCGCGCCCGGGTTCCGGTCGTTTATCCCGGGAAGCGGAAGCTGCTCGCCGCTGAACATTTTTGCGCAGCTAGACGCGCTTAATCCGGAAACGGTCGACTTTGTTTTTCAGCGTACGGAAATCGAAGCGGAGATCGAGCAATTCGTCGTCAATGCGACGGTGACCGGCAATAGCGCAGGGTATTTTTCGCTGCCGGCCGGCGGTATCGGCTACGCCGCAGGCTTTGAATACCGCGAAGAAAGCAGCGAGACGCGGCCGGACGCCTTACAAGTCGCCCGGCTCGGGCGGTTTCAGACGGTCGATCAGGAGATCGTCGGCGGCTCGTTCGATGTTCTAGAGGGCTTTGCGGAGGTGACGGTTCCGGTCCTCGCCGACGTGCCGTTCGTGCAACGCTTGAGCATCGACGCATCGGTGCGCGTCGCCGACTACTCCACCGTCGGAAACGCAACGTCGTTCGCCGCCGGGGCCGTGTGGGAGCCGATGCGCGATCTCCGCATCCGCGGATCGTTCAACCGAGCGGTTCGTGCACCGAACATCGCCGAGTTGTTCAGTCCGCAAAACGTGTTTCCAACCCAATTGCGCATCGGCAACGATCCTTGCGATCCGAACAGCATCACGTCGGGGACGTCCACGCGCCAACAAAACTGCGCGCAACTCGTTCCTGATCTCGCCACGTTCGATCCGTCGCCGAGTTATTCCTTCGGCGGCGTCCAAAGCACGCGCGGCGGCAATGCTGATCTGAATGAAGAGACGGCGGACACTTACACGATCGGCTTTGCGTATACGCCGAGCGCCCTTCCGGGCCTCTCCGTCGTCGCCGATTACTACGCTATTGAGATTACCGACGCGATCGGCCGGCCCGGCAGCCGCGCCGTTATTGTCGCCAATTGCGCGGATGCGCCGACGATCGACAATCCGTTTTGCGCCGCGATCACGCGCAACCCGTCGACCGGCGTCGTCGAGGCCGTGCAAGAGACAATTCGCAATATCGCCGAAATACGCGCGCAAGGCGTCGACTACCAGGTGCGCTACGCCGTCGAGACCGCCGATCTTGGGGTGGGCGATCTCGGCATTGTGACGGCGGAAGTCGCCGGCACGTACTTGATTGAGCGGGAAGACCAAGGCTTCGCCGATTTCCCGGGCTCAAGCAATCGCTTGGACGGCGGGTATAATTTCCCCAAGCACTTCTTGAACGTCGGGCTTGGTTGGCGCATGGGGCCGGTGAGCGCGGATTACGGATTTAATTTCCAGTCAAACCAAATCGTCGGCGGGTCGATCGGCGAGTTTGCGCTCGAGGCGATAGAAGACAATCCGCTGCTCATCAACGATCCGAATACGGGTAGCGCCTTCGTCCACTATATCGGCGGGGCCTATCGGATCGACGACGCCCTTCAACTGAGCGTTCGCGTCAACAATCTGACCGACCGCGACCCCTTCTCGTTGCGCCCGTTCGAGGCGCCGATCCGGCCGGCCGGCTTTCTCGGCCGAACGGTCCAGATCGGAATCCAGGGCGGCTTCTAATCCGTCCGCGCCAGCGGCGGACGATACGCGTCCCACATCACCCGCGGCGACGAAGCCCGCCGCCCGTCCGAGGGCGACGCGGCGGCGGCCGTTCGCCGACGCGCCCCGTCGCCGCGCTTGCGATTGCGATCGGTTTGCACGTAGGACACCGTATAAGCATCGGGCGCAGGCGCGAGGGTCCGCATGGCGGCGATACCGCAACGGATGGTGAAACTACCGTTGAACGAAAAGTGGCGCTCGATCGCGTCGCGCAGTAGCCGCACGCTGCTGGCGCTCGGCGGCGGCTATGGACTGACCAACGGCTACATCGCGTTTCTCGCGGCCGGCCTGCCGCGGCTTGGCGTACCGCCGGCCGAGGCCGCTTATTTCGGCCTTCTGACCGGCCTGGTTCTATTTGTCGGTTTCGCCGTTTGGGCGGCGGCGACGCGTCATCTTGTCCTGATGACGGGAGCTGCGATCGCGTTAGCCGTCGCGTTGACGGCGACCGCCCCGATTATCGCGTCTCCCGGAGCTTAAAACCCCATGCACATCACGAACGAATTCCGTCGATCGATGAATTGGCTTCACACGTGGCTCGGCATCGCCCTCGGCGGCGTGTTGTTCGTGATTTTTTGGATGGGCACGCTCACGGTTTTTCATCTTGAGATCAATCGATGGATGATGCCGGAGACCCGGTCGGTCACGAACGTCGACGCCCCGCTCGACCCCGTCATATTGCCCAAAATCGCCGAGATGGAGATCGAAAACGAAAGCACGATCTTCATCGGCCGCGCGAGCGAGCGGCAACCCCATATCCGGTTGATCAAGTTCGGCGGGTCGGCGGAACGCGAAGAGGCTTACCTCCATCCGGAGACCGGCGCGGAGATTGAGCGGACCGACACGTACGGCGCGTCCGGCTTTTTCTACCCGTTCCATTATAGTCTTCACGTGGGCTGGATGGGCGTCGGCTATTGGATCGTCGGCCTGGCGGCGATGGCGATGCTGGTCCTGACGGTCTCGGGCGTCTTTATCCACCGAAAGATATTTCAGGACTTTTTCACCTTCCGCCCCAAGAAAGCCGCGCGCCGATCGACGCTTGATCTTCACAATATGACGGCGATCGTCGCCCTGCCGTTCCATATTCTGTTTCCGCTTTCGGGCGTTTTGATTTTCGCGCTCACTTATTTTCCCAATGCGATGGTCGTCGGTTACGGCGGCGAACGGGCCGGCCTCTCCGAAGACCGTTTCGGCTTCCACCAACCGGCCGTCGTCGGCGAGCCGGGCGCGCTGCCCGACAGTCTCGACGCGTTCGTTTCCCGCGCGGAAACGGTGTGGACGGAGCGCAGCGGGGCCGCCGCGCGGGCCGACGGCGTGCGCATCATGAACGCCGGCGACGCAAGCTCGACCGTAATGGTTCAACACGCTTATCCGGCGAGCGCGGTCGCGCGCCTGCAAGGCAACATGACCTTCGAAACCGCGTCCGGTGAGATCAAGACCGATTTCGTCCCGCTACCGATCTCAAACGCCTCGTCTTGGATCGAAGGCGCGCATTTCATCCGCTTCGACAGTTGGGCGGTGCGCTGGCTCTTCTTCTTTGGCGGGCTTGCCGGCAGCGCCATGATCGCGACGGGCATGTTGTTTTGGATGCGCGCGCGCATTCGAAAAGGCATGGAGCCGCTCACCGTTCGGGTCGTCCGGGCGCTGACCATCGGCACGACGACCGGCATCATGGCCTCGAGCGCCGTTTTCCTGATAGCGAACCGGGTGTTGGCGGCGGACGCGGCGGCGTTCGGCGTCGGCCGCGCCGACCTTGAGGCGGCGGCGTTTTTCGTCGTATGGATTGCGAGCTTCATCCATGCGGGCCTGCGCGACAAGCGCGCCTGGGCCGACCAATGCTGGGCCATGGCCGCGTTTTGCGGGCTCGCCGTCGCGTTGAACTGGGCGACGACGGGCGGGCACCTGATTGAGACCGTTCGATTGGACCAACGCGCGGTCGCGGGCGTCGACTTGACGCTTCTGGCGGCCGCCGCCTGCGCGGTATGGGCGGCGAGAAAGCTTAACGCCGCTTACAAGAACGACTTGGCGCAGGCGGATGGGACGTCGAAGGTTCTGCCTGCTGGGCTCCCCGCCGAATGAGCGCGGGTCTGTCATGGGGCCTGCTCGCGTCAGCGAGCGTTCTTTGCGGGGTCGGGATGGCGCTCCTTGCGCTGAGCCAGGATAGGAACTGGCGGACGGTCGGCTTGGCGCAGGCCCGCGCGCCTTACGGTCGCGGGCTCGGTTGGGCGTTTTTGACCGCCTCGCTCGTTCCCGTGCTCCTGCGGGACGGGCTGAGCTTCGCGGCGCTCCTGTGGCCGATGCTCATCGCCGCGTCCGCGATCGGCGTTGCAATGATCCTGGCCTACCGACCGGCCTTGTTGAGACCCTTGGCGCGCATTGCATGCGTCAATGAGGGGACCGCCGCCCCGCGCAACGGCGCGTGAACCGCGCGCCGCGTCCGCCTTTGTGCGCCGGCCGTCGCAAGCGGCGTCAGGCCAATTTTTCTTGATCAGTCGCGACGCGCGATCGCCGTCCCAATAATGCTTGTTCAAGGTCGGCGCGCCCGACCAAGGCGCGATCAAGGAGACGCGGACGACCGAAAAGCCCGAGACGTTGCGTATCGCCAGGATGCAAATTGGGGGCGACCAGCACCCGCCGAGGCACATAAATGACCCGGAGCACCTCGATGGGTCAGGCCCGGCAAACGTCGCTAAGAGCCGCTATGCGAACTTTCAGCAAACGCGAACCCCATGCTCGGTTCCGTCGCCGAGCAACGCATCGGCCTCGATCTCATCTCTCGTTGAGGCAATGACGCGAGGGCCGGCGTTCTTACGCAGCAAGTGCAGCGACGTGGTGGTGGGCGGTGAGAGGTTCGAACTCCCGACCTACTGGGTGTAAACCAGCCGCTCTTCCAGCTGAGCTAACCGCCCGCAACGACGCCGCCGACGCCGCACCGTCGAACTGCCGGCCCGCCGGTTTGGCGGGCCCGCATGCGCGACGGGTTATTTTTGCGCGGGCGTCGCAGCCGATACGCCGCGCTAGTTGAGCGCTTCTTTCAGGCCTTTGCCAGGTTGAAATTTCGCCTGGATGCTGGCGGGGATCTTGATCGTCTCTCCGGTGCGCGGATTGCGTCCGTCGCGGGCGGCGCGCTTGGCGGCCGAGAAGGTGCCGAACCCGACAAGACGCACATCGTCTCCGTCGCACAGGGCTTGGGTGATGGAATCGAAAACCGCGTCGACGGCCCGTTGCGCGTCGGCTTTGGTCATGCTGGCGGCGTCCGCGACTTTGTCGATGAATTCGTTCTTGTTCATTTCAAGCCTCTTGGGTGCGCCCTGTTTGCGGGCGATCGGGGACGATTTCGGTAAAGAAATTCGCGATGGAATAGGGGCCTTAAGGCGTTTCCCGCCGGGCATGCAAGACGCGTTCTGGCCGCAAAATGCGGCCTGATCGCATAAGTCTTTGATTTATCGCGTTTAAATTCCGGTCATTCCGGATGCGTACGGGCCCAGATTTCGTGTTCGTGCTCGATGCAGCGCTCGATCAACTCGCGCCAGACGGGTTCGGCGATTCGTTTTGACAGCCCCTCGCGCTCGGCGCTGGCGAGCACTTTCGCGACGACATCTTCGATCCGCCAGGGAAGACGCACCTCGTCGCGGCGCGGCTTAATCCGGCCCGCCGCCTCGATATAGCGCTGGCGCTCGGCAAGGAGGCGCACGAGGACGCGGTCGAGCCGATCAATCTCGTAGCGCACCTCATCCATGACGCGGCACGCGTCAGGCTCGGTCGCGCACCGGCCGTCGGCGGCTTGGTCGCCGTGCGGATCGTTTGCAGCGCCGGTCGGCGTTTCGGCGGGGGCGCCCATGGCGGCTCCTCTTTTAGATCAGGCCGGCGAGCGGCGAGGACGGATCGGCGTAGCGCTTTTTCGGCATACGCCCCGCGAGATAAGCCTCGCGGCCGGCGACGACGGCATGGCGCATCGCCCGCGCCATGCGTACGGGGTCCTTGGCTTCAGCGATCGCCGTGTTCATCAAGACGCCGTCGCAGCCGAGTTCCATCGCAACGGCCGCGTCCGAGGCCGTTCCCACGCCGGCGTCTACGATAACGGGTACGGAGGATTGCTCCACGATGAGGCGGATGTTGACCGGATTGACGATGCCGAGCCCCGAACCGATGAGCGACCCGAGCGGCATTATTGCGCAACAACCGGCGTCTTCCAGCTTACGAGCGTAAACGGGGTCGTCAGAGCAATAGACCATGACCTCAAAACCGTCCGCGATCAGGCGCTTCGCCGCGGCGAGCGTTTCCTCCATGTCCGGATAAAGCGTCTTTTGGTCGGCTAAGACTTCCAGCTTCACAAGCGACCAGCCGCCGGCCTCACGCGCGAGCCGCAACGTGCGCACGGCGTCGTCCGCGGTGAAGCATCCGGCCGTGTTCGGCAAATAAACAAATTCGTCGGGGTCGAGAAAATCCGTAAGCTTCGGTTGATCGGGCTCAGTTAGGTTCACCCGCCGCAGCGCGACGGTGACGATTTCAGATCCGGCCGCGCGCGCCGCCTGCGCGTTCAACGCATAGGTTTCGTACTTGCCCGTCCCGACGATTAGGCGCGAGGCGTAGCGCCGCCCGGCGACCACCAACGCGTCGTCGTCGCTCTGCGCGTCCCGTAAACTATCCGGCATCAACCGCCTCCGACGAATTGTACGATCTCGATCGCGTCGCCGTCTTCCAGCGCCGTCTCGCGGTGCAGCGAGCGCGGCACGACCGCGCGATTGCGTTCAACCGCGACTTTGCGCGGCTCAAGCCCCAGGCGTTGCAACATATCCGACACGCTCAACGGCCCGTCGAACGCCCGCGCGGCGCCGTTGACCGTCACGGTCAGCGCGATCGCGGCGTCGGCGCTCATAAGCGCGCGCTCGCGTCCGCGCCGGAGATCATGCTGTTGCGCCGAAAAAACACTGACCGCTATATGAGGGCGAGCCGACCCCGACGCAACTGAAAGCGCCCGCCCGCGGGCCCCCGTCCCCTATGGCCGATCGCCGCGTTTTCATTCTCAACGGCCCCAACCTCAACCTGCTGGGGAAACGCGAGCCCGCAGTCTACGGCACGGCGACCCTCGCCGACATCGAGGCGGCGTTGCGGGCCGGCGCGCCCGCGGGCGTCGTGTTGGAATGTCGCCAAACGAACGGCGAAGGCGTCCTCGTCGATTGGGTTCAAGAGGCGGGCGCCGCCGCCGACGCCCTCATCGTGAACCCCGGCGCCTACGCCCACACGTCCATCGCCCTTCGCGATGCGGTCGCCGCGATCGACCCGCCCTGCGTGGAGGTGCACCTGTCCAACGTGCACGCCCGCGAGTCGTTTCGACGGCGCTCCTACCTCGCGGGGGTGGCCGCCGGCGTCGTTTGCGGGTTTGGCGCGGCGGGCTATCGGCTGGCGCTTGACGGGGTCCTCGGGCTCCTGGACAACGGAACGTCAAGGCTTTAGGCGCATCATTTTTAAGCGGAAAATTCTCCGCGCGCCCCACCCGAATTTTCCGTCGCGGACAACGAAAACATGGCGAACAGCGACAAGAACGGCAAAACCAAAAACGTCGAGGCCGCCTGGATTCGCGAGCTGGCGACCATCCTGAACGACACCGGGCTCACCGAAATCGAAGTCGAAAATGAAGACGTTCGGCTCCGCGTTTCCAAAGCCGCGCCCGCCGGCGTCGCCGCCGCGCC
>JBCCZS010000159.1:0-7351 GCA_039187035.1 Pseudomonadota bacterium | reverse complement strand
TCACCGTCCAAAACGGGTTGAAAGAGCTGTATGACGATCCGCGCGTTACGTTGATGCTCGAGGCCGAGGCGACCGCCGTGGATGTTGAAGCGGGCGTGGCAAAAGGCGTGCGATATAAGCACGAAGGCGAAGAGAAGACGGCTACGGGCGATTGCGTCGTCTTAGCGGCGAACGCGATTTTCAATCCGCACATTCTCCTCGCCTCAGGACTGGACGACGGCCTCGTCGGCAAGAGGCTGCACGAGCAGGGCGCATTCAACGCCGACGTCGACCTCGACGGTATCGATAATTTCCAAGGGAGCACGTCGGTAACGGGGCTGGGTTATATGCTCTATGACGGCGACCATCGGCGCGAGGCGGGCGCGGCGCTTCTTGAAACGTGGAACGTGCCGGCGTTTCGCACGACGCCCGGAAAGTGGCGGCAAAAGCTGCAGATCCGCGTGATTGTCGAGGATCTGCCGACGGAAGCGAACTACGTCGCGCTAGACGCCGGCGACGTCGGCCGGCCCCGGGTCCACTTCGACGGCTGGACGTCGTATTTTTCAAACGGGGTCAAACGCGCGAAGGAAAAGCTGCCCGAAATATTGGCGAAGGCGTTGCCGGTGGAGGCCGTCGAATTCACCGGCCTCCACCCCACCGAGGCGCATATTCAAGGAACGACCATGATGGGCGACGATGCGGCCCAAAGCGTCGTCGATCGGTACGGCCTCCACCATCACGTTCGGAACTTGGTCGTGCTTGGCTCCAGCCTCTTTCCGACCTCGTCGCCGGCCAACCCCACCTTAACGCTGAGCGCTATGGCGCTGCTGACAGGAGAGCGATTGTGACCGACGCGCCGAAAGGACGGACGCTTTCGCGTCGCCAAGCATTGTTGGCTGGGGCCGGCGCGGTCGGCGTCTTATCGTTGGGGCCGCTCGTTCTCGCCCCCGCCTATCGATTTGTTGAAAAAACGGTCACGCGATCAATACCGGCTCTCTCGATGCAACCGAAGGAGTTGCGGATATTTGCGACAAATTTCATCGACAATTATCCAGGCACTTCTCCTAGAAAGAAGAAGATCCTCTACCTTTTTCTACGCTACCACCACTCATACGGAAAATTCGGCATTGGGGAGCATTACCCGACGAAGATCCGCCGGCCCTTGAAGGTGTTCGAATCCGACATCTTGACCGCATTTATGTTGGGGACGGACTTCCTCGACGAAACAAGGGATGCGGCGGCGCCCGTGACGTTTCTTTTTTTCCCGGACCCGTATGCGGTCCCGTGCACCAATCGGCTCGCAAATTTCAGTTTTGACGAAGCCTAATCCTGGTGCATCCCGATAAGCGCCTGCGTTATTGGCAAGCGATGCACTCTTCGTAGTCGGTCTTGCCGGCGGCGGCGCGTTCGAGGTTGGCTTGAATTGCGGCGTCGGTCGCTGATTTGTCTTTGTCGCCGCCCGCATAGGAGGCGCGTTGAACCGACTTCGACCGGCAGTAGTAAAGCGACTTCACGCCTTTCTCCCAAGCCGTCCAGTGCAGCATGTGGAGGTCCCACTTATCGACGTCGCCGGGAATGAAGATGTTCACCGACTGCCCTTGGCAGATATAGGGGCTGCGGTCCGCGGCGAGCTCGACGACCCAGCGCTGGTCGATCTCAAACGCCGTTTTGAACACGTCCTTTTCGTCAGTTGACAGAAAATCGAGGTGCTGAACGCTGCCTTCGTGTTCGATCACCGAGGCCCACACCTCCGGCGTGTTGCGGCCGAGATCGTCCAATAAGCGTTCAAGCGCGGCGTTCTTCACCGTAAACGAACCGGAAAGCGTCTTGTGGGTGTAGACGTTCGCCGGGATCGGCTCGATGCAAGGGCTGGCGCCGCCGCAAATGATGGAAATGGACGCCGTCGGCGCGATGGCGAGCTTGTGGGAGAAGCGTTGTTTGACGCCGCGCTCTTCGGCGTCGAGGCACGCCCCGCGCTCTTCGGCCAAGACGACGGACGCGGCGTCGGCCCCCATGCGGACATGTTTGAAGAGTTTGACGTTCCACGCCTTCGCCGCGGCGCTCTCAAACGGGATGTTCTGTGCTTGGAGGAATGAGTGGAAGCCCATCAGCCCGAGGCCGACGGAACGCTCGCGCATCGCCGAATAGCGCGCGCGTTCCATCGACGGCGGGGCGCGATCGATGAAATCCTGCAAGACGTTGTCGAGGAACCGCATCACGTCTTCGATGAAGCGCGGCTCGTCTTTCCATTCGTAGTATTTCTCGGCGTTGACCGAAGAAAGGCAGCACACGGCCGTTCGATCTTCGCCGAGATGGTCCTCGCCGGTATGCAACATGATTTCCGAGCAGAGATTCGACGTCGACACCTTCAAGCCGAGGTCGCGCTGGTGCTTGGCCATTTGCCGGTTCACCGTATCGGAGAAGATGAGGTACGGCTCGCCGGTCTGTAGGCGGATTTCCAGGATCTTCTGCCACAGTTTGCGCGCGCTCACCGTGCGCAGCACTTCATCGTCCTTCGGCGAGCGCAGCCCGAACTCTTCGTCGTTGGCCACCGCGTGCATAAACTCGTCGGTGATGTTCAGGCCGTGGTGCAAGTTGAGCGATTTGCGGTTGAAGTCGCCCGACGGTTTGCGGATTTCCAGGAATTCTTCGATCTCCGGGTGATGCACGTCGAGGTACACCGCAGCCGACCCGCGGCGCAGCGATCCTTGGCTGATCGCGAGCGTTAGGGAATCCATCACGCGGATAAAGGGGATGATCCCCGACGTCTGGCCGGAGCCTTTCACCTTTTCGCCGATCGACCGCACGCCGCCCCAATAGGTGCCGATGCCGCCGCCGTTGGAGGCGAGGGCGACGTTTTCGTTCCAGGTCCCGACGATCCCGTCCAAGGAGTCCGAGACGCCGTTCAAGAAACACGAAATCGGCAAGCCGCGCTCGGCGCCGCCGTTCGACAGGACCGGCGTCGCCGGCATGAACCAGAGCTTGGAGATATAGTCGTAGACGCGCTGGGCGTGGTCGGCGTCGTCGGCGTAGGCGCGTGCGACGCGGGCGAACATGTCTTGAAAGCTCTCGCCCGGCAGGAGGTAGCGATCCTCCATCGTCGTCTTCCCGAACGCGGTCAGGAGCGCGTCGCGCGTGCGATCGATCTCGATCGTGCGGACGACTTTAAACGTCGGCTTCGCCGGGATGACGCTGGCGGGCTTCACCGTCGCCGCGCCGGGTTCGATCTTCCGTGCGGCTTCTGCTTGCGTTGACGACATGACCTGCCCCGTACCTGGCCCCCGGCTCGAGCGGCGCGCGCGCAATCGATCGGCGCGGGCGCTGTCGCGCTCCCCGTCCGCCGTTCGTTTTGGTCGTCACGCCGCCCCTTCGAGGGCTGTTTTCCTGAAACGTCGACTGGTGGAGATCGCCCGCCGTCGACACAACATATAGTGATCGAGTGCCCCCCGGACGTCAATATAGAGGCGTCTTGCGGGGAGAACTTTTTCGTAAACGGGAGATTAACGGAGCGCGCTCAGTGCGCAATCCGCGCAGCGGCGCGGGGTCCGGATTCCGCAAAACCCCTAGGCTGCGACTGGCTTACGGCCGGCGCCGCGAGGGCGCGTCGGGATCTTCGGGCGGGCGCACGCCTGCGTCGGTCCGCCACGTACGCGGGGCGGCCGAAAACGTCTGATCGACGAATCGCGGGCCCTCGTCCTTGCGGCGCCACGCGGGCGTTTCAGGTTCCGCCGTGGGCGGCGCGTCGGCGATCCGTGCGCCGCCGGGCGCGAACAGCGCGCCGTCGTCGGCGCCGAGCCGGGCCGCGCCGGCGGCGCCCGCAAGTCGCGCGCGCAAGATTTCGACGATGTCTTCGACTTGCAAAATAACGTCGTCCGGGCGCGGCGCTTTTTGCGCGGTAAAGGCGCTGCGAACCGCGTCGAGCGCCAAGCTGCGACCGCGCGTGACGGCGCCGTCGTTCGACATCCCGGCGCTCACCACCCGAACGAACAGGCCGACGAACGCAAACAAAATGACGCTTGAAGCGAAGATCGACAGGATCAGCGGATAAGCCGCGAGGCGCGGCGATGCGACCTCGGCGATCGCGCGAAAGATCGCGCCCGCGTCCGGGCTGAATAACATGTGGCCCAGTTGGACGCCGATAAAGAGCCCGAGCACCACCCCGAGCGCAATGTCGACGCCGGTCATCCGAACCGCGCCCGACGCGTTCAAGAATGACGCGAAGCGGTGTTCGGCGGCGCGCCGGTCGCTGAGCGTTAGAAAATCGACGCGCGAAAAGAGGAGCTTGGCTTCAAGCGCGACGAGATGGGCGCGGCTGACCTCGTCGAGCAGGTGGTCCGCGCCGGCCGCGCGATCGACGACCTTTTCGCGATAGCCGCCGAGATCCTCGTCGAAGCGCTGCGCCAACGCCGCCAATTCGCGCCCGAGCGCGGCGCCCGCCTCGCGCAGCCGCCGGCTCCCGGTGGCTCCCGTCATGGCGAGGCCGCCTAACGCGACCGTGCATGCCAGCAAACCGGCGAAGCCCACGGTTGCGAAAAGGAAGCCGAGCCGCAACGCGTCGCGTACCGGAATACCTGAAAAATCAGGCGAATCCTGTATCGCGGCGACCAAAGCGCCGACGCCGAACCACGCCGCCGCGAGCATCCACGTCATCGCGATGAGGCCGCGCAGATACTGCGCGGTCGCCGTCACTTGCCCGCGCGCTCGCACGGCCACGGCCTCAGCCAGACCCTTTCGAAACCTTTCCACGTCGTGTTCGTTGCGGATGATGTGGCCGACGCTTGCGTCGAGGAGGGGGCTCAAGCGGCCGCGGCGCCCGCGACCGTCCAACGCCGCCGTCGCCCCGTCAGCGGGCGTATCGACCGGGCCGCCGTCGGCCGATATCCCCGTCGAGGGGGCGAAGACGTTCGGCGGAACGCTCGCGTCCGAGAGCGCCGCGAAGTCGAAGCGCGCCTTATCGTCGTTTTCTTCTTTGCGTTCCCGACCCAACATCGTTCCGGCATTCCCCTGCATCGCGCCCATGTCGGTTTGAAGAGTATAGGAAAACGGCTGGCGCGCCCAGGACGGCGGCCGGCGCGCGCGCCGTAACCGTCCACGGCATGGCGATATGGTCACACTCGCCTCTATCGGGTAAGACGGCGTGCCGCAGTTCGGAGCTTTTCGCGATGGAAGATCAAGTGCTTAGGGTCACCGTCGATCGGCGCGGGGTGGCGCGGTTGACGATGAACCGGCCGACGGTCCGCAACGCCTTCGACGAAGAATTGATCGGCGCATTGTGCGACGCCATGGGCGCGATCGCGGGCGATTCGGGCGTGCGCGTCGTCGTTCTGACCGGCGCGGGCGGCGCTTTCTGCGCCGGCGCCGACCTCAATATGATGCGCCGTGCGGCGAGCTTCTCCGACAACGAAAATAAAGACGACGCCCGCCGGCTCGCCCACATGTTGCGCGCTATCTACGACAGCCCGAAACCCGTTATCGCGCGCGTCAACGGCCCGGCGCTCGGCGGCGGCGTCGGCGTCGTTTGCGCTTGCGACGTCGCGGTGGCGGTCGAAGAATCGTTCTTCGCGCTGTCCGAGGTTCGGTTGGGGCTCGTGCCCGCCGTCATTTCGCCGTTCGTCGTACGCGCGATGGGGCCGCGCCCTGCGCGACGCTATTTTTTAACGGCCGAACGCTTCGATGCGGAGGAAGCCAAGCGGCTGGGCGTCGTCCATAAGGTCGTCATGGGCGCGCAACTCGACGACGCGGTCGACGAAACGGTCGAGAAAATGCTCCTCGCCGGGCCGCACGCGTTGTCGGCGTCGAAAGACCTGATCCGCCGCGTCGCCTATGAACCGATCACCGACGGCGTGATGGAAGAAACCGCCGGACTGATCGCCGGGATCCGCGCGAGCGACGAAGGCAAGGAGGGCGTGGGCGCCTTCCTTGAAAAGCGCCCCCCCGCATGGATAAACGCCGGCGCGGAAGACGACGCGGGGTCGTCCTGAGCGCACGTCCGGGGACGGAACGGCTTGATGTTCGACAAAATCCTCATCGCCAATCGCGGCGAAATCGCCGTGCGCGTCGCCCGGACCGCGCGGCGAATGGGCGTCGCCACGGTGGCGGTCTACGCCGACGCGGACGCCGGCGCGCCGCACGTACGCGCTTGCGACGAGGCCGTGCGCATCGGGCCGCCGGCGGCGGCGGAAAGTTATCTGCGCGCCGACCGCATCGTTGAGGCGGCGCGCGCGACCGGCGCCCAAGCGATCCATCCGGGCTACGGATTTCTCTCCGAGAACGCCGACTTTGCGGACGCGCTCGACGCGGCGGGTCTCGTTTTTATCGGGCCGACGGCCGACACGATTCGCGCGATGGGCTCCAAAGCGGCGGCCAAAGACCTCATGGCCGCGGCGGGCGTGCCGACGACGCCCGGCTATCAGGGCGCCGATCAATCGCTTGAAACGTTCCTTCGCGAGGCGGACCGGATCACCTACCCCGTTCTCTTAAAGGCGACCGCCGGCGGCGGCGGCAAGGGCATGCGCATCGTCGAGCGCGCGGACGCCATGGCCGAGGCGCTCGCCTCGGCCCAACGCGAAGCCAAAGCCGCGTTCGGCGACGACCGCTTTTTGGTCGAGCGTTACATTCCCCGCGCGCGCCATCTCGAAGTGCAGGTCTTCGGCGACGGGCGCGGCGAAGTCGTGCATATGTATGAGCGCGACTGCTCCGTACAAAGACGCCATCAGAAGATCATCGAGGAAGCGCCGGCGCCGAACCTTTCCGCCGACGTGCGCGCCCGCTTGCTGCGGGCCGGCGTCGACGCCGCGAAGGCCGTCGATTACCGCGGCGCGGGAACCGTCGAGTTTCTCTATGACGGGGCCGACGCGGTTTATTTCATGGAGATGAACACCCGCTTGCAGGTCGAGCACCCGGTCTCGGAAATGATCACGGGGGCCGACTTCGTCGAATGGCAGTTGCGCATTGCGGCCGGCGAAGGGTTGCCGCGGCGCCAAGAAGAGATCCTGGAATGCGGGCACGCGTTCGAGGCCCGTCTTTATGCGGAAAATCCCGACCAGGACTTCGCGCCGTCGATCGGTCGGTTGACGTGCTTGCGCTTGCCGACGCATGCGCGCGTCGACAGCGGCGTCGAGGCCAATCAAGAGATCACGCCGTTTTACGATCCGATGATCGCCAAAATCATCACGAACGGAGACGACCGTGCGGGCGCCCTCGCCAAATTGCGCGGCGCGCTCGCGCAAACCCGCGTTGCCGGCGTTGAGACGAACGCCCGGTTTCTCGCTGCGCTCGCCGCCGAACCCGCGTTCGCCGCCGGCGACGTCTCCACACGGCACATCGACGATCACCGCGACGCGCTCTTCGCCCGGCAAGAGCCGGGCGCGGC
>JBCCZS010000158.1:0-7445 GCA_039187035.1 Pseudomonadota bacterium | reverse complement strand
TACCAGCGTCCGTACCTGTGCTCGCGGAACCGGGGCCGGCGCGCGCCGCCCATATCGCGCCCGTCGTCGACCTTGGCCCGTCATTTGTCGAAGAGGCCGGCATCGATTGGATCGGCATGGCCCGCGGGGCCTGGGAAAGCGTTAACCGGCCGTCGACGCTCGCCGCGTTCGGCGTCGTCTACGCCTATGGCGCATTTTTGTGGCTCGTCTTGTGGGGCGTGCGCACGGCCGCGATGACGCTCGCCGCACGGCGCGCGCTTCCGTTGGAAAACGACGCCGTCATCCGCGCCGCCGAGCAATGGGCCGACCGGTTCGCGTTGCGCCGCACGCCGCCGATTCTGACCACCGACGCGGTGACGAGCGTGTGCCTCGTCGGCGTGTTTCGCCCCAAAATTCTGGTCCCGAACGGTCTCGCGGACACGACGGATGCGGACGACCTTTCGATGATGGCGGCCCATGAACTGGCGCATTGCCGGCGGCGTGATCCGGTTCTGTTCGCGACGACCGCGTTCATTCGCGCCGTATTCTGGTTCAACCCCTTTATCGGCGCGGCGGCCTCGCGCCTTGAGCTGGCCGCCGAAGAAGGGGCCGACGCGCTCGTCCTGTCGGGCGGCGCCGATCGGCGCGCTTATGCGGCCTGCTTCGTCGGGGCGTTGCGCTATGCCGCGGCCCGCCAGGCGGCGACGACGCTTCCGCTGGCGCACTTGTCGTTCACGCCGTTCGACCGGATCGGGCGGCGGCGCCGACTGAAAGCCATTCTCTCCCCCGCCGACGGCGCGCGCCTAACGCGCGTGCAAAGCGCGGCCTGCCTCGGCGGGTTCGCCGCGGCGACGGTCGTCGTGTTTGCGCAAGCAGCCCTCGCGGTCGAACCGGCGCACCGCGATGCCGCAGGCGATCCGGCGGACGAGGGCGCCCAGGAGCATGCCGCCGGCGACGGGGCGCTCCCCGATCCCAAACCGGCGACGCCGGCGGCGAAAGCGGACGCCGCGCCGCAGCCCCTAATGGAGCCCGTGACGCCGAACGTGCGCGTCGTCGGGTTGACGTCGTCGCGCGGCGCTCTGTCGGAGGCGGAAGTCGACGCGGTCAAAGACGCCGTCGCGGCGATGCGCCAACGCATGGGCGCCGGCGACGCGGGCCGCGACCGCACGCGCGTCGTCGTCAAATTCAATGAATTTGTTACAGACAAGTCGAAAGATAAAAATAAAGAGCTCGATAAAGCCTTAGGCAAGCTCAAAACAAAAGACGACAAGAAAGACAAAGGCCTGCGCTTCACGCATCGTTGGGAGTTCAACACCGACGAGGAGACTGACGCTGACGCGGGCGTGCTGCGCCGCTTCTTTGTGCGGCCGTCGCGCGAAAACCCCGCGATCGACGAAGACGAGATCCGCCGCCTGGTCGAGGACGCCCGCCGCGAGGCGCAGGCCGCCGCCGCGAAGGCCCGCCGCGAGGTCGAACGCGAATCAAGCCGCGCCTTCCGGGAGCTGCAACGCGAAATGGCGCGCTTAAAAGAGGAAGGCCTATTTGACCGCGGTTCAATGTTCCTGGAACTGCGCGACCTGACCGAGGAAGATCGCGCGGCGCGCGAAGAAGCGACCGTCGCCTTGCGCGAGGCGCACGCCATGATCGCCGAGCAATCCAAAGAGATCGACGCCTTGCGCGCCGAGCTGGACGCCTTGCGCAGCGAAATGGCCAAAGCCCGCTAACCGCAGGCGGGCCGGCCGAACCGGCCGGCGCGACAATTCCTTGGACTTTCGGCTCGCCGAGGTGCTATCAGGCCGGCTCCGAAGCGGGTCCGTCCGCTCGGGTCGGTCCCGTAGCTCAGCTGGATAGAGCGCTTGCCTCCGAAGCAAGAGGTCACAGGTTCGAATCCTGTCGGGACCGCCATTTCTTTTGGATCTTACGACCATCGCGCTGCGTTTGCCGTCGTGCGCCGCTCCCCCATCAATGGTGACGGGGAGAAATTGCGGGCCCGCCAAGACGGGCTTTTTCGGGGTTTTGCGCACGACTTCTCGAGGCCCTTAAAACGTCACCGCAGCCGTAAGCTCGAAATAGCGCCCGCGGCCGGGGAGCGCGGAGATCTCCGCGTTCACGTCCTGGAGCGGTTGGAAGTAGGTCGCGTCGAGCGCGTTGTCGACGAGTGCGGTGAGCGACCATCGTCCGTATGCGGCAAACGCCGATGCGCGCACGGTCGCGTAGTCCGGCAACGTCACGCTGGTGACGAGCGCGCCGCCGGTCTCGCCGACATAGGTCGCGCCGAGCGTGCCGCCCCAGGTCAATCCGGCCGGCGTTTCATCGGACGTATACGTCACAAACGACGAGACGACGGCGTTGGGAATTTGCTCGCGTTCGTATCCGCCTTGCAGTTCCGGCAGACAACTCGCGTTCAGCGCCGCGAAACCGCCGCCCGACCCCGTCTCCACGTTTAGAAGGACGCCCTCGCTGTTGCGCGCCGTCGGGTGGTCGACGGGTATGTTCAAGAACCCGCCGTTGAACGAGCCGCACGCGCCGGGATCGCCGAGCTCGAAGCGTTGCACCGTCGCGGCGGCGGTGATCGTCCAATTGTCGGTCATCAAAAAGCGCGCGTCGAACTCAACGCCTCGCCCGGTCTCCAGATCGACGTTCTGGAATTGATCGACGCGCGAGCGTTCCTGGCGGTAAAACGCCAAGGCCCCGTTCAAGCGCCCGTCCAACAAGCGGAACTTCAGGCCGGTCTCGATCAGTTCGGAGGCGAACAAAAAGTCGTCCGCACCGGCAAAACCGGGCGAGATGCCGCCGTTGGAATTGTAGAGCGGCTCGGCGGCGTTCGCGTAGGTCGCATAGACGTTGACGCCGTCGGCGACGGCGATTGTCGTGCTGACGGAATACGATATGTCGTCTTGCCGGCCTTCGCCGGCGCTCGGCCCGAAGATGACGGCGCCGACGTCGCGGGCTTCGGCTTTATAACGATCGTAGCGCACGCCTGCGAGGATGCTGACGCGTTCGCCGAGCTGTAAGTCGGCGATGACGCCGCCGCCGACGTCCGACCAATCGGAGGCGATGTCCGTATCCCACGGCACGACGCCGGGATCCGTGATCGGCGTTGCGAACGTGTCCGCGCCCGTCGCGCCGCGCGTGAGATCGACGCGGTCGAAGAGGACGAGCCCTGACAAAAAGTGCTCCTGCAGGTCCGCGTCATAGCGCCGGTACGACGCCGTAAAGTTCAAATCCAACGCGACCGCGGGCGCGACGACGAACGCCCGTTTGTAAGACCCGCGCGCCTCGAAGACGTCCATATCGTGGCGGGCTGCGAACCCGTGCGCGGTGTTGATGGCGCCGTCGACGGAGTCGTAAAACGCCGAGACCGTCGCCTCGCCACCGGCGATCTCTTTGGAAAGATCCGCATAGAGAACGAACGTATCCGCTTCGGTCAGCGCGAAATCGCTCGTCAACACGTCGCGCCGGCTCAGTTGCGCGCGGCCGACGCCCTCGTCCAACGCAAGGACGGGGGAAAACGGACCGGGCGGTCCGAAATCGATAAAGGGGCGCAACTCAAAGGGCGAGATGACGGCCGCGACTTCATCCGGTTGCAGACGACCGTCGCCGTTGACGTCGACGAGATCGGTGTCGCGGCCCGTGACGTAGACGCCGTCGTCGATCAATTCCTGGGTCAGCCGGTTCCAGCCGGTCGTTTGTTCGTACCCCTCGGCGTTGAAAAGCATGCCCCCGACGGTGAGGCGCGCGCCGCCGCCGAGATCGTGGGCGGCTTCGGCTTGGATGAGGAGGTGCTTCGGATCGCGGCCGGTGTAGAAGTCCCCGGAATTCTCATACTCGACGAACGCCGCGACGGCCGTCGCGCGCCCGGCGACGGCGAAAGGCGTCTCGCCCGCCGCGCTGACGACGTTCTTGTTGAAGCTCCCGCCCGTGTAGGCGATCCGGCCCGTCGGCCCCTCGCCGCCGAGCGGCGCAGATTGAGGGTGGAAGTTTAAAAACCCGCCGATCCGCGCAGCCCCGTAAACGGCCGGCGCGGGTCCGCGCACGATCTCAATGCGTTCGGCGGCCCCGACCGGCGTCGGGAAGAGGCCGTTGTTGATGACCCGCCGAAAGCCGCGGAAGTAGCTCTCGGAAATGCCGCCGCGGATCGAAATGGACCCGGGCACGCCGAAAAAACTGCCGCCGAATGTGCCGGGCGCGATCGTGATGAAGTCGTCAATATCCTCGATCGCATAGCGCTGGACCGTGGTGTCCGAGATGATGCTGACCGAACGGGGCGTGTCGAAGGCGGCGCGATCGAGACCGAACACGACGTCGGTCGGCCGGTCTTCCAAGAGGCCGGCGGGGTCGGCGACCACGATGATTTCGTCCGTCGGCGCGGCGCGCGATTGGGCGGCGGCGGACCCGGCCCAAGCCGTTACGACGATGGGCAAGCTAAGCGCCAAAAAGTACTGATATTTCATACGCGTAACGCCCCTCTTCGACGGCGCGACTTGATCCCTCCCCCGCGGGATCGAAGACGGCCTTTCTCCGGCGCCGACGAAGCGCTAGGGCTTGCGACACATCGCGGCCCGGTGCAAGGGCGCGTCCGTGCGACCGGCGGTCCCGCTTGCCGCGTCCCCCGCAGCGACGATATCGCCGAAGCGATGACTTCTCCGCCGGGGCCGCTAGAACACGGGGTCCGCGGCCGAACCGCCCCGCCCGCCGCCGACTTATTTAAGGAACGCCGACGCCATGGCGAACGCCCAATCGACCCTATCGGCCGACGCCGACGCGCCTACAGGCGTCGCCTGGGGCCTTCTCGCGGTCGTCAGCGCCATCTTTTTCGTCTCGACCGGCGGGGCGTTTTCCTCGCTCGGCGTTCTCTTACCGGCGATGATCGCCGATCTCGGCTGGTCGTGGACGCAAGCCGGCGCCGGCTTCACGGTGCTCGCCTTGACGACGGGGCTGTCGAGCACGCTGCCCGCGTGGACGCTGGGGCGCGGCGACATGCGGCTCGTTTATCTATCGGGCGGCGTCGTCATCGCGCTCGGCTTCGCCTTAATGGCGACTGCGGGCGGCCTTGCGGCCTATATCGCGGGCGCCGGTCTTGTGGGCGTCGGCTATTCGCAAGTCGGCGCGGTGCCGGCGGTGAAGCTCCTGAGCGGCTGGTTCGGGTCGCGGCGGTCGTTCGCGATCGGCGTCTTTTTCACGTCAGGCGCGCTCGGCAGCGTCGCCGCGCCGCTGGCCGCCTCGACGTTTCTCGCCGCGCTCGACTCTTGGCGGCTTTATTGGACGGCCGTCGCGACGCTGATCGGCGCGTTGTGCCTCGCCGCCGCGCTCCTCGTGCGGGAGCGCGCCGAGCCGGCCGACGACGGCGACAACCCGTACGGCTCGCAAACGCCGCCCGCGCGCGTCGACTGGACGTTGCGCGAAGCGATGACGACGCCGCAATTCTTCATTATCGTCTTCGGCCTCACCGTCACATTGCTCGGCACCGTGACGATGAACGCCTGGCAGGTGACGCACATGAAATCGCTCGGCGTCAGCGCGCAGGTCGCCGCCGGGGCCTTGAGCGCGCATGCGCTGTCCAACGCGTTCTCACGGATCGTCGGCGGCGCGATCATCGACCGCATTGGCGCGAAGTGGGTCTTCGCCTCCGGCCTCGCCGCGGGCGTCGTCGGCATGGCGGCGCTGGCCGTCGCGGACACGCCGCTCCTCATCGCGATTTTCGCGTTTGGCGACGGCTACAGCTTCGGCATCGTGACGTTCTCGACGTCGATCCTTCTCCTGAACTATTTCGGCGCCAAGCATAACCCGGCGATCCTCGGCACCCTGAATTTGATCTCGACCGTCGCGATGATCGGCCCGATCGCGGCCGGCGGGGTCGCCGACGGCGCGCTCGGCTTTGCGCCGTCCTTCTTTGCGATTGCGGCGATCCTCGCCGTCGGCTTCGTCGCGGCGGTGATGATGCGCGCGCCGGCGCGCAAGGAAGCGCCCCGCTAAACGGACGCCGCGTTCAGCACTCGACCACGTTCACAGCGAGCCCGCCTTCGCTCGTTTCTTTATATTTGCGCGACATATCGAGCCCGGTCTGGCGCATCGTTTCGATCACTTGATCGAGCGACACTTTGCAATTGTCGGCCGCGCGCATCGCAAGGCGCGCCGCATTCGCGGCCTTCACCGCGCCGATGGCGTTGCGCTCGATGCAGGGGATCTGGACGAGCCCGCCGACGGGGTCGCAGGTCAGGCCCAGATTGTGCTCCATGCCGATCTCGGCCGCGCGCTCGACCTCGCGCGGTGCGGCGCCCCAGATCGCGGCGAGACCGGCGGACGCCATCGAGCAGGCGACGCCGACTTCGCCCTGGCACCCCATCTCCGCGCCCGAGATCGACGCGCGCTGCTTATAGAGCATGCCGATCCCGGCGGCGGTTAAGAGAAAGACGCGGACTTTGTCCCGGTCGGCCGCGCCGTCTTGCGCGCAGTAATGCTTCATGACCGCCGGGATGACGCCGGCGGCGCCGTTCGTCGGGGCGGTCACGACCCGTCCGCCCGCGGCGTTTTCTTCATTGACCGCCATCGCGTAGACGTTGAGCCAATCAAAGAGCTGTTCGCGTTCGTTGCTGAGCGGCGCGTCGCGCAGTTTGCCGTAAAGGCTGGGCGCGCGGCGCTGCACGTTGAGCCCGCCCGGCAAGCGGCCGTCCGTGTGCAGACCACGCTCAATACACGCGTCCATGGCGCGCCAAATCGCGTCGAGCCTCTCGACCGTTTCGGCGTGCGGGCGCCAGGCCTCTTCGTTTCCCAAAACGACCTCGGCGACCGACAGGCCGTCGCGCTCGCACAGGGCGAGCAATTCTTGCGCGGAACGGAAGGGGCGCGCGCCGCGATCCGGCAGGGCGATCCGGTCGTCTTGCGTCGGCGTCGTCAGTTGTTTGGCGCTCGCGATAAACCCGCCGCCGACGGAATAATAGGTCGCCTCGAAAAGCGTAGGCCCGGACGCGTCGTCGAGGGCGAGGCGCATTTCGTTCGGGTGAATGTCGGGGATGACGTCGCCGCGCAACGCCAGATCGCGGCGGGCGTCGAACGCGACCGTCGGGCCGTTGGCGAGCGCGAGGACGCCCGTGCGCCGCACCGTCTCTACGGCGGCCTCGGCGTCGTCCGGGTCCGCCGTTTCCGGCTCGAACCCCAAGAGCCCGAGGATCGTCGCTTTATCCGTGCCGTGACCGATGCCGGTCAGCGCCAGCGAACCGTGGAGATCGACGCGCACGCGCGCCGCGCCCGCAAGCGCGCCCGCTTCGCGCGCCTCGCGCAAAAACCGGCCGCCGATCCGCATCGGACCCATGGAGTGCGAACTCGACGGGCCGAGACCGACTTTAAAAATATCGAAAACGCTCAGCACCGGGCCCGCCGGCGCTTACTTGCGGTCGGCCGGCACGGGATCGACCCCGAGCGCGCGCATCGCGGCGGCGGCGGCGTTGATGGCCTCGTCGACCGCC
>JBCCZS010000157.1:0-7507 GCA_039187035.1 Pseudomonadota bacterium | reverse complement strand
GCCGAGGGCGACGAGCCCGAGGATCATCACCTGTTGCCATCGCGAAAACTGAAGCATGACGTCGCCTCGTCTCGCCGGCCCCGATTCAGCGGCCGGCGGGTTGTCGTTATTGGTCGTTTGCGGGCGGCTGGGTTTTGCTGCGCACGTCAGACAGTGTCGGTTTCAACACTTTGACGCTCACATTGTCGGCGATCTCGACCATGATCTCGTCGCCCTCAAGGACCTTGGACACTTTGCCGACCATGCCGCCGGCCGTAACGACGACGTCGCCGCGGCGCACGGCCGTCACCATTTCCATGTGCTTTTTGCGCGCCTGCTGCTGCGGACGAATGAGCAGGAAATAGAAAATCACGAAAATACAGACGAGCGGCGCGAAGGTCGAAACCAGACCGGCGGCGCCGGGCGCGGGCGCGGCGGCGGCGTGGGCGGCGGATATGAACATCGTCGGAAGATCCTGTCTGTCGGAACGGCGGGGTCGTAGGGGCCCGGCGTGGCGTCTTGCGGCGTCGGCGGCGCGCGCCGCGCCTTCGCGGAATGGGCGGATATATAGCGACGCCGCCCGTCGGCGCAATGAGCGCCCGCCGCACGCGATCAGTCGCCCCGCCCGCACGGCGGACGGCGTGGCGCGAACGCCGCGCTCGGCTTAGGCTCAGTGCGCACCAAATGGTCGGAGACGTTGGAATGATTAGGACTTTCCCCCGCGCGGCGATCGCGCTCGTCGGCCTCGCGGCGGCGGCGTGCGAGTCGTACGGCGCGGATGATTTCGCCGTCGGCGCGGCATGCGGCGCGCGCGAGGAGCGCTGCCGCCAGGAATGCGACCGCGCGTTTGAAATTCAGCAGAATTCCTGGGACTACGCGCGCTGCACCGAACAGTGCGAACAGACCCGCGGCGACGCCTGCAGGCCCCGACGCTAGGCTAGAGCGTCGGCGCTTTGTGTTGGATCATGCCGACGCTCTACGTTTTTCGTTTTGAGCGCCTGAGCCGGTCTTTACTCGATCCAATGTGATTATTCTGCGCTCGGGGCGGGCTCCCGGTCGGCCAGCGCTGCTTCCATGGCCAAAAGCGCGCGCTTGCGCGCCGCGCCCCACCGGTAGTTGTGCACAGCGCCCGACGCTAACACGACGCGGTGGCAGGGTATGAGCAGCGAGATTTTGTTTGCGCCGACTGCGGCCCCCACCGCGCGGGCCGCCTTTGGCGCGCCCGCCGCACGGGCGACGTCGGCATAGGAGACCGCGCAGCCGAGCGGGATCCGCAACAGCGCATCCCAGACTTTCAATTGGAAGTTCGTTCCCTGGACGTGGAGACGGAAGGGCGCGCCCGTCTCCTCGCCGACGGCGAACGCGAACGCGCGCGCCGCGACGGGAGCGACCGAGACCGCGTCCTCGACAAACGCCGCGGCCGGAAAATCGGCGCGCATTTCCGCTTCCGCGGCCGCGTGGCCGCCTTCGGCCGCCGGGAAGCTGAGCCAACAAACGCCCTCGTCGGTGACGCCGACAAGCGCCGCGCCGAAGGGCCCGGGCGCGACGCCGTACCGGATCGTGAGCCACGCGCCCCGGCGGCGATACGCGCCGGGCGTCATCGCCTCGGCCACAACGAAAAGGTCGTGCAAACGCGACGGTCCGGACAGGCCGGCCGCGAAACTGGCCTCCATCACCGAGACGCCTTCGCGCAGCGCGGCCTTCGCGGCGCCGGCGGCGAGATATTGTTGAAACCGCTTCGGCGACACGCCGACGCCCGCCTTAAAAACGCGCTGAAAGTGCGCGGGGCTCAAGCCGGCGACGCGGGCCGCGTCTTCCAGGCTCGGGGCCGCATCGGCGCAAGCGACCAGGTAATCGATAACGGGCGCGACGGCCGCGTACGCCTCAGCGCGATCGTCACCGGATGATGCGTCGGGCGAGGGTTTGGGAGCGAGAGCAACGGTCATGGGCGCGACTTTGGGCGATACGCCGCCCGGGCGCGACCCGTTTCTTGCGGTCCCGACAAAGCGGCCCTTCAGTCGTTAACGGCGCGTTAACTAAAAGACGCGGTAGTGACCGGCGATGAGCGATCTCGCCTACATCTTCCAGCTTGGCTTTTCGGGCGCCGACGTTTGGCGCGCGATTATCATCGCGTTCTTTTTCGCCATGTATACCGTCAAAGGACGCTCGACTTGGGTAATGGCCGGGCTCGCGCTCCTTGTCGACCGGGTCGTTTGGCCGGCGATCGCGCAATCGCTCGCCGGCGCCGACCCGCAGACCGTGGCCGGTTCGCTCGGCGGCATGGCCCAGTCGGTCCCGCAAGACATTGGCGTTTATCTGGTGCGCTATCTCGGGCTCGCAGCGCTCATCGTCACTTTCAAAGCCGCGCGCAAACGCGTGCACGCCGGCTTCGCCAAAGCCTAGTTCTCAACGCCGCGCCACGCGGCGGAAAACGCTGACGGCGGCCTCGCCCGCAACGACTGCACTTTTTCGCGGATGTCCGCCGCCGCTTGAACGTCCGCAAACGGCGTCTCGGCCGGTTCGATAAAGCCGGCGCCGTGCAGCCATTGCGCGGACCGGCCGGTCAACACCCAGACGGGTCGCCACGGCAGCGCGCCCGGAAACGCGTCGTTGACGGCCTTGGCGAGCTCGTTCGTACAGTTCGAGCCCCACGTATTGTAAAAGCGCGGCCGTTCGGCGAGGTCGTTCGTGCGCTGAACAAAATGCTCGAAAATCGCCCGCCCTTGCGCCGGCGAGATCGCCAACTCATACGCGCGCAAGGGATGATCGAGGTCGATGGCGATCCGTGTCAGGATGTCTTTCTCCGTCGACCAGATGTACAATAGTTCGTACTCGCGCAGGACGCCGCGAAGGGCGGAATAGGTCTCGCCCGCCTCCTTGCGCGCCTCAACCGAAATGCTGACGGCGTCACGCGTCCCGCCGGGCCCGCGAAAAACGAAGCTCAAAAAGCTGTGCGCGAAGAGGTCGTTTGCGGGAAACGGCTCAATGAAAAACCAGACGCTCTCCAACGCCGCCGCGTCGAGCGTGACGTCCCGCCAGGCGCGCTCGGCGGGGCCGTTCTCGTCGAACACGAAGGCGCGTAAGTCCTTGAGCGCGTAAACGCCCTCGCCTTGCGTCTCGAACTGCGGCGTTCTGGTAAAGCCGTCCGCCCAAAGACGGTCCGTCCGTGGCGCCTTCGTCTGCAGAAAAAGCCCGCCCGCCAAAACGGCTGCGGCGAGCGCGCCGGAGACGATCATCACGATCCGCTCAACCATCCGCTCAAACCCTGGAGAACGCGAGGACGGCGTTCATGCCGCCGAAGGCGAAGGAATTCGACAGGGCGAGGTCGATCCGGCGCGGGCGGGCTTCGTTGGGCGTCACGTCGAGATCGCAGTCGGGATCCGGCGTTTGGTAATTCGCCGTCGGCGGCGCGAACCCATTTTTCATCGCCAATAAAGACGCCACCGCCTCGACGGCGCCGGCGGCCCCGAGGAGATGCCCGTGCATCGACTTCGTCGACGAGACCGCGAGCCGGTCGGCGTCGGCGCCGAAGACGCGGCGGATCGCTTTCGTCTCCGTCGGATCGTTCATCAAGGTGCCCGTCCCGTGGGCGTTTACATAAACGGCGTCCGGCGACGTCGACGGCGCGGGTTCGAGCGCCAGCGCCAGCGCGCCGGCCGCGCCGTCGACGGCCGGATTGATCATATCGGCGCCGTCGGCGTTCATGCCGAAACCGGCCAATTCGGCGTAGATCGGCGCGCCGCGCGCTTTGGCGGCCTCGTACGCCTCCAGCATCAAAACGCCCGCCCCGTCGCCGATGACGAGACCGTTGCGCTCCTTGGAGAACGGCCGGCACATGTCCGGGGACAGAATATGCATCGCCTTCCAGGCGAGGATCGATCCGTAGGTAAGAACCGCTTCTGAGGCGCCGGCGAGCCCCCGATCGGCTGCGCCCGATCGAATAAGATTCGCACACAAACCGATTGCGTGCGCGCCCGACGCGCAAGCGCTCGAAACGGCGAACGCCGGCCCGCGGGCCCCGTAGCGGATCGACAATTGGCTCGCCGCCGCGTTGGGGATGGTCTTCAATATCGTCAGCGGGTGCGGGCGCCGGTCTTTGCGCAAGATGCCGACATAGGCGTCTTCCATCGCCGAATGCCCGCCGATCCCGGCCCCTAGAATGACGGCGGTGCGGTCGCCGAGCGGTTCGTCGGCGGAGAGCCCCGCGTCGTCGACGGCCTGGTCCGCCGCGAGCGCCGCATATTGCGAAAACAAATCCGCGCGGGCGAGATCGCGTCCCAAGGCGCCGACCGCCTCATCAACGCCCTCGACTTTGGCGCCGGGCGCCGTCGTCTCGAGCCCCTCGCCGGCCGTAAAGACATGCTCTGCAATCGCCGTCCGGCCGTCGGACAAAGCCGCGTTGAACGACGCGGCATCGGCGCCGCTCGCGCAGACGACGCCAAGCCCGGTGACGACGACGCGGCGCGCCATGATGGGGCCTCAGGCTTTCTTCATGAGACCGGAGACGGCGTCGATCAGATCGCCGACCGTCTTCATGTCGCCGAGCGGGTTTTCGTTGGCGTTGAACGGGATTTCGACGCCGAGCTGCTCTTCGACGTCATAGATGATTTCCACAATCGCGAAGCTGTCGATGCCGAGGTCGGCGACGAGCGTGTCGCGCGTCGGCGCGTCGGTGAGCCCGACGGCGTGGTTTTTGATGATGTCCAGAAACGTGCCGTCAACATCAGCCATAGTGTTGGTCCTCGTCGCCCCGCGCCTTGGGAATACAAGGCTTTACCGGATCGCCGCGACGACCGGTAGGCCCCCGCGTCAGTCGCGCCGGACGCCCTAACCGCGCCGGACGCCCCAACCGCGCCCGACGCCTCAGTCGCGGAAATTCTTGTATTGCAACGGCTGTTCGATGTTCAGGCCCTTCAGGAAGGCGATCACGGCCTGCAGATCGTCTCTTTTTTTGCCGGTCACGCGCAGCTCCTCGCCCTGGATCGCCACCTGGACCTTGAACTTTTCGCCTTTGATTTTCTTCGTCAGATCCTTGGCCAGTTCCTTCTCGATGCCCTGCTTTAAAAGCACCTTCTGGCGGACGGCCTGACCGGCCGCGGGTTCGACTTTTTGGTAGTCGAGCGACCCCGGCTCGATGCCGCGCTTTTGCATGTTGCCCTGCAGGATCTCGTGGAGCTGGCGCAGCTTCATGTCGTCGTCGGCGTTGATCGTAACGACGCCGTCGGCGATCTCGACCGTCGATTTAGAGCCCTTGAAATCATAGCGGGTTTCGATTTCGCGCATGACGTTCTGCACGGCGTTGTCGGCTTCGGCGAGGTCGATCTCGGATACGACGTCGAACGACGGCATGGCGACGGCTCCTGGTTCGGTTCGGGGTCGACGGGGCGCTAGATCGGCGCCGCCGCGCGGTACGCATCGCGTAACGGCGGCGGCATGCGGGTCGGCTTGCCCGTCCTCATGTCGACGCAAACAAACAAGGTTTCCCCGCGAAAGCAAATCGCGCCGTCGGCTTTGCGGAACGCGTAGGCGCGCCTCAAGCGCACGCGCGCGTCGGTGTCGGCGATCCATGTCGCGACCTGGACGCGCTCGCCGAGAAGCACGGGCGCAGCATACGTAAAATCGTGCCGCTGCACGACGAACCCGGCGCCGAGGTCGCGATAGGTCGCCATCGTCACGCCGAGCGCCGCGGAATGCGCCCACGCCGCGTCGAGCGCCCAAGCCGGGTAAACGAGATTGTTGACGTGGTCGAAGGCGTCGATGTCGTCAGGGCCGGCGACGCGCTCGACGACGAACGGCGCGGCGACGGGCCAACCGGCCGCCCCGCTCACGTGAGGAAGCCGACGATCTCTTTGACCTCGGCGATGATCGGATCGGCGAGCGTAGACGCGCGTTCGGCACCGTCCGTCAGCACGCGTTGCAAATGGCCGGGATCAGCTTCCAACCGACGCAGCTCGTCACCGATCGGCCCGATCTTTTCAACGACGAGATCGGCGAGCGCCGGTTTGAACGCGCCGAAGCCCTGGCCCCCGAAATCCTTGAGGACCTGCGCGTCGTCGACGCCGGCGAGCGCGGCGTAGATGCCGACGAGGTTGGCCGCCTCCGGACGATCTTCGAGCCCGGCCGGTTCGCTCGGCAACGGCTCAGGATCGGTCTTGGCCTTCTTGATTTTGCGCGTGATGGCGTCCGCGTCGTCGTGCAGGAACAAACACGCGGCTTCCGACGCGTCGGACTTCGACATTTTCGCCGACCCGTCGCGCAGCGACATGACGCGCGCGCCGGGACCCTTGATCAGCGGGTCGGGGAGCGGAAAGAAATCGGCCCGGGAAAAGTCGTGATTGAACTTTTGCGCAATGTCGCGCGACAGCTCCAAATGCTGCTTTTGATCTTCGCCGACGGGTACGTGCGTCGCTTTATAAACGAGAATGTCCGCTGCCTGAAGGACCGGATACGTATAAAGCCCGACCGACGCGCGCTGTTTGTCTTTGCCGGCTTTGTCTTTGAATTGCGTCATGCGGTCGAGCCAGCCGAGGCGCGCGACGCAGCTGAAGATCCAGGCGAGTTCGGCGTGCGCGCGAACCGCCGACTGGTGGAAGATGATCGCTTTTTCAGGATCGACGCCCGACGCCAAATAAGACGCCGCAATATGGAACGTTTGCTTACGGAGTTTATCCGGGTCCTGCCAAACGGTGATCGCGTGGAGGTCGACGACGCAAAAAAGACACGCCATCTCGTGCTGAATGGCGGCGAATTTGCGGATCGCGCCGAGATAATTGCCGAGATGCATGCCGCCCGACGGTTGGATCCCCGAGAGGACCCGCTGCGGGCCGGCGTAGGCGGTGGGCGTTTCAGGGGTCGTCATGGTCGTCGGGCTCGTCAGGTTGCGGTCGCGCGCTTGTAATCGGAAAGCCGGACCGCGCCAAGCGCGAGCGCGGCGAGCCCGTATAGCGCGAGCCCGGCGCCGCATAGGAGCACCACCGCAACCCACTCGCGCCCGAACGTGAGCGCCGCATAGCGCTCCGTATAGGGCGCACAGGCCGCAAGAAACGCCGCGAGCGCCACGCTTGCGCCGGCCGTGCGCGCCAGCCGTCCGACGAGCCGCGCCGTGAGCGCCAACCCGCCGGAGCGCGACAGGCCGCCGGCGAGCAACGCCACCTGCACCCAAGCGGCGATCGACGTCGCGAGCGGCACGCCGAGAAAGCCGACGAGCGGAAATAAAGCCAAGGCGAGCACGGTGTTTACGGCGATGGCGATCAGCGCGTAGCGCATCGGCGTTTTCGTGTCTTCGCGTGCGTAATAGGCGGGCGAGAGAACCTTGTGCCAGACGAACGCCGGGAGCCCCGCGCCGAACAGCGCCAGGGCCGCGCCGGTCTGCGCGGCGTCGCGCGCCGTAAACGCCGACCCGCGCCCGCCGAAGAGCGCCAAGGCGTCGCTCGCCAAGCCGCGGTACAACGCCTCGCAAATCGGCACGCCGAGGACGAGGAACGCCACCGCCGCCGGAAAGGCCAGAAGCGCCGAGCCCTCCAGCGCG
>JBCCZS010000156.1:0-7543 GCA_039187035.1 Pseudomonadota bacterium | reverse complement strand
TCGAGGCCAAAGGCGACGATTTTACCGCGCGGGTCGAGGCGGGCTATCGGCGGGTGACGGAGGATTTCCCGGACCGTTGCGTCGCGGTTGATGCGGAAGGCGCGATCGACGCCGTCACGGCGCGCTTGCTGGCGGTGATCGATACGCGGCTCGGGGCGCGGTTAGGTCTAGAGCGCGGCGCGGCCCCCGGGGTCGGCGCGTGAGCGACCTGCCGCATCCGCGCGACCGGCGCGACTGGCTTGGCGACCCGGCGATGGACGCTGCGTTGCGGGCTCGGCTCGACGACGGGTCGCTCTCGCACGGCTGGCTTTTGTGCGGGCCGCCCGGCGTCGGCCGCGCGACGCTTGCGTACCGGATCGCCCGGGCGCGCCTCGCCGAAGCGCCGGCCCCGCAGGCCGATACGCTCGCCGTCGCCGACGACGACAAAGGCGCGCGCCTCGTCGACGCGCAGGCGCATCCGGACTTGTTCGTCGCCGAGCCGCTGTGGGACGAGAAGAAGAAGAAATTCGCGAGCGAGATTTCGGTCGACCAGGTCCGCGCGCTCGGCGCGTTCCTGGGGCGGACGGCCTCGCGCGGGGGCTGGCGCGTCATCATTGTCGATCCCGCCGATCGGATGAACCGCAACGCCGCCAACGCGCTCTTAAAGGCGCTCGAAGAGCCGCCGCCGCGGACTTTACTGCTGTTGGTCGCCGGCGCGCCCGGGCGCGTCTTGCCGACGATCCGATCACGGTGCCGCCGGCTCGACGTGCGCCCCCGACCGGCGCAGGACATCGCCGCGTTTCTCCGCAAAGAAGGCGCGGAGGACGACGTCGACGCCGTCGCGGCGGCGTCCGCCGGGCGGCCGGGCTATGCGCTCGCGCTTGCGCTCGGCGCAGGCGGGGAGGCCGTCGCCGCCGTCGACGCCGTCTTGCGCGCAGGCTTCGGACGCGGCGAGGCCGCGAGCGCCGTCCAACGGTTGACGGGCAAAGCGGGCGACGCGCGCTGGCCGATCTTCAAGCCGATGTTGGTCGACGCGTTGCGCGGCGCCGCGCGCGCCGCCGTCGTCGGGGCGCCGGTTTCGCACACGGCGATCGCCGCGAGCGGCGCCGGGGCGGCGGGTCTATTGACGGCGGCGGAGGAGCTTGCGTCTTTTCTCGACCGGGGCGAGGCCCTAAACCTCGACCGCGCGCACATGATCCAGTACGCCGTGCGCCGGCTTCAAGAAGCCGCCCAGTAATCCGCACGGTCCCCCCCATGCTCGTCGACTCGCACGTCAATCTGCACTCGGAGAAATACGCCGATGACCTCGACGAGGTGATCGACCGCGCGCGTGCGGCCGGCGTGCGCGCGATGTTGACGATTTCCGATCGTTTGTCGTCCGAACCCGCGGTGCGCGCGGTCTCGGAACGCCATGCGTTCATATGGCGGACGATCGGCGTCCATCCGCATTACGCGACGGACGTCCCGGACCTGGCGGCTGATCGCTTAATCGAGGCGGCGCGCGCGCCCGACGTCGTCGGGATCGGCGAATGCGGGCTCGACTTCTACTACGAACACTCCCCGCGGGCGGTGCAGGAGGGCGTCTTCGCCGCCCATATCGCCGCGGCACAACGGACGGGATTGCCGCTCGTCATCCACACGCGCGACGCCGACGACGCGATGGAACACATGCTGCGCGCCGCGTACACGGAGCGTCCGTTTACGCCCCTCCTGCATTGCTACACGGGCGGCCCTGCGCTTGCCGAGGCCGTGTTGGCGATGGGCGGGTATGTCGCGTTTTCAGGGATCATCACCTTCAAAAACGCCGACGACGTCCGCGCCGTCGCCGCGCAAACCCCGCTTGAACGCATTATCGTGGAAACCGATTGTCCGTACCTTGCGCCCGTACCCCATCGCGGGCGGCGCAACGAACCGGCTTATCTGCCGCATGTCGTCGAAAAGCTCGCCGAAATCAAAGGCGTCAGCGTCGACGAGGCGGCGCGCGCAACGACGGACGCGTTCTTCCGGCTCTTCGCCAAAGCCGATCGGGACGCCGCACCGTGAGCGATATCCTTCGTGTGCGTATTTTAGGGTGCGGGTCGTCCGGCGGCGTGCCGCGCCTCGGCGGTCCGGACGGCGCCGGCGATTGGGGCGCGTGCGATCCGACCGAGCCGAAAAACCGACGGACGCGTTGTTCCGCATTGTTCTCCCGCATTTCCGCGCACAACGAAGCGGCGCCGACGCGCGTTCTCGTCGACACCTCGCCCGACATGCGCCAACCGCTCCTCGACGCGCGCGTCGATCGGCTCGACGCGGTGTTGATCACCCACGATCACGCCGACCAAACCCACGGCCTCGACGATTTGCGTGCGCTCGCCTTGATCAATCGCGCGCGCGTGCCCGTTTACATCGATCCGGAGACCGCCGCGGAGGTGCCGGCGCGGTTCGGCTATTGCTTCAACCAGCGGCCGGGTTCTCCGTACCCGGCGATTTTGGAGCGGCGCATGATGCCCCCGGCCGGCGCGCCGTTCTGCGTTGACGGGCCGGCCGGCGCGATCCCGGTGACGCCGTTCGTCCAGCGTCACGGCGGCGTCGACAGTCTCGGCTTTCGCTGCGGGGACATCGCCTATTCGAGCGATGTCGTCGGGCTGCCGGAGGAGAGTTTCGCCGTTCTCGACGGCGTCAAACTGTGGATCGTCGACGCGTTGCAGTATGAGCCGCACGGCACGCATGCGCATCTCGCCTTGGCGCTCGAATGGATCGCGCGCGTTCGCCCTGAACGCGCCGTGTTGACGAACATGCACGTGCATTTGGACTACGAGACGGTGCGCCGCACCGTGCCCGACGGCGTCGAACCCGCCTATGACGGGATGGAAATCGATGTCCCGATCTGACGATCCGCACCGGGACGCTTTGCCGATCGATCTGTTCGATTTCGAATTGCCCGAGGCGCGCATCGCGCTCGCGCCGACCCCGGAACGCGACGGCGCGCGCCTGTTGCACGTCGCGCCGGGGGGCGACGTCGATCGCACCGTACGCGACCTGCCGCGCCTGTTGCGCGCCGGCGACGTCGTCGTCTTCAACAATTCCAAAGTCATTCCGGCGCAACTCGCCGGCGTGCGTCCGGCGCGCACGCACGGGGGCGGCGGCGACGTCGCGGTCGACGTAACGCTACATAAGGCGCATCCGGATCAAGACGGCGCCGCGCTTTGGGACGCCTTCGCACGGCCCGCAAAACGCCTCGGCGAGGGCGACGTCGTGCGTTTTTCGGACGATTTCACGGCGCGCGTCGTCGCGCGCGACGGCGCGACCGTCCGCCTACGTTTTAATTGCAGCGGCGCGGACTTTCGCACGGCGCTGCAGCGCATCGGCGCGCCGCCTTTGCCGCCCTACATTGCGCGCAAACGCGCGACCGAGGCCGTCGACGCGCAACGCTACCAGACGGTCTACGCCGAACGGGAAGGGTCCGTCGCCGCGCCGACCGCCGGTCTCCACTTTACCGATCGCTTGCTCGCCGAGATCGACGCCGTCGGCGCGCGCCGGGTGACGACGACGCTCCATGTCGGCGCGGGCACGTTCTTACCCGTCACCGCAGAGGACGCGCGCGCCCACAAAATGCACGCCGAATGGGGCGAAGTGACCGCCGAGGCCGCGGGCGCCGTCAACGATGCGCGCGCGGCGGGCGGGCGCGTCGTCGCTGTCGGCACGACCGCCATGCGGCTTTTGGAGACGGCGGCCGCTGCGGACGGGACGCTGCAGCCTTTCAACGATGAGACCGACATCTTCATCACGCCGGGGTACGACTTTCGCATCGTCGATTGTCTGATGACGAATTTTCACTTGCCGAAGTCGACGCTGTTTATGCTCGTGTGCGCGTTCTGCGGGATCGACCGCATGCAGACCGCCTACGCCCATGCGATTGCACGGGACTATCGGTTCTTCTCCTATGGCGACGCTTGCTTTCTCGAATGGGCCCGCGGGTGAGCGCGCAGTTCGGTTTCACGATCAAAGCGACGAGCGGCGGCGCGCGCCTCGGCGTCGTCGAAACGCCGCGGGGCGATATTCGCACGCCCGCTTTCATGCCGGTCGGCACCGCCGCGACGGTCAAAGCCATGTTCCCGGACCATGTGCGCGCGACCGGGGCCGACGTCCTCCTCGGCAACACGTACCATTTGATGCTGCGGCCGACGGCCGAGCGCGTCGCGGCGCTCGGCGGGCTCCACGCCTTTATGAATTGGCCGCGTCCGATCCTGACCGACAGCGGCGGCTTCCAGGTGATGTCGCTGTCAAAACTCCGGAAGCTGACGGAACAAGGCGTCACGTTCCAGTCGCACATCGACGGGTCGCGCCACGAATTGACGCCGGAACGCTCAATCGCCATCCAATGTCTTCTCGGTGCGGACATCCAGATGCAATTGGACGAGTGTCCGGCCATTCCGATTGCCGAGGACGCCGCGCGCGCGTCCATGGAACTGTCGATCCGGTGGGCGGAGCGCTCGAAGGCGGCGTTCGATGAGATCGCCGCGCCGGGGCAGGCCCTGTTCGGGATCGTTCAGGGGGCAAATTATAACGGATTGCGGCTTGAGAGCGCACGCCGCCTGCAAGAGATCGGCTTTCCCGGTTATGCGATCGGCGGGCTGGCGGTCGGCGAGGGGCGTGCGGAAATGTTCCGCGTGCTCGACGTGACCGCGCCGGCCCTGCCGGCGGATCGGCCGCGCTACCTGATGGGCGTCGGCAAACCGGCCGATATTGTCGGCGCCGTCGCGCGCGGCGTCGATATGTTCGATTGCGTCGCGCCGACGCGCTCGGGCCGTCACGGCCAGGCATGGACGAAAACCGGCCCGCTCAACATCAAAAACGCCGCTTTCGCGGACGACGCCGAGCCGCTCGACCCCGAAAGCGACTGCCCGGCGAGCCGCGATTATTCCAAGGCGTATCTGCACCATTTGTTTCGCGCCGGCGAATATTTGGGGCCCATGCTGCTGACATGGCATAATCTCGCTTACTACCAATCGCTGATGGCGCAGATGCGTACTGCGATAGCAAGCGATCGGTTCACGGATTTTGTCGCGGCGTTTTGCGAAGCGACCGGCGAGACCGCGGTGTAGGCGGCCGTTAGGCGGCAGACCCGATGGCGGTCGCCAGCGTTTCGTTCGCCGCTGCGATAACGACGTCGACGATCGTGTCGACCTCGTCGAGGGAGAGCCGCGCCGGCAAGCGCACGTCGCAGGCCCGCCGCAACATCGCTTTGGTCGGTTTCAATCCGGCTTGGCGGGGTAGGAACCGCCAATTCCAGAAGGCGCGCGCGTTCCCGTCCGACAGCCCGAACACCTGGATGTTGAGCCCGCGCGCGTCCGCGGCTTGCGTAAAGCGTCGCACGAGCGCGTCGTCGCCGACGCCGACGATGTTGAATTGAATTGAGTCCGGCGCGCGCGCCTCGCCCGGCAGCGCGGCCGGAACGTCGAACCAAGGCTCGGCCGAAAGCCGCGCGGCGGCGTGGTCGTGGTTGCGCCGTCCGTCCGCCACGCGGCGCGGGACTTCTTTCAGTTGGGCGCGGACGATCGCCGCGGAGAGATTGTTGAGACGCACATTGTAAAGCGGCAGCCGGTCGCGCCACGCCGCGCATCGGTCGCCGACGACCGGGTGCTTGCGCCAATTGTCCTCGTAGGCGCCGGACATAACAACCGCGCGGGCGATAAGATCGGCGTCGTCGGTGATCAGCATGCCGCCTTCCCCGGCGTTCAACAGCTTGTAGGATTGAAAGGAAAAACACCCGACGGCGCCTAGCGTGCCGATCGGCCGGCCGCGCCATGTCGTCCCGAGCGAGTGGGCCGCGTCTTCCACAAGCGCCAGACCGCGCGCCGCGCATGCGGACGAAATCGCGTCCATGTCGGACGTATGCCCGCGCATGTGGCTGATCAACACCGCGTCTGCGCCGTCGTCGAGCCGACGACGGAAATCGTCGAGGTCGATCCGATAGTCTGCGCCGACATTGACGAGCACCGGCGAACAGCCGGCGTGCACCACGGCGGAGGGGACGGCCGCGAAGGTGAATGCGGGAACCAACACGCGCGCGCCGGGGGCGAGGTCGAGCGCCCGAAGCGAAAGAAACAAAGCGGCGGAACAGGAACTGACCGCGAGGGCGTAGCGCGCGCCGATCATTTCGGCGAACTCACGTTCGAGAAGCGCGACCGGCGATCGCGCGCCGGACGTATATCGGAATAGATCGCCGCTTTCTAAAAGCGTGCGAACCGCCTCGGCCGCCTCTTCGGGGATCGGTTCGGCTGCGACGACGTTCGGTAGCCGCGTCATGGTCGCCCCAATCGTTCGGTTTGCGCCGTCGCGCCGATCGCTCGCTCCCGCGCGATCAGCGCCGCCGCCGCACCGCGTCAGACTTTGGTGTATCCACGCGAGCGGAAGAAATCGCAGACCTCGTCGGTCAAGAATCCCCGGCCGCTCGCCAATTGCGGCAAGTCAAAACCGCCGCCCGTATTGATTTCGATAAGCACCGGCCCGTCCGCCGTCACTGCGATATCCATCGATTGGTAGCGGACCGGCTCAAAAATCGCCGCGCAGCGATGGGCGAGGTCGATCAGGTCTTTCCACATCGGGATCGTTTCGCCGACAAGCGCTCTATCCGTACCCGGCATCGTCCGAATATCCGTCGTGCCGACCGCGGTCTTCGTGCGCGCGGTGCGGATGCGGCCGGTGGTCGGATCGACGTCGCACGCGACGTTTTCGGGGCGCCAGAAGCTGTCGGCGATGTTCTCGCCGCCGGGCAGCTTGAGCACGGTGAACGGAATGTGCACGCCGGCGTCCGTCAGGAGAAGGCAAACGCGCACGGTTGCGAGGTTATCTGTATACGGTTCAAAAAACGGATGGTTCGTCTCGACGCTCTGCACCAGATAGGATTGGTCGCCGACGAAGTCGTCGAAGAACGCGCCATAAGTCTGCGCCGGCTTGCCGTTGAAGTGCAGGCGGTCCGCCTCGCCTTTGGTCGCCATGAAGACGCCGAAGCTGCAGATGCCGCGGTTTTGTTTGCCGAAGAACGGCGCGCCGTCTTGGGCGAGGGCGAAGTCGCGCAGCGCTTGCGCGGTCTCGATTTTGTTGGCCCCCGGATAGGTGCGATCGGTGCGGTCGATCACGGCGAGGGTTTGCGGCGTCGGCAAGCCGGCGCGCTCCAGGATCTGACCGCACAGCCATTTGTCTTCCGTCGCCGCCTGCCAGGTCATGTCGCAGCACTGGTGCGTGATCGGCCAATGGAGCGTGTTCGTGATGAACCGATCCTGCTCCTCGCGCGACAGCGCCGGATCGTAGACGCCGTACTGGACGTATTCGGGCAATGTGAGGCGACCGCGGCCTCGGCAGAGCCGCAGATACTCGGGAATCATCGAAAAAGCGCCGCGGCCGCTCTTTTTGCTGGCGTGCAAGAGATAATGCGCCAATGGCGGCGCGCCGCCCGCATACGCCGCTTCGTCGGTCTTGACCGCGTTGGTCGTCGCCATTGAATTCAGCCCTCGCTGCAGCCGGCGCCCGCGCCGGACCCTTACGATTTGATTGATAAGCGCGAAAACCTAAACCGCGC
>JBCCZS010000155.1:0-7657 GCA_039187035.1 Pseudomonadota bacterium | reverse complement strand
TGTTCCCGCCAACCCTCGCGGCCCCACAGGGCCGCGCGGGCCGGTTCCCCGGCGCCCGTCGGCTCGTCCATAAGCCAAAACGGCCGGCGCGCAAGGAGGCACCGCGCAAGGTCCAAGCGCCGGCGTTGACCGGCCGAAAAGCGCACGACGGGCGCGTCGGCGATCGCCGCGAGCCCCATCCGGTCGATGACCTCGGCGACGTCCCGCGGCGCTTTTGCGTACCACGCCGCCCAATAGCGCAGGTTTTCGCGCGCCGTGAGCGCCGGCTTAACGGGCGCGTCGTGGCCGACATAGACGAGCGCCCCCGCCGGCGCGTGGGGCTGCGGCGCGCCGGCGTCGACCCGCCAAACGAGCCGGCCGGCAGCGAGCGGCGTCAGCCCGGCGATCGCCTGCAAAAGGCTCGACTTGCCGCTGCCGTTCGCGCCGAAAAGTTGCACCGCCTCGCCCGGGTTCGCGCGCATCGACGCGCCGGCGACCACCGGTCGCCCGCCGCGGGCGACGCCGACGTCGAGCAATTCCACGCCGAGAGCGAAAGGATACCACGCCATCGCGTGCGGCCTATGGCCGGCCCCGCGCCGACCGCTGGAGATCGACCGCGGCCGCGCTTATATCGCCCACAGCATTAGAAACGTGCGCAAGGACATTTTCGATGAAGCCGGTGAAGCGCAACCGACGTCTCCTTTATTTGGCCTCCGGCGGCGTCGCCGTCACGGGCGCGGCCGCGCTCGTTCTTCAAGCGTTGAACGCGAACCTCGCCTATTTCTACAGCCCCGTGCAAATCGCGCGCGGCGAGGCGCCGGCCGGCGCACGGATCCGTCTCGGCGGGCTTGTCGCCGCCGGGTCGGTCGTGCGCGGCGGCGAGACGGCGGTCGCGTTCGACGTCACGGACGGCGCGGCGACGATCCGCGTCGTTTACGACGGCATTCTGCCGGATTTGTTCCGCGAGGGTCAGGGCGTGATCGCGCAAGGCCGGTTCGCCGAGGACGGCGCGTTCGCGGCGGAGACGATCCTCGCCAAGCACGACGAAAACTATAAGCCCAAAGAACTCGCCGAAGCGCTCGAAGACGCAAAAGCGTCCCTCGCCAAGCCGAACTAATCGTCCCCTTTGCGCTCAAGGCCGGCGACATCGAACAGCCGCGCGTCGGCGAGACGGCTCGGCCGCCCGCTGACGCGCCGTCCTAGTTGCCGCACAAATTGCAAGGGATGATCTGGAAGCCCAATGATGCAGCGAATTTCTCCAAGTCTTTCTCGGCACAGAAGATCAGCGGTCGGAGGATGGCGAGATCGCCGTCATCGATGATCAGTTTCGACGGCATCGCGGCGAGGCCGCCGCCATGCAAAAGGTTCATCATAAAGGGCTCAAGCGCGTCGTCGTGGTGACGGCCGAGGACGCCGGCGTCGCCCCCTCCTCCCGTGCGACCCGGTACAAGATCCCCCGTCGAAGCCAGGCGCAAAGGCTGCAATAGATCCGGTTTTCCTGCGCTTTGTCGGTGACGATCGCGCATGGGTCCTACGCGACGATCCGGCGCGCGACGCCGGCGCCCGCCCGCCCCCGGTCTCGAACGATTGTGGAGTAACGATCGTTAGGACGCGCCCCGCTCCGCCGCCGACAGGATATTCCGAGCCCGGCGAAAACTCACGACAGACCGGTAATCCGGCCCGCCTCGTCGAGGCCGATGTCGAGGGCGGCCGGCCGGCGCGGCAGGCCGGGCATCGTCATCACGTCCCCGCAGATAACGACGACGAACCCCGCGCCGGCCGCCAAGCGCGCCTCGCGCACGGGCAAACGATGCCCGGAAGGCGCGCCTTTTGCGGCAGGGTCGGTCGAAAAAGAGTATTGGGTCTTTGCGATGCAAACCGGAAAATGCGCAAAGCCGAGACGCTCGATATCGCCCAGCTGTTTGGCGGCCGGCGCGCTGAGATCGATGTCGTCGGCGCGGTAGATCCGTTGCGCGACCGCACGGATTTTTTCCGTAAGCGGTTGATCGTCGTCGTACGTGAGCTGCACGTCCGGGGCGGGCGCGTCGAGGCGGCGCATGACGGCGCGCGCAAGATCGTGCGCCCCGCCTGCCCCCTCCGCCCAGTGGCGCGCTTCGACGACGTCGACGCCGAAAGGCGCGCAGGCGGCCTCAATCGCCGCGAACTCCTCGCGCGTATCGGTGGAAAAGCGGTTGACGGCGACGACGGGCGCGATCCCGAAGCCTTGCAGATTTTCGATATGACGCACCAAGTTCGACGCGCCCGCGGCGACCGCTTCCGGCGCCGGTTCGCCGAGCGCTTCTTTCGCAACGCCTCCATGCATTTTCAGCGCTCGGATCGTTGCGACAAGGACGACCGCGTGCGGCGTGATCCCGCTTTGTCGCACTTTGATGTCGAAAAATTTCTCCGCACCGAGATCGGCTCCGAATCCGGCCTCGGTGACGACGACGTCGTTCATCGCCAGGGCCGCGCGCGTCGCGATGACGGAATTGCAGCCGTGCGCGATGTTGGCGAACGGGCCGCCATGGATGAAGACGGGGTTGGCGTCGAGGCTCTGGACGAGGTTGGGCTGCAGCGCGTCTTTCAGAAGAACCGCCATCGCGCCGTCCGCGCCGATATCGGCCGCCGTGACGGCCGTCTTGTCCCGCCGGCGCCCGACGACGATCCGTCCGAGACGGGCCTGCAAATCGGCGAGGTCTTCGGCGAGGCACAAGATCGCCATGATTTCCGAGGCGACGGTGATGTCGAAGCCGTCTTCGCGCGGCACGCCCTGCGTCGGCCCGCCGAGCCCGATGGTGATGCGGCGCAGCGCCCGGTCGTTCATATCGACGACGCGCCGCCAGGAGACGCGGCGCGGGTCGAGATCTTGTTTATTGTCCCAATGCAGATGATTATCGATCATCGCCGACAATAGGCTGTGAGCGGACGTAATTGCGTGGAAGTCCCCGTTGAAGTGGAGATTGATGTCTTCCATGGGGATCGCCTGCGCGCGGCCGCCGCCGGCCGCCCCGCCTTTGACGCCGAAACACGGGCCGAGCGAGGGCTCGCGAAGACAGGCCGCCGATTTGACGCCGAGGGCGTTCAATCCGTCGTTGAGGCCGATCGTCGTCGTCGTTTTGCCCTCGCCCGCCGGCGTCGGCGTGATCGCCGTCACGAGGACGAGCTTGCCGGGCGGCTTTACGCGCAGCGCATCGAGGTAAGTCGCCGTGATTTTCGCTTTATGGTGGCCGTAGGGCGCAAGCGCGTCCGGCGGCATGCCCATCCGCTCCGCGGCGAGCGTCAGGATCTCGCGCGGCTCGACAGCGCGGGCGATCTCGATGTCCGGCGCGCCGGGTGCGGGAAAGTTGGGCGCGCGGGAACCGGCGGTCGCGTCCCGGTCGTTCGTTGGGCCGTCTGTCATTAGGGTGCTCCGCAGAAAATCCGCCTCTTAAAGGCGACAGCGCAGCCAATCTAACGCGATCCGCGGGAAATCCGAATCGGCGCGCAAACGCCGACCGCGGCGACGATTAAGAGCGCGCCGATCGCAGGTCGGGGGTTGGCGAGGCCGCTGAACAATAGCGCCCTTTTTCGTTCGGTACGTTCGGTGCGCTCCGCGCGCCCGCGCACTCGTCGGCGGGCGGACTAAACACCTTCCATTTATTCCAATAGCACGATCGTCAAGGACGCGTTGCGCGTTCAGGGCGCATACATGACTCAATAATCTGTAGTCGCACCAATCTTTACGTTGTCGTAAAAGTGAAATATTCGCCCCGTCTGTTGTGAAATCCTATCAATTTGCTATCGAAATCCTATCGCTAGAATGGGCGTTATCTCTTTTCCGATATGATCTTGACAGATCTCCGACCCGCCAAATAAATCATCAAGTATTCCGCTCGCACGACCGCTCATTCGTTGAAATCGTGCGCTGCAACATAACCGTTGGGGGACGCGACGATGACGATTCAACTCTTTGACGATCTGGATAATCTGCTCGGCACTTTTACTTCGATCCAAGCCGCAGTGGACGCCGCGTCGTCGGGGGACACGATCGTACTCGGCGCCGGGACGTTCCGCGAACAGGTGACCATCGACGGGGCCGTCGATTTGACGATCCGCGGGGCTGGAGCCGCAACAATCGTCGAGATGGTCGACGCGCCGGCCGCCAACGCCAATGGCGGCGAGTCCGTTTTCTCGGTTCTCAGCAGCACCAACGTGATTATCGAAGATTTGACTGTTGACGCGCGCGGCCTCGGGTCCAGCAATGCGTATTATGGCGTGTACTATCGAAATAGTTCGGGAGAAATTGATAATCTGACGGTCACGGGCGTGCGCGCGCCGCTGCAAAACGACGGGACGCCGCAGGGCGGCCAAATCGGCCGCGCGATCTTCGCCGAAAACGTCGACGCGGCCCCGCGGATGCTTGCCGTCACGAACAACACCGTCACCGACTTCCAAAAGAACGGCATCGATCTGCGCGGCGTCGGCCTCGACGTTCTCGTCGACGGGAACGTCGTCGAAGGATCGGGCTTTTTGCCGGCTGCCAATGCGATTGCGCAAAACGGGATCGTGTTGGTCAACGGGCCGACGGGGACGATCTCAAATAATGAAGTCTCCGAAATCGGCTTCGCGCGTGGGGATTTCTCGACCGCCGGCATTCTCGGTTTCAACGCCGGCGACGGCGTCGTCGTCGACAACAACACAATTTTGGGACCGCGCGACGGACAGGACGTGCTCGTCCGCTCCAATATCGGCGGGATCAACTTCACGGCCGGCGAAGCCGACTCGCTCGTCATTACGAACAACACGTTAGACGGCGTGCTGAACGGGATTATCCTCGGCGACAACGTCGACACCCCCACGGTGACCGGCAACGTATTCTTAAATCCCGTCTTGTCGCTCGTGACGAACACCGGCCAAGGCACGCTCGACGGCGCCAACTTCGTCGTCGACGGCGACGACAACGATGCTGCGCTGAACCTGACGGGTACGGACGGCCGAGACGAGATCGAGGGGACGGATTTCGCCGACACGCTGAACGGCGGCGAAGGCGGAGACGAGTTGGACGGCGGAGACGGCGACGACGTCTTGGACGGCGGCGCGGGATCGGACTCGATCACCGGCGGCGCAGGCACGGACGTCGCGATCATCGCCGACAACGAGGGCGCCCCGTTCGTCGATACGGATTTCGATTTCAGCGGATTGACCGTCGCCGGGGGATCTGTTTCGGGCACGTTGACCGGACCGGACGGCGACAAAACGCTCGACGGCGTCGAGGTCATCCGGGTGTCCAACACCGGTTCGTCCACGTTCGTCGTACTCGACGGGATGTCGATCCAAGACGCGGTGAATTCGGCTTCGGCGGGCGACACCATTCAGATCGAGGCCGGGACGTTCACCGAGAGCGTCACCGTGGACAAAGCGCTCAATTTCGTCGGCGCCGGCGCCGATCAAACGATCATCGATCCGGCGAGCGGCTCCGGCTTCGACCTCGTCGGCGATCTCGGCACCGACGCGACCGTGTCGATCGACGGGATCGGGTTCACCGACGGCGTCGCCGGCGTCGACTTCGACGACAACGCGATCCTCGGTACGCTAACGATCACGAACAGCGACTTCACCGCGAACACGTTCAACGGCGTGCGCATCGGCGGCAATTCAAATCCGGTCGACCTCGACAATGTCGTGATCACGGATACGACCTTCACCGGGAACGGCCAACCGCAATCCTCGTCGGGCGACGGCGACATCCTTTTCTTCCAGTATAACGGCGATGCGACGATCACGAACGTGACGATCGTCGGCCAAGATCGCGGCTCGGGACCGGCCGAGAACGGCATTCAGTTCCGTGGCGACGCCGGTTCGCTGGGCGACGTCACGCTAACCAACGTCGACATCAGCGGCGTCTATGAAAAACAACCGCTCGCGATCTTCAACTATGACGACATCACCGGGCTGACGGCCACGGACGTGACGATTACGGCCGACAGCACCGGGTTCGAACTCGCATTGAATTTTGCGGGCGTCGGGGGCGACTTCAGCCTCGCCGGCATCGACGCGACGGGCGCGCCGGACGGGACCGCGTTGCAGGGCGACGCAAGCAGCCAGGCGATTACCGGCGGCGCCGCTGACGATTTCCTCCTCGGCTCGCTTGGAAACGACACGCTTGACGGCGGCGACGGCGCCGACGCCGCGGGCTATACCGGATCGGCGAGCGACTTCACCGTCGGCGCGACCGTCGACGCGACGTCCGGACGGGTGCTAAGCTTTACGTCGGTCACCGATAATAATGCATCGGACGGCGACGAAGGCGTCGATACGCTGAGCAACATCGAAACGTTGGCGTTCAACGTCGGCACCGCCATGGTCTCGACGTTAGATCTCGCCGACCCGGTGCAGCTCTTGGATTCGAACGGCGACCTTATCGGCACGTTCGATACGATCGGCGCGGCGGTGACGGCCGCCAGCGCCGGCGAGGCGATCGTCGTCGCCGAAGGCACGTATGACGAAGTCGTGACGATCGACAAAGCGCTCAGCGTGCGCGGCGCGAATGTCGGAACCGCCGGCGACGCGACGCGGTCGCCTGAATCGGTCGTGGCCAAATTCGTGGTCGCCGCCGACGACGTTGATATTGACGGTTTCTCCGTTGACGGAACGTTGAGCGCGGCCGACGGAACGGGCGTCGCCGTCGGCGCGTTCGAAAACGTCACGGTGCAAAACAACGTGTTCAGCGACCTTGCCGAACGCGGGGTCGACGCGCAAGGCGACGGAACGGACGCAGGGCTCGTCATCGACGACAACGCCTTCGACGACGTCGGCGCCACGTCGCAATTCACGAATTACGCAATTTTCGTCGACGGCTACGCCGGCGGCTCGATCAGCGGGAATGAAATCGACGGCGGTCTGGGCTCCGGCCTCACGCTTTTTAACGCGGACGCCTTCCAGATCGACGGCAACGACTTCGACGACACCGGCGACGAAGCGGTCAATCTCACCAACGTTCAGAACTCGACGTTTACAAACAACGAGATCACGGACGCCGGTCCGGGCGCGTCGTTCAACCCGGTGAGCGGCATGGTCGTGTTCGGCGATTTGACGGGCACGACCGTGTCCGGCAACGCGTTCGTCCTCACCCGACCGGCTGACGAAGAAACCGCGCTCGTGCTCGGCGGCGCAGGCCCGACCGTTCAGGGCGTAACGGTTGCAGACAACACGTATGACGGGTTTGCGGCGGGCGTCGTCGTCGCAAATGTCGACGGCTCCGTATCGGTCCAAGAAGACATCGCGGATTTTGCGAACATCACGCAAGACGTCGACGGACCGACCGCCGGACCGGCGATCCTTGTTTTCAACGGTTTTGAAGGCCTCGGCGTCGTCGACGAGGCGGCGCTCTCCGCCTCCGGAACGTTCGCCAAGACCGACACGTTCGACGCCGACGGCGCGCCCGGGGCGGACGACGGAACGGCGTTCTTCGCAAACGCCCAAGATGCGCGAGACGCGTCCAAAACAGGCGCGCCGATCACGGTGAGCGGAAGCGCCGGCAATGATTCTCAAACGGGCAGCGACGGCGCCGACATCATCAACGGCGGCGCCGGAGAAGACGTGATCAACGGCGGCGCCGGCGACGACACGCTCGCAGGCGGTCCGGGCGCCGACTTTATCAACGGGCAACAAGGCGCGGGGGACTTTGCCGACTACCGAG
>JBCCZS010000154.1:0-7709 GCA_039187035.1 Pseudomonadota bacterium | reverse complement strand
GCCGGCCGCGCGGCCGCTGCGCGCGCCCGCCGCCACCCCGGGTTGTCATACTAGGAGTCCTCGCGCAGCTTCTCGCCGGAAAAACGCGAGTGGCCGGCGAGGTCGCTTGCGAGATTGCCGTAAAGCCCGGGCTCGGACGCGACGTCCACGTGTTCTTCGGGCAACTCGTCGATAAAGCGCGAGGCGAGGGCGTTCTGCCAGCGCCCGAACACTTGGCGGTTCGCGGCGAAACTAATGCAGCAGCGTTCTTCAGCGCGCGTCATCCCGACATAAGCAAGGCGGCGTTCTTCCTCGAGCGCGGCGGCGCCGTTCTCGTCGAGGGCCCGCTGCGAGGGGAAGATGCCTTCTTCCCATCCCGGCAGGAAGACGACGGGGAACTCAAGCCCCTTGGCCGCGTGCAAGGTCATGAGCCAGACCTGCCCGTCGGGCGAGGCTTCGTTGTGTTCGGCGACGAGCGCGACATGGTCGAGATAGGCTTCAAGCGTGTCGAACTCGGAGACGGCTTGGACGACCTCTTTGAGGTTGTCGAGTTTGGAGCCCGCTTTCGGCGATTTCGACTTGCGCCAGAAGTCCGTATACCCCGATTCCTCCAGGATCGTCTCAGTCAAATCGCGCGGCGACATCGTGTCGACCAGGCCGCGCCACCGCTCGACCATCGATAGAAACTTGCCGAGCGCGTTGCGGCCGGCCGCATGCAGATCGTCCGTTTCCAGAAGGCGTTGCGACGCGGCCGTCAGCGGGGCGCCGCTCGCGCGGGCGAAGGCGTGGACCGCCTGCATCGTCTGCCCGCCCAGTTTCCGGGCCGGTTTGTTCGCGATGCGGTCGAAGGCGAGGTCGTCGTCAGGGCTGCGGACGAGCCTTAGATAGGATAGCGCGTCGCGTGTTTCTTCGCGTTCGTAAAAGCGCGGGCCGCCGACGACTTGATAGGGCAAGCCGAGCGCGTTGAACCGTTCTTCAAAGGCGCGCATCTGAAACGAGGCGCGCACGAGAACCGCCATATCGGCGAGGCTGCGGCCTTTGGCTTGTTCGGCTTCTATTTCGTCGCCGATCAACCGCGCTTCTTCTTCGCCGTCCCAAACGCCATGAACGCGAACCTTCTCGCCCTCGTCATTTTCCGTCCACAGCGTTTTGCCGAGCCGATCCTGGTTGGCGGCGATGAGAGCGGAGGCGGCAGCCAAAATCGCCGGCGTCGAGCGGTAATTCTGCTCCAGGCGGATGACTTTCGCGCCCGGGAAGTCCTTTTCAAAACGCAAGATGTTCTCAACTTCGGCGCCGCGCCAGCCGTAAATCGACTGATCGTCGTCGCCGACGCAACAGATATTGCCGTGCTTGCGGGCGAGGAGGCGGAGCCAGAGATACTGCGCGACGTTGGTGTCTTGGTACTCGTCGACGAGCATGTAGCGGAATTTATCCTGGTACCCCTCAAGGACGTCCGGGTTGTTCTGGAAAATCGTCAGATTGTGGACCAAGAGGTCCCCGAAATCGCAGGCGTTCAACGTCGTCAAGCGACCCTGATAAGCCGTATAAAGATCGATCGCTTTGCCGTCGGCGAACCAGTGGGCCTCGCCGGCGGGAACTTTGTCCGGCGTTAGCCCGCGGTTCTTCCAGCCGTCGATCGCCGCAGCGAGCCCGCGGCCGGTCCAACGTTTTTCATCGAGCCCGGCGTCGACGATCACTTGTTTGGCGAGGCGGATCTGATCGTCCATGTCGAGGATCGTGAAGGACGGCTTCAGGCCGGCGAGTTCGGCATGTTGACGCAGAATGAGCGCGGCGACGGAGTGGAACGTGCCGAGCCAGCGCATGCCCTCCACCGTCTCGCCGAGGAGCGCGCCGACGCGCGTTTTCATCTCGCGCGCGGCTTTGTTGGTGAAGGTGACGGCGAGGATCTGCCAGGGCCGCGCGCGCCCGGTGAAAACGAGATGGGCGAGGCGCGTCGTCAGCGCGCGCGTTTTGCCGGTGCCGGCGCCGGCGAGCATCAGAACGGCGCCGTCGAGCGTCGTTACGGCGTCGCGTTGCGGCGCGTTTAGGCCGTCGAGATAGGGCGCGCCGGCGGCGTCGCCCGTCGGCGGGCGCGGCGCGGCGCGTTCGGAGATGGTCGGCGAGGCTTGGGCTTTGGCGGGCATCATGGGAAGCTAGCCCAGGGCGCGTGATTCTTAAACGCGCGGACGAACCCAAGGGTCCCAAAACGATAAGGAGAGACGGTCATGCCCGGGAAATTCGAACTCTACAAAGACAATGCCGGCGAGTTCCGGTTCCGCTTAAAGGCCGGAAACGGCGAGAACATCCTTGCGAGCGAGGGGTATAAAGCCAAGCCCAGCGCCCTAAACGGCATTGAGTCGGTGAAGAAAAACGCCGGCGACGAGGCGCGCTACGAGATCAAGACGCAATCCAACGGCAAGCCGTACTTCGTCCTGAAGGCGGGCAATCATGAGATTATCGGCAAATCGCAGGCGTACGAGTCTGAAGACGGCTGTAAGGGCGGCATGCAATCGGTCATGAACAACGCCCCGGACGCCGCGATCGACGATCAAACGGCCTAACCGACGCGGGGTCGAGGCGGCGCGCGCCCGCCTAGAGAGCGGCGGCCTTCACGTCGTTGAGGGCCGCCGAACAATCGTCGCTGACGAAGGCGAGATCGTCGATAAGAAAGCGCACGACAGCGTCTTTCTTCTTGGGATCGAGCGAACGCACCGAGACGTTGAGGCGTGCGGCGGGCTCGTCCAAGAAATACGCGCCGGCCATGTGGCGCCAGCGGAACGTATTTTCCGACCAGTTCAGCGGCACCACGACTTTTTTCAACGCGCGCCCGGCATAGTCGAACCCTTGAAGGGTGATCTCGTAGCGCTCGTTCTTCGCCCCGCCGGTGGGGTAGATCGCCATCGCCGCAACGCAAACCGGCGCCGCGAAATCGATTTGCAGCGGTCGATTGAACGTGTCGCGGTAGGCGGCCGCGAATTGACCGCTCGGCGCGCGCCGATAGGTGCAGGCCGAATTATACTGGAAATAGCGTTGGCCTTCGCAAATCTGGCGCGACAGGCCGGGCGAAAACCGAACGCCGAAGTCGCTTTGGTAGTCCGCGACGATCGCGTCGGCGTGTTCAGCCCCTTTGCCGTCAAACGTGACGACGCGGTACGGCGGATCGAACGCGGCTTCCGCGGCGTCGCCGATCCGCACGATCGCGCGGGTGTTAGTCGCCGGGTTCGTGTCGCCGTCCGGGTCGAACCCGAAGCCTTGGCCGGCGTAGCGCGACGTCGACGCCTCCTCGGCGGTATCGGGCGTCTCGGCGGCGGCGGGCGGGGTCTGCGCCCCGTCCTGTTCGTGCGCCCGGTGCCGCGTGTCGACGCCGGAAATCTTGTCCCCAGGATGCGCGATCGCCGCGCCGGCCGTCAGACCGACGGCGCCGACGACCGCACAAAAAAGTCGGTTCGAGAACGTTTTGGCCATAAAACTCCCCGCGTTGCGTTAACCATACACGCTTCAACGGCTTCGTCCAAGGCGCGGGACGGCGCCTTGCGCCGACGGCCCCCGCCTTCCAATTAACTTCGAGCCATAATATGTCGCTGCGTGCGGTCCTCGCCGGGCGACAATAAGGCGAGGGCGGGGCGCTTCTGTCGCCGAGAAAGGGCGCGCGATGCTGCTGACGATGCTGAAGGCCAAGATTCATCGGGCCACGCTGACCATGACGGACCTTCATTACGAAGGCTCGATCGCGATCGACGAGGACATTCTGGACGCCTCGACGATCCTGCCGAACGAAAAAGTGTCGATCTGGAATATCGAAAACGGTGCGCGGCTTGAGACCTACGCGCTTCCGGCCGCCCGCGGCTCGCGCGAATTCATGCTCAACGGGGCCGCCGCCCGCCTCGCCGCCGTCGGCGACAAAGTCATCATTGCGGCCTACGGCCAATTGCCGGCCGAAGAAGCCCGCAATTACAAACCCACCGTCGTCCTGATGGGCCCGGACAACGCGATCGACCGCGTCATCTGAGCGCCGCGCCGTTAAGCGCGCCCCTTGAACCGGCGTCAGTCTGTGCGACCCTAGCGCCGTTGGGCGCTATAGGTGCAGCGCCGATTACCGGCGGGGCTTCTTGGTGTTTCGACCCTTTCTAATCGCCGTCTTTGCGGCGATCGCGCCGATCGACGGGGCCGGCGCCGGTTCCGCGGGCGATGCGGCGCGCGCGACGACCGCCGAGCCGACGGCCGGTGCGCGCATCCGCGCCGACGTCGCTTTTCTGGCCGACGACGCACGCGCCGGGCGCGAAGCCGGCACGCCCGGCTATGACGCGGCCGCCCGCTACGTGGCCGAACGCTTCCGCCAAATCGGCCTCGCGCCGGCCGGCGACGACGGCACGTATCTGCAAGACGCGCCGCTCGTTTCATCCAAACGCGTCGTCGAAAGCGGCCGCTTCGTTCTTATCGATTCGGACGGCCGCGAGCGCGTCCTGGAAAACCAAGTCGACTTTTTTGCGGCGCGCACGGCGTACGCCGCGTTTTTTGACGTGACCGCGCCCCTCGTCTTCGCGGGCTACGGCGTCGTTGATCCCCGTAAGGACTATGACGATTATCGGGGGATCGACGCGCGCGGCAAAATCGTCCTCGCCTTAAGCGGCGCGCCGGCGAACTTTTCGACCGAAGAGGCCGCCTATCACCGCAGCGAGGCCGCCAAGCGGCGCGCGGCGGAAGAGCGCGGGGCGGTCGCGGTCGTCACGCTGCCGACGCAGGCCTCGGCGAAGCGTTTCCCGTGGGCCCGGCTCAGACAATTCATTGCCGCTGAGCGCATGGCCGTCGCCGGCGGCGCACCGCCCCTCGAAGCCGGCGCCGTCATGAGCGTTGAGGGGGCGGCGCGGCTTTTCCAGGGCGAGCGCCGTACTTATGCGCAAATCGCCGAAGCCGTCGCGAACGATCCAAAGACGGCGCCCGGATCGTTCGCCCTGACGGCGTCCGCGCGCATTAGCGGCGCCTCGACGATCAAGCCCGTCAAAACCGCGAACGTCGTTGGTTTCATCAAGGGTGCCGATCCCGCGCTTGGCCGCGAGGTCGTCGTGTTGACCGCCCACCTCGACCATGTCGGCGTCGCGGACCGGGCGATCGCCGCCAACAGCGAAGACGAACCCGACCGCATCAACAACGGCGCGCTCGACAACGCCATCGGCGTCGCCATGCTGATTGAGGCCGCGCGTGCGCTAAAGAGCGGCCCGCCGCCGCGGCGCAGCGTCGTCTTCGCGGCGTTGACCGCCGAAGAGAAAGGGCTCGTCGGCGCTGCGTACTACGCCAAGAACCCGCCCAAGGGCCTTGAGACCATGGTGGCGAACGTCAATCTCGACATGCCGCTCGTACTCTTTCCGTTTACGGACGTCATCGCCTTCGGCGCCGAACGCTCAAGCCTCGGCGACGACGTCGCCGCAATCGCGCGCGACATGAGCCTCGGGGTGATCCCGGATCCGATCCCGCAACTGAGCATCTTCACCCGCTCCGACCATTACCGCTTCGTCCTGGAGGGCGTGCCGTCGGTCTTTTTGTTCGTGGGGTTCGGCGGCGGCGGCGAGGCGACGTTCGGGGACTTTATGCAGAACCACTATCATCGGCCATCGGATGAAATCGATCTGCCGATCGACTACGTCGCCGCGGCGCGCTTCGCCGAGCTGAACCGCCGGCTTGCGCGCCGTATCGCGGATGCGGACGCCGCCCCGCAATGGAACGACGGCGATTTGTTCGGCGCGCTCGCCCAGAAGCGCGCCGCGCCGTAGAGTCTATTCTCAATCAAAACCACCCGAAATCGCCGGAAGACGACTTTCCCGTTGTGATACGCCGAGTTCGCTTTGGCGCAGAAGCGGACATGTTGGGAACTTTTCAGATCGGGCCTCGACAAAATTCTTGATGGAGCCGCGGCCGATCACAACTAGCGATACCTCTCGCCCTCGCCGTCACAATGGGCGAGCACCTCGTCAATCCAGCGATCAAACCAGACCCAGTTGCCGTAGTCGCCGTTGCACCCAAAGCCCTTCCCGTCTTTCTTGGCATCGAGCTTCTTCCACAACTGCGTATGGTCGTGCATTCGGAATTTCGGGAACCCGGCGGCTTGGACTCTTTCAACCACCTTACCTGGCGGATAGCGGTCCTTGTTGACCTCTTTGAAAATGATCTTCTCGATCTCGTCGGCCTCTTCACTGCCCGGGGAAACAATCTGCACCGCGGTGTCTGCAGCACCGCGCTTCTTCGCGGCCATGGGAACGAATCCGTACGACATCCGGTAGCCTGGATCCTTCAGCTGTTCTTGACTTAGCCCATGCTCGAAAGCGTCGATTGCCGCTTCGATGTGCTTCGGTAGATTGGTTGCCTTCTTAAGCGCGCTTCGCTGCTCGGCCCCGAACGAGACGAACTGGAGAGCGAGTGGGAGTCTCTTCTCTAAGCCGTATTGTGCTCCGAACTCTTTTTTGAGTAGTTCGTTGAAGTTCAGCGCACACGCTTGGAGCTTGGCACCGAGGGCATCGTCGATCCTACTTGTCGACCGATGCTCAATCTCATGTCTGATCTCAATCAAAAATTCGAGATTCTTTGCTACCGCGTCCTTCGCTGGGCACTTGGTCTGTCTGAGACAATGACCCAACTCCCAATATTTTTCAGCGCCTTCTTTCGTCTTCTTGCCGGGGTAGCGATAGTCGATCCCTTCACGCCGGAACCAGGCGTGCAAAAGGTACGTCCAAGCGATGATCGCAATGACAATGAATAGCTCAGCTCGGAACGTCAGTCCGGCCGAATTGAAGGTCTGGACACCGGCAATCATGGCCTCCCGCGATTTGATCAGAAGTTCATCACCGCGGACACTCAGCCCGGTCTCATGGTCGATGTCTGGCCACGTCGAAAGGAAAGCGTCTAGATCTTCATCGTTCGCCGGCTTGATGGCCTTATGCTTAGCTTCGTTGCGGATTTCGCTGATGAGCCGGTGATTGACTGAGCGAGTGGGACGCGTGAAGTAGGCAAGAACGTCTTGGTCATTCGTGAACGGATTTCCGCGATTGATCATCGCTTTCACGATCGCGACCTCCCACTTCTCGAGGGTGTTGCCACGGCGTCGCCTAACCGCTTTGGCCTTTTTTTCTGCTTTTTCAGACACCATGCATCCCTGAGAAGGGCTGTCAGTTGATGAGCAATCTACGGAGCGGAGATGCGTTAGTATACTGAAAAACGGCGTTCAGGAATAATTGTCTGATGTCCGCTTTTGGATAGGTTCAGACATTGTGCGTTTGCTGGCGAACGTCCACAAAGGGCCAATACCCATCTCTCTCATTGAGTTTGGACCCGAGACCGGCCGCCGCCCGCTATTTGATGGCGTAAACGATGCGCGCCGTTGCGCGGATCTCGCTTTCTCCGCGCGCGATCGGCGTCGCGCTCGCGCGCGCGGCCTCGAATTGAACGGCAGGTGCGGGCGGGCGCGCCGTCGCTCCGCCCTCGGAGAGTTGCAGGATCGGGCCGAGCGAGACGTCTGCGGCGGCGGCCATGAGCGCGGCTTTGCGCCTGGCGTCGGCGACCGCGTCGGCGCGCGCGGCGTCTTCAAGCCCCTCGGCGTTCGCAAAACCGAAGCGCAGCCCGTCGAGCCGGTTCGCGCCTGCGGCGACGACGGCGTCGAGCGTGCCGCCCAACGCCGTCAAATCCCGCACCCGCGCGCGCACGCTAACGGTTGCGAGGTAGCCGGTGACGCGCGGCGGGCG
>JBCCZS010000153.1:0-7746 GCA_039187035.1 Pseudomonadota bacterium | reverse complement strand
TTGCCCGGGGGCTCCCCCGCGGCGGGGTGGCTACACGGGCTTGGGCCATTTGAGACCGTCGCCCGCGCGACCCGCTTCGGCGTCGCCCCGCGACCGGGGCGCGGGCGCGACGACGCGCCGGTTCGATGGTTCGAGTTTCCGGGCTGTTACGTCTACCACGTGATCAACGCGTGGGAGGAGGGCGACGAGGTCGTGATGGCGGCCTGTCGGATGGTCCCGAACGGGTTGACCCCGGACGTTGAAGCCTACGGCGCTTACGCCGCGATGGTCGACGTTCTGGCGTTGCGCGCGCAGCCGTTCATTTGGCGCATGAATATGCGCACCGGCGAAGGACGCGCCGTCCAGCTCGACGACCGGCTAAGCGAATTTCCCGTGGTCGACGGCGCCCATGTCGGCCGCAAGGCGCGTTTCGCCTACCATGTCGTGATGGACGATTGCGCCGAGCAGCGTTTTTGCGCGCTGTTGAAATACGATCTGGAGACCGGCGGCTGCGAGCGGCATGATTTTGGGCCCGGCCGCTACGGGTCCGAGCCCGCTTTTGCGGCGCGCCCCGATCCGTGCGCTGAGGACGACGGTTATGTCGTCACGTTCGTGACGCCCGCCGGGGGCGAGGCCTCGGAGATCGTGGTGATCGACGCGCAGAATTTTTCCGGCGCGCCCGTTGCGCGCATTGCGGCGCCGCAGCGGATCCCGGCCGGTTTTCACGGCGTTTGGGCGCCGGGCGTCGTTTAGCGGCGCCACGCGGGCCGGGGGCGGCGCGTGTGCTCGAGGCGGTGGTCCTCGCGCGTCTTGGCGACGCGACGCGTTGAAACGGCGCGCGTACGCGCGCTAGACCGGTTGCGAAGCGTCGGCGACGGGTCGACCGAAACGAAGAGGCTGGACGGGACATGCGGATCGACGCGATTAAAATTGGCGACACGCCGCCGGACGACGTCAACGTCATCGTCGAGGTGCCCGTCGGCGGTCAGCCGATCAAGTACGAGATGGACAAGGCGGCAGGCGCGCTCGTCGTCGATCGTTTTTTGTATACCCCGATGGCCTATCCGGGGAATTACGGGTTCGTGCCGCACACGCTTTCCGACGACGGCGACCCGATCGACGTTCTCGTGTGCAACACGCGCCCGCTCGTGCCGGGGTGCGTGATCAATGTGCGGCCCGTCGGGGTTATGCTGATGGAGGACAATTCCGGTCTCGACGAGAAGATCATCGCCGTGCCCTCGCGCGCGTTGACCAAGCGCTACGATCGCGTCGACGATTACACCGATCTACCGGAGCTGACGCTTGAACAGATCGAGCACTTTTTTGAGCACTATAAGGATCTCGAGCCCGGCAAGTGGGTGAAGATCGGCGCGTGGCAAAATGTCGACGTCGCCAAGAAATTGATCGTCGAAGCCATCGAACGCGGCAAATCGGCCGCGCCCGCGTCGTCTTAGCGACGCCCTGGCGCGCTGACGCCCCGACGCGCCCTACAGTCGGGGCGCAGTTTCGGTTCGGGGGCCCGTCCGTCCGGATAGCCAGGGCGCGCTGTCAGCGGATCGATAGCGCCTGGTTAAGATCGTAGAGCTCGCCTGGGCGCAGCGCGCGCACGACGAAGCCGTCGAGACCCGCGTCCATCGCATAGATTTCCGTGCGCGAATAAACGACCTGACAGACCATGAGGCCGCGCTCGCGGAAGACGACCTGAACCGCGCCGTCGGGCCATACCGCGTTCGGCGTGCGCCAGCCGTCTTCGAGAACGCGCAAGGCCGCAAGGAGCGCCGGGAGATCGACGATCGGGACCGCCGGTTCGGCGTCGGCGTCTTCCGCATCCGGCCCGGCGCCGATTACGACGTCGACCGACGCGGTCTCCGCGATGTCCTTTTCGAAACAGAGCGGCTCGGCGCGCGCCGCCCCGCCTGCGACCCCCAGGCAAAGAATGGCGGCGATCGGGCCGGCGAACAGCCGGCGAGCGGTCGGCGTCATGGCGTCAGTCCTCCTGCGGCGTCCGCGCGCGCCGCTATCGCATGATCCGGCGCAATCCCGCCGACGAGCGCACGCTAACCGATCCCGCGTCAAAGGTAACCGCCCGAGCGTTGGCGGCGACGGGGAGCGGCCCCCGGCGGGCGGCGCCGCGCTGTTGCACGCCGGCGGCCGCGACCGCTAAGGATCGCAGCGGCGGCCTGGTCGCTGAATTTGGTCACAAGCGAAAGCCAAAGCGCATGAAGTTCTTTCTGGACACGGCGGACGTCGCCGAAATTAAGGAGTTCGCGGCGACGGGGCTCGTCGACGGCGTCACCACCAATCCGAGCCTGATCATGAAATCGGGTCGTGATTTTCGCGAAGTCGTCGCCGAGATTTGCGATCTCGTCGACGGCCCCGTGTCGGCGGAGGTGACGGCGGTCGAAGCGGACGCAATGGTCGCAGAAGGCCGCTCGCTCGCCGAGATCGCTGAAAACGTCGTCGTCAAATTGCCGTTGACGATGGACGGCCTCAAAGCCTGCCGCACGCTTGCCGACGCGCGCATCGACGCCAATGTGACGCTTTGCTTTTCCGCCAATCAGGCCCTTTTGGCGGCGAAAGCCGGCGCGCGTTTCATCTCGCCGTTCATCGGCCGCCTCGACGACATCAATCTCGACGGCATGGAGTTGATCCGCGACATCCGGCTGATCTACGACAATTATGCGATGCGTACGGAAATTCTCGCCGCGTCGATCCGCAACCCCAACCACATGAAAGAGGCGGCCCTCGCCGGCGCCGACGTCGCGACCGCGCCGCCGGGCGTCATTCGCGCCATGGCGAACCATCCCCTCACGGACAAAGGGCTTGAGGCGTTTCTCGCTGACTGGGCCAAAACCGGTCAGTCGATCCTTTAGGGGCCGGCGCATGAACGACGTCGTCGCGCCGCCGCCGCCGACCCGCCTCGCCGTCGCGGGCGGGGGCGCATTCCCGGTGCGGCGGATCTTCTGCGTCGGGAAAAACTTCTCCGACCATGTCGCGGAAATGGGCGGCGACCCCGCGGCCGCGCGGCCCGTGTTCTTCACAAAGCCCGCCGACGCGGCGACGCAGGACGCCGTCATTCCCTCTCCGCCGGCGACGGAGGATCTCCACTTTGAGGGCGAGCTTGTCGTCGCGCTGGCGCGCGGCGGGGCCGATCTCGATCCGGCCGCCGCGGCGGCGTGCGTCTTCGGCTTCGCGGCGGGTTGCGATTTGACGCGCCGTGATTTGCAGGCGGCGGCAAAAAAAGCGGGCGCGCCGTGGGACGCGGCGAAAGCCTTCGACGCCGCCGCGCCGATCGGCGCGATCGCGCCCGTAACGCCGGAGACCGCGTTCGAAGCGATGCGCCTGGCGACCGACGTCAACGGCGTGCGCCGTCAGGACGCGCCGTTGAGCGCCATGACGACGCCCGTTCCCGAACTGCTGGCCGCGATTTCGCGCTTGTTTGTTTTGCGCGCCGGCGACGTCGTCTTTACGGGTACGCCGTCCGGCGTCGGCCCTTTGGCGGTCGGCGACGCGGTCCGCGTCGAGGTCACGGGCGCGCCGGCCTTGGCGTTTTCGATCGGCGCGCGCACGCATGGATGATCGGTATGGAAACTACGAATGAAGCCGGCGGCAAGGCCGCGCGCTACGCCGAGGTCGGCAAGGAGATCCGCGCCGTGCTCGACGGCGAGGCCGATCGCACGGCGCGCATGGCGACGGTCGCCTGCTTGTTGCACGGCGCGTTCGACGCCTTTTTCTGGACGGGCTTTTACGTCGTCGATCCGACGCGCGACGGCGAACTCGTCGTCGGGCCCTATCAGGGCTCGATCGGATGCTTGCGCATCGCGTTCGGCAAGGGCGTTTGCGGCGCCGCGGCCGCGTCGGGCGAGACCATCGTCGTCGAAGACGTGCACGCCTTTCCGGGGCACATCGCCTGCGATTCCCGCTCGCAATCGGAAATTGTCGTGCCGGTGTTCGACGCCGACGGCGCGCTGATCGCGGTGCTCGACGTCGACAGCGACCGCAAGGCGGCGTTCGACGCCGCCGACCGCAACGGATTGGAGCGCATCGTCGCCGACGCGTTTGCCCGGTAGCGACGCAAAAGGAGATCAGGCGATGGCGCAAAAGCGCATTCTTGGGGTGATCGGCGGGTCCGGGCTCTATGCGCTCGACGCGTTGGACGATCCGCAGACGGTCGACCAGGACACGCCGTGGGGCCGCCCGTCGGCGCCGGTCGTGCGCGGGCGGCTGGGCGACCTTGAGCTTTTGTTCTTGTCGCGCCACGGGGCGGGCCATGCGACGCCGCCGGACGCCATTAATTACCGCGCCAATATCGACGCGCTGAAGCGTTTGGGCGCCACGGACTTATTGTCCGTATCCGCCTGCGGGTCGTTGCGCGAAGACCGGCCGCCGGGAAGTTTCGTGATCGTCGATCAGTATATCGATCGAACGCACGGGCGTCCGTCGAGTTTCTTCGGCCCCGGCTTCGTCGCCCATGTGTCGATGGCTCGGCCGGTCTGTCCGGTGCTGGCGCAAGCGGCGCACGAGGCGTGCGCGGCGGTCGGCGTGTCGGTCGCGATGGGAGGGACGTATCTCTGCATGAACGGCCCGCAATTTTCTTCGTACGCGGAGAGCATGCTCTACCGCCAATGGGGCGCCGACGTCATCGGCATGACCAACATGCCCGAAGCGAAACTCGCGCGCGAGGCGGAGTTGCCCTATGCGAGCGTCGCCATGGTCACCGACTATGATTGTTGGCACGAGGACGAAGCGGACGTCGACGTCGCGAGCCTGTTGGAAACAATGCGCGCCAACACGGGCGCTGCGCGAAAAATGCTCGTCGCTCTGGCCGGGGTTCTCGGCCCGACGCGCGTCGGCTGCCCGTCCGGCATTGAGACCTGCCTCGACAGCGCGGTCATCACCGCACCGGACGCGCGCGACGCGGCGCTCCTCGCCAAACTCGACGCCGTCGCCGGCCGCTTTTTGGCGACCGGCCGATGACGCCCGGGCGCGCCCCTTCTTAATTTTCGGGAGCGAAGGTGAGGCCCGCTTTCGCCTGCAGCCGGTCGATCAGAGCGGATCCGAATGCGGCGGCGGGGGTATAGAAGCCGCCCCCAAGGTCCGACACGTCGGCGGCGAGGCACAAGGCGCTCTCGGCGATCATTTTCGACGTCGATCCGTAACCTGGGTCTTTGTCGCCCTTTACGGACGCCTTGACGGTTTGGCCGTCCGGCGATTCGCCGAGGAAAAGGACGTCGTAAAAGCCGGTCTCGCGTTCTTCTTTGTCCGGACCTTCGCCGGGTTTCGGCGCGTCGTCGCCTGCGAGCGGGTTCACGGACGCGAGCGCTTTGGCGGCTTTCTCCCCCTCGGCGCCGGGGCCCGTCATCATCATTTCGTCATAGGCGAAGTCCTGGCCGTAGGGATGGCCCATCAGGAAATTCGAGCGGTGGACGTTTTTGGTGTTGATCGACGCCATAATGAACGGCGTCACCCACGAGCCGACGGCCGCGTCTTCGTAAGGCGCGGTGTCGTCCGGCTGGGTCGGGCCGTCGAATTCGGGCGTCAACGCAAAGGGCGAGCGGATGACGCCCATCAGGCCCGGATCTTTCGTCAGCGTCGCAATGGTTTCGCGGAAACTCGCCGCGGTGCCGCCGGAGAACGTTCCTTTCATGGCGCGCACCCGCCCGCGCACCCGCGGAACCGGCGCGCCGAGCGTCTCCTTGGCGCGTTCCTGGAGATAATAAACGCCGAGGTCGAACGGAATGCTGTCGAAGCCGCAGGAAAAGACGATGCGCGCCCCGCTTTCGCGCGCCGGCGCGCCGTAGGCGTCGATCATTTTGCGCATCCACAAGGGCTCGCCGCACAGATCGACATAGCCGGCGCCGGCCTCGACGCAGGCTTTGACGAGGGGCTCCCCATAGAGCGTGTACGGGCCGACGGTCGTCAAAACGACGCGGGCGCGTTGGGCCATGGCGGCGAGGGAGGCGGGATCGTCCGCGTCGGCGACGACGAGCGGGGTATGCGCCGGGAGGTCCATTTCGTCGCGCACGGCGGCGAGTTTGTCGGCGTTGCGCCCGGCCATCGCCCAGGCGGCGCCCTCCGGATAGGTCCGCCCGAGATACTCCGCAACGAGCCGGCCCGTGAAACCGCTGGCGCCGTAAACGATCACGTCGAAGTCTTTTTCCGCGGCCATGGCCTCGTTCCTCCCTAGGTTGCGGTCCGCTGCGGCCGCATCGTGGCGTAGGGGATACGCCGAGGCCGGGCGATCTGTCACCTCAGGTCCGCAGGGCGCCCCAGCGGCCCGGAATGTCGCGGCGCCGGCCGCTTTAAGAGGCCGCCGGATTTTGCCATATCCATCATTGTGCGCACCTCGGCGCGCGAGAATGAGGCCGCCCGCCGCCTATGCTGCCAGAACTCGGCCATTTCGCGCTCGCCTTCGCGTTTGCGATTTGCGCGGTCCAAGGCCCGACGCTGTTGTTGGCGGGCGCGCGCGCGCCGGCCGGGTACGCGGCCTTCGCGGCGCGCGCCTCGCTCCTTGCGTTCGCGGCGGTGGCGCTCGCGTTCGCGGCCTTGATGCACGGCTACGCGACGTCGGATTTCTCGCTCGTCAACGTTTACGAGAACTCGCACACCGCCAAGCCGTTTCTGTTCAAGCTGACGGGGACGTGGGGCAACCATGAGGGCTCGATGCTCCTTTGGGCGCTCGTTCTCACCGGGTTCGGTGCCGCCCTTGCGGCGACGTCCCGCCGGTTGCCGGCGGATTTGGCGACGCCGGCGCTCGGCGTGCAGGCGTTGATCGGCGCGGCGTTTTTGGCGTTTTTGCTGTTCACCTCGAATCCGTTTGAGCGCCTGAGCCCGACGCCGGCGGACGGGACCGGATTGAACCCGCTCCTCCAGGATGTCGGCCTCGCGATCCACCCGCCGTTTTTGTATCTCGGCTATGTCGGATTCTCCGTGCCGTTTTCGCTCGCCGTCGCCGGCTTGTTGGCGGGGCGCGTCGACGCGGCGTGGGGGCGGGCGGCGCGGCCGTGGGCGCTCGCCGCGTGGAGCTTTCTGACCGTCGGCATCACGCTCGGCGCATGGTGGGCGTATTACGAACTCGGTTGGGGCGGCTGGTGGGCCTGGGACCCTGTCGAAAACGCCTCGTTTATGCCTTGGCTCGTCGGCACGGCCCTCATTCATTCCGTACGCGTTGTGGAGCGGCGGGACGCGCTCAAGGCCTGGGCCGTGCTGTTGGCGATACTGGCCTTTTCGTTGAGCCTCGTCGGGACGTTCCTGGTGCGCTCGGGCGTTCTAACGTCGGTGCACGCCTTCGCCGTCGACCCGGCGCGCGGGGTCTTTATCCTCGCCATCCTCGCCGCGGCGGTCGGGGGCTCGCTGACGTTATACGCGCTGCGGGCCGACAAACTGTCCGCAGGCGGCGCTTACGCCCCGGTCAGCCGGGAAGGCGCGCTTTTGTTCAACAATGTGTTGATGGCGGTTGCGGCGGCGACCGTGTTTCTCGGCACGTTTTACCCATTGTTCGCCGACGTCGTCAGCGGGGCGAAAATCTCGGTCGGCGCGCCGTATTTCAACGCGGTGTTCACGCCGATCGCCGCCGCGACGCTGGCCCTCGCCGCGGCCGGGCCGTTGGTCGCCTGGAAAAAGGGCGACCTGGCGTTCGTCGGGCGGCGGATGGCGTTCGCCGGGGCGGCGGCGCTCGCAGGGCTGGTCGTCGCGTTGACGCTGGCCGACCGCAACGCGATCGCGGGCGCGCTCGGCGTTGCGCTCGCGTTTTGGCTCGCCGGCGGC
>JBCCZS010000152.1:0-7813 GCA_039187035.1 Pseudomonadota bacterium | reverse complement strand
TGCGGCTTTGAAGAGGAAGATCTCGACGCGCCGGTTCGCGGCCGATCCCTTGGGGCCGTTGGCGGCGACGGGGTGGTATTCGCCGTAGCCGCCGATCATCATGCGTGAGGGCGAGACGCCCGCTTTTTCGAGGACGGTCTTCACGCCGATCGCGCGGGCCCGTCGTGACCCGTCGATCGCGCCGACTTTCCGCGCGGTCGCGCCGGTCTTCCACCAAATCCGGGCAAAGGGCCGGGTTCAAGCGCCATTCGCCCGCCGCCGCCGCGCCGCTCGCGCACGCCGTCGCCGCTACGCCGACGATCGCCGCTGTAATGATCCGTCTCCCGCTCATCCGTCTCGCTCCTCAGAGGTCGTTTTCGCCCGCGACCCGTCCGAATAAACGCGCGGCGCGCGGGTTTCCGTCGGCGGGCGGCGAAAAAAAGTGACGGAACCGGCGGCGGCGTGCGTTAACGTTGTATCCGCACATCGTTTCAGGAGCGCTTATGGCCGCCGTTCGTCGATCCGCCCCCTTCGCACTCGCCGCAGCCGCACTCGCGGGCGCCGGGTTATTGTCCGCATGCGCTGGATCGCCGAAAGCCGGGCCGGGCGGCCCTGGAGCCGCCGCGCACGGGGGCGGCGCGCCGACCGCCGAACGCCTCGTGAAACGCGCGCGCGCCCTCCAGGAAGAAAAGAGCTGCGCCGCGGCCGCGCCGACCTATCGGATGGCCGCCTCGACTGGGGCCGGCCGCGAGTCGGCGCAACATGAACTCGGCGAATGCCTCCTGACGATGGCCGTCGGATCGTCCGAAGCCGGCCGCGCCGTCGAAGCGCGTCTCTTCCATGAGGAAGGATTGTTCTGGCTCCGTCGCGCCGCGTACGCGGGCAACGCCCGGGCGCAACGCGCGCTCGCGGTGCATTTCGGCACGACGAGCAACCCCGACGCCGACGCCGCAACGGCGTTGCGCTGGGCCAAGCTCTATCAGGCGAACCCGGACGCCTCGGTCCTCGGGTACAAATCGCTACCCGCCACCTTCGTGCCGGGGCTAGAATCCGACGTCGACGCCGGCACGGTCGCCGACGTCGCGTCCTTCGTCGCCACGTTCGAACCGGTGACGATGGCGACGTTCGAGTTTCCGCGCGCAGAAAATAACGGGTCGCGCGGGCGCGGCCAGCGCGCCCAACGCCCGCCCCAAGGCGGCGGCCAACGGCGGCGGCGTTAGTCTTTTAGGCCGTATAAGGACAAAACAAGCGCAACGAGACCGGGCGCGGCTTGGACGGCGAGGATCGTCGGTTTGACCGTGACCGCCCCGAAGACGCCGGCGACGATGACGCAGGCGCAAAAAAAGATCGCGACGTCGCGCCGGCGTGCGAGCGCGGCCCAAATCAGCCCGGCGGCGAGGAAGCCGTTATAGAGCCCCTGATTTTTGGCGAGCGCGGCGCTCGCGGCCGCGTCTTCCGGCGTTAAGCCGAAAATGCGCAGACCCAAAGGCTGCGTCCAAAAAACCATTTCCAGCGCCATGAACCCCGCGTGCAGCGCGGCGACGATGAGAAGGGCGATAACGGCGAGGACAGGCATGGCGTGACGGTGGCGCCTCCGGCCGCGGGCCGCAACCGGCGGGCCGGCTGTTCAAGCGGCGCGGCGCGGCGTATCGATCGGAACGCTTCGCCCCGACCGGCCCCGACCGCCCTATGCGCCCGATCCTTTTCGCCACCTGTCTTGAGCAGCCGGCCTATCAACCGAGCGACGCCCTCGCCGCAGCCGCGCTTGAAGCGCGGGGCGCGTCGGTGCGCGCCGTTCCCTGGAACGGGCCGGCCGACGCGTTTGTCGACGAGGCCGCGATCGTCGTGCGATCGACCTGGGACTATGCGCGCGCCGGGGCCGAATTCGCGGGTTGGCTCGACGGCCTGAGCGCCCGGCCGCATGTTTTCAATCCGCCCGCGCTCATGCTGTGGAACCTCTCGAAGCGCTATCTTGAGGAGCTGCAAGAAGCCGGCGTCGTCTTACCGCCGACGCGTTTTGCGCCGCCGACGCGCGCGGCGGTCGACGCGGCGATCGACGCGCTCGGCGTCGACGAGGCGGTGGTCAAACCGGCGATCGACGCCGGCGCTGAGGGCCTCAGCCGGGTGCGCCGCGGCGACGATACGGCGGCGGCGGTGGAGAAACTGCGCGGCGCCGACGCCCTCGTTCAAGCGTATGTGCCGGCGATCGCGACGCTCGGCGAGACCTCGTTCATCTTCATTGGCGGCGCGTATTCGCACGCAATCGCAAAAAGCCCCAAGGCCGGCGACATACGCGTTCAAGAAGAGCATGGCGGCGTCAGCGTGCGCGCCGAGGCCCGGGGCTTTGCGGTGGACGAAGCGCGGCGGATTGTTCGCCTCATCGAGGATCGCGCCGGCGCGCCGGCGCTCTACGCGCGGGTCGACGCGATCGTCGACGGCGAATCGGCGATGCTTGACGAACGCTTCCGCCTCATGGAAGTCGAGTTAATCGAGCCTGATTTGTTTTTCCACGTCGCGCCGGACGGGGCGGAGCGGTTCGCCGACGCCCTGCTGGCCCAACTGTCGTAACGCCCTATGGTCGCCATCACCTTGCCCGACGGATCCGTTCGTTCTTTCGACGGACCGGTGACGGGAACGGCCCTCGCGGAGTCGATTTCCAAATCGCTCGCCAAAAAGGCCGTCGCGATGAAAGTCGACGGCGAATTGACCGATCTGTTCGCCGAGCTTGACGCCGACGCGACGGTCGAAATCGTCACGCGCGATACGCCGGACGGGCTTGAACTCATCCGTCACGATGCGGCGCATTTGCTGGCGCAAGCGGTGCAGGATCTCTTTCCCGGCACGCAAGTGACCATCGGCCCCGTGATCGACGACGGCTTTTACTATGACTTTGCACGCGAAGAACCGTTCTCTACGGATGATTTTGAGCGGATCGAAAAGCGCATGGCCGAGCTTGTCGACGCCGATTTGCCGACGCGTCGTTCCGTCATGCCGCGCGCCGACGCCGTCGCCCATTTCAAGGATATGGGCGAGACCTACAAAGCCGAGATCATCGAAGACCTCCCCGAGGGCGAAGAGATCCGCGTCTACCATCACGGCGATTGGCACGACCTTTGTCGGGGCCCGCATCTTCCGTCGACGAAGCATATCGGCAAGGCGTTCAAGCTAATGAAGCTCGCCGGCGCCTATTGGCGCGGCGACAGCCGCAACGCCATGCTCCAGCGGATCTACGGAACAGCATGGGCGAACGACAAAGACCTCAAGGCCTATCTGCACCGCCTTGAGGAAGCCGAAAAGCGCGACCATCGTCGGCTCGGCAAGGTCATGGACCTCTTCCACATGCAAGAGGAAGGGCCGGGCGCGGTCTTCTGGCATCCGAACGGTTGGCGGCTCTTCCAGACGCTGATCGGCTATATGCGGCGGCGTCAGGAGGCGGCGGGGTACGTCGAAATCAACACGCCCGACGTGCTTGATTACTCCCTGTGGGAAACCTCCGGCCACGCCGAGAAATTCGGCGAGAACATGTATTCCACCGTGACGCCGGACGAGCGCAAATACGCGCTCAAACCGATGAATTGCCCCGGGGGCGTGCAGGTCTACAATCACGGTCTGCGCTCGTACCGGGAGCTGCCCTTGCGGGTGGCCGAGTTCGGCAAGGTCCACCGGTACGAGCCGTCCGGCGCGCTGCACGGTTTGATGCGCGTGCGTCACTTCACGCAGGACGACGCCCACATTTATTGCACCCCGGAGCAATTGCAGGACGAATGTCTGACGGTCGTCGATCTCATTCTCGATATCTATCGAGACTTCGGCTTCGACGATGTGCGCATCAAGTTCTCCGATCGGCCCGAGGCCAGAATCGGCGACGACGCCGTGTGGGAAAAATCGGAATCGGCCCTGAAAAACGCCCTGGAGGCGACGGGCTTGCCGTACGGCGTGAACCCGGGGGAGGGCGCGTTTTACGGACCGAAACTTGAGTTCGTGTTACGCGACGCGATCGGCCGCGACTGGCAATGCGGAACCTTGCAGGTCGACTTCAACCTCCCCGAACGGTTCGACGCGACTTACATCGCGGAAGACGGGGCCAAGCACCGGCCGGTGATGTTGCACCGGGCGCTATTCGGATCGCTGGAACGGTTCACCGGGATCCTCATCGAGCACTATGCCGGCGCGTTGCCGCTTTGGCTCGCGCCGCGCCAGATCGTCGTCGCGACGATCACCTCGGACGCCGACGCCTACGCGTCGGAGGTCGCGGATGCGCTGCGCCGTGCAGGTCTTCTGGTGGAAACGGATCTGCGCAACGAGAAAATCAACTACAAAGTCCGCGAACACTCGCTCGCCAAAGTGCCGGCGATCGTCGTCGTCGGCAAAAAGGAAGCGGACGAGCGCCTGGTCTCGATCCGCCGCCTCGGCGACAAAGCGCAACATGTCGTCTCGCTCGACGAGGCGGTTGCGTCGTTTACGGACGAAGCGACGCCGCCCGACTTGAAAACGGCCGATTGACGGCGACGGCCGCGGCGCGCGGCGGCCTCGGCGTCGCCGACCGGGCGCGCGTCGCCGCCATCCTGTTTTGCTTCGCGCTCGTGCCGGTCGCGGCGGCGCTGATGCACCGCGCGTTCGCGCCGATCCTGTTGACGATCGGCGCAGTCGCGGCGACGCGGGCCGCGTTCTGGTCGCATGACCTTGCGGGCTTCTTCGGCCGTCCGGCCTGGCGCACGCCGTTGACGATCGCGGCCGTCGCCGCGCTCGTGTTCGTCGCGTTGATCGCGGCGCGCGGCGCGCCCGGTCTTGCGCTCGTCGCCGCCGCGCCGATCGGCGCAAGCGTCGCCGCCGTCGCCTATTTGCGCGCCGTTCCGGCCGCGGCCGCGGGGCTCGCCCGCGCGTTCTGCGTCGCCGTCGCCGCCGCCGTCATTCTGCTGACGATCGAGTATCTCACCGACGGGTGGCTGCGCGCCGCGACGCCGCCAACTGACGAAACGCCCGGCCGATGGAAAGACTTCGTCGCCCTCGCGCGCGGGGTCACGGCCGCAGCGCCCTGTCTTTTTCCCGCCGTCGCGGCGGGCGCTGCGTTCCTTAGCGGGCGTCAGCGCCGCCGTCTCCTCGCGTTCGGCGCGCTCGCCGCGCTTTTGATCCCCGCCGCCGCGTTCGGCGTCTTCAGCAACGTCGTCGCCCTCGCCGCCGGCGCGCTCGCGGCGTGCGCCGCCCTAAAAGCGCCGCGCACGACGATCACGGTGCTGACGGTCGGTTTCGTCGTCGCGACGCTTGCCGCGCCCGCGGCAGTCTTCATTCCCGCCGAGGCGTTGAACGCGGCGCACGGCGCGACGTGGCCGGCGTCCTGGACGCAAAGACTGTTCGTTTGGAACGCGGCGGCCGAGGCCGCGGTTCGTTGCTTGCCGTTCGGTTGCGGGCCGGATTACGCGCGCGCCATGGCCGCAGCGGGCGCGACGGTGTCGGTCGAGGCGGCGGCGATCGCGCTGCCGGTGATGCCGACCCATCCCCACAACGTGTTCCTGCAGATCTGGTTGGAACTCGGCGCGCCCGGCGCCGCCGCCTTCGCCGCCGCGCTCGCCGCGGGCGGTTTGGCGTTGCGCCGCGCCGCGCCGTCCCCGGTCGTGGCGGCCGGAATCGTCGGGTCCGCGGCGTTCGCGCTCGCGTCCTTCAGCCTCGAGGCGAGCTTGTGGCAGGCGTGGCGTTCGTCGGCGTTCGGTCTTGCAGCAATTGGTAATTGTCTGTCATATCTCGTTAACCGGCGCGTCAATACGATGCGCGGGTAGCGGACTTCAGGCGGCGTTGAGGGGCGACGCCATTTACTTCGCGCGCCGCGCGTCGACTGTACGTCGTCGCATCGGCGCGTCCTTGGGCGGGAATCGGGTCGTTGTCGCAAGTTCAGGTCGCAAGCCGTAAAAGGCCCGGCGTTTCCGCCGTCGTCGTGAGTTATTTCACTGGGCCGTTGCTGGCGCGCGCGCTCGCGTCGCTGCAGAACCAACCCGAAATCATCGAGATCTTTCTCATCGACAACGGCAATTGGCCGGGCGCCGTCGACGATGCGGTGAGCGTCGCAGCCGGCGCCGCGCCGATCACCGCCCCGATCACCGTCGTGACGGGGCACGGCAATATCGGGTTCTCGGCGGGCTGCAATCTGGGCGCGGAACGCGCCGCCGGAGATTATCTTTTGTTCATGAACCCGGACGCGGTCATGCCGTCCGGGGGCGTCGCGGCGTTGATGGACGCCGGTGAAGACCTCGAGCGTCCGTTCATTCTCGGCCCCAAACTTGTCGGTCCCAACGGGCTGGAACAACAAGGCTCGCGCCGGGCGACGCTGACGCCGTGGCGCGCATTCGTCGAAATCACGGGGCTCTACAAGGTGGCCCCGCGCCATCCGTATTTCCGGCGCTTCAATCTGCATGCGGATCCGTGCCCCGGCCGGGTCTGTCCCGTGCCGACCCTGTCGGGCGCCTGTTTCTTTCTGCCGAAGGACGATTACGCTCTGATCGGCGGCATGGACGAGCGTTACTTCCTGCACGTCGAAGACGTCGATTTTTGCCTGCGCTTCGCCAATGCGGGGGGTACGGCTTATTTTGCGCCGGACGTTTCGGTCACGCACTTCAAAAGTTCGAGCCGGGTGAACCCGCTGAACGTCGAGCGGCGCAAAACGACGAGCATGTTGCGCTACTTCCGCACGCATTTTTCGCGCGAATATCCGGCCCCGTTTTTGTGGCTCGTCTCGCTTGCGGTGTGGGCGGCCTTTGCGGCCAAAGCTGCGGAGCGTTCAATTATGGCGACGCTTCGGCTTTTGGGTCTGTCCGGGCGAGACGGCGACGCCCGTCGTCGGCGCGTGCGCGAATTCGCGGCCCGGCGCAGCGCGCGTTAGCGCCTTGCAGCGCAAGGGCTAGCGGTCGTAACCCGGCCAACCGAGATAGCCGGACATTTCGTAAAGGTGGAGGGTGCGGGATTTGCCCGCGCCGATCGGGGCCGTCGTCGGTCCGATGTAGCGCACGTTTTTGAAAATCGGCGCGGCTTCATAGGCGTCTTCATAAAGGCTGACGAAAAGGACGCGCTCGTGCTTTTCCTTCGTGAACGGATGAAACGCTTCATAGTGGTGGTCGATGCGGTGATTGGAATTCCATGTCGCCGCGGGCGCGCCCGTTTGCCTTGCATAATAGACAATTGCGGCCATCACCTCGCGGTCGTCGCCGACGATGGCGTCGTGGCCGTCATAGGCGCGCACGATGTCCGCGCCGTGCCGGTCCCAACCGCGTAACGGTTCGGCGGCGCGCGACAGGCCGACCGCGTCTAGGAGCGAGGGCGCGCTGAAAGCGACGAGAAAGGCCGCGCCGGCGGCGGCGTGCAGCGCCAGCCCGCCTTTGAAGATCGGCGCGGCGCGCGCGCGCATCGCCCACGCGACGATCAGCACCGTCGCCGCCGGATAGGCCGCGGCCGCCCAGTTTGCGTGCGCGCGTGAGATAAACGCCTGTACGCTGACGATCGCGAGCGGCGTCAGCGCGAAAAATAATAACGCCGCGTCGGCCCAACGCCGGTCGCCGGCGCCGGCGAGGCGCGTGCGCCAGCGCGCCGCGCCGCCGGCGAAGAGCGCAAACTGCCCCGGCCCAAAGACGGCGAGTTGTCCCGCGAGGAAGCCCGCAAGCGCGCCCGGCCGCCCGATTGGTCCGCCCCAGGCTGCGTTCGCCGCCGTGTGTGCGACCGTGTGAAATCCGTTTTGCGCGTTCCAAGCGATGTTCGGGGCCATGAACGCCGCCGCGACGACAACGGCGACGGCGATCTCCCCGGCGCGCAGACGCGCGCGCGTAAAGAGGACCGCAGCGGCGGCGGCCGG
>JBCCZS010000151.1:0-7841 GCA_039187035.1 Pseudomonadota bacterium | reverse complement strand
TGTTCGGCAGTAACGGCTGGATGATCGACCATTCGAAGTCGGTCAGTTCATAGCGGCGTTGAGACATGGCGAGGCTCCCTTCATTCTGAAGGGAATCACCGTTCGCAGGCCACGAAAACTGTTTATGAGTTCATGCCCTAGGCGTCGCCCAGGGCCGACAAATAGAGGTCGAGGAGCGCTTCCTGCTCCTGCCGGTCGGCGCGATCCATTTTGCGAATTTTGACGACCTGGCGCAGGGTCTTGGTGTCGTAGCCCTCGCCTTTCGCTTCGGCGAAGACTTCCTTGATGTCTTCCATCACCGCGGCTTTGTCTTCTTCGAGCCGCTCGACGCGTTCGATAAAGGAGCGCAGCCGGTCCGCCGCGATCGTGGAGGCGCCTTCCGCAGACACTGTCGCCGATCCGTCAGCCATTCCGTTCCCTCGCTCCTTGCGTTGCGCCCTCCATCAATAGGGGCCGCAATCGCCGACTCGCAACAAGCGCCTTTGCCATGGGGAAAACGAGCGCGACGGCGCCGGCGTCGCGTGAACTGTCAGCGGGCGGACGTCCTGGGCGCAGATTGTCGCCCATCGCCGTGCCGGTCAGATTTCTTGGCCGTCGAGTTCGCGGCGCAAGGCGCGGGCGCGGCGGCGCGCGGCTTCGTCATGCGGGTTCCACTCAAGCGCGCGCTGCAACATGTCGTAGGCGGCGCGTTTCTCGTCGCTTGACAACAACAGGCCCGCGATCGTCAGGCGCACGTCGAAATGGCGCGGCTCAAGCTCGAGAACGCGGCTGAAGTCTTCGAGGGCGCCCGCGCTTTCGTCGATCTCAAGGCGCGCCAGACCGCGCAGCGCGAAGCCCTGGGCGAAACTCGGCGCCAGGCCGACCACATGATCGAGCAGCGCCGCCGCCAATTCCGGACGCCCGGCCTGCAATTGTTCGTCCGCGCGCGCATAAAGAATGTTGACGGTGTCGCTCGCCGCGGAGGCCCAGATCTCCCGGATCCGATCGGCGGTTTCATCGACCGCGATCGCCTCGCCGTTTCGAAGCTCAAGGAACAGTTGATCAAGCCGCGGGTCCGTCTGGTCGGCGGCCGCCGACGACGCAAAAAGCCCGAGGGCTAGAACGATAAGGGATGCCGTACGCACATGCGAAGGCTAGCGCGTCCCCCTAAGGCTTCCAACTCAAATTCGACAAAGAATGCGATCGGCCTGGAAGGGCGTCGTTAACCTTGACGCGCCTTAAACCGGCGCTGCGTCTTGTTAATGACGTAAACGCGGCCCTTGCGACGCACGACGCGGCAATCCTTGTGGCGCTTCTTCAGCGATTTCAATGAACTGCGGACTTTCATCAGTACGGACCCGTCGTCATGGCGTTTACGAAGACCGCGGAGCTACAGAGCGCACGCCGCGATGTCAACCGGCCTTGCGCCGACGCGCCGGCGCCGCGTCGGGCGACAACGCCGCGCGCCGGAACGGGTAGACGCCGTCAGAACCGAGGACGCAGGCCGTCAACCGTTCGGGGAAAAGCGGCGCGAAGGCGTCGTCGAGCACGTTGAGCCCGCCCGCGTAGGCGCCGAAGGCCGGCAGGACCAGCCGCGCCGCGTCGACCGCAAAACAGCGCCTGCGCGTCGTCGCGCCGCCGGACCGCACCCGCGCCGCCGGATGCAAGTGGCCGGCGACCTCGCCGACGACGCCGCTCGCACCCGGTTCATGGACGAAGGTCAGCCCGCCGAGCGCCAGTGAGGGCGCCGCCTCCCCGCCGAGGCCGCGCGGGGGGTCCGGATCGTGGTTGCCGCAAATCCAAACGAAGCGCTGTTCGGCGACGACGTCTTTGAGCGCGGCGGCGTCCTCGGGGTCGAGACGGGCGAACGCCTCGCGATCATGGAAGGCGTCGCCGAGCGAAATGACGAGCCGCGGCGCGAGCCGCCGGCACAGCGTGCGCAGCCGACCGATCGTGGTGCGCGTGTCGTAGGGCGGCAGGAAGACGCCTTTGCGCGCGTAGGACGAGCCTTTTTCGAAGTGCATGTCGGCGACGATCAGCGCCGCGCGTTTCGGCCAGTAAAGCGCGCCGGCGGGCAACAAGACCAGCCGCTCGCCGTTCAAGTCGATCTCAAGTCCGTCGCTCATAAACCCCGCGTTCGCCGTTCCATGGCCGCTTCGACCAGCGCCGCCTCGCTTTCCGCCAACGCGGCGTCGCGAAGCATCGCTTCTTGCGCTTCGCCGGCGACCTGCTGGCGGTTGATCTCCAACATCACCGGCACCGCCAACGGCGAAACCCGATCCAGTTGTACGTGATTCACACGGCCGGACACGCGCGACAACAGCGCCGATAGACGCGCAATGTCCAAAAAGCCGCCCGCGGCGTCGTCCCACGCGGCACGCAGGAGAATGTGGTCGGGCTCATGCTCGCGCAGGACGTCGTAAAGAAGGTCGGTCGAAAACGTCACCTGGCGGCCGGACTTCTCCTGGCCGGGCGCGCGCCGTTCGATCAGCCCGGCGATGACCGCGCAATTGCGGAAGGTGCGTTTCATCAGGATCGATTGCGCGAGCCAGGCTTCAAGGTCGTCGCCGAGCATGTCGGCGTCGAACAGCCGCGCCATGTCGACGCCCCCCATGTCCTGGCGGGCCCAAACCGACAAGGCGTATTCGCCGGCGACGAAGCCGAAAGGCTGGCGGCCCTCGCGTTCCAAGCGGCGGGTGATCAGCGTGCCGAGCGTCTGGTGGGCGAGTTGGCCGTCGAACGGGTAACAAACGAGGAAGTGCCGGCCCGCATGCTCGAACGTCTCCACGAGGAGTTCGCCCGGATCGGGAACGACGGAAACCTCGTGCTGGCGCTCGAGCCACTCGCGCACGGGGTCCGGCAAGTCCGCCCACCGAGACGGGTCGTGGATCATCGCGCGCACGCGGCCGGCGAGATAGGTCGACAGCGGAAATTTGCCCCCGGCCCAAGACGGCACGCGCGGCATTTCGCCGGCCGCGCGCGACACCATGGCGTCGACGCCGGCGACGCCTTCGAACCGCAAGACTTCGCCGGCGAACAAGAACGTGTCGCCCGGGGCGAGTTGCTCGACGAGCCACTCTTCGATCGTGCCGAGCGCGCGTCCCGGCCGCTTCGGGCCTTTGCCGGCGGCGAGACGGACAGTCAGCGTCGGCGCTTCGACGATGGTGCCGACGTTCATGCGGTATTGCGCGGCGACGCGTTTGTCGCGCACCCGGTAGCGGCCGGACGCGTCTTTTACGACGCGCCGGTAGCGATCGTAATTGGCGAGCGCGTAGCCGCCCGTCTCCACAAACTTCAACGCGTCGTCGAAGGTCGCCCGCGGTAAATCCGCATAGAGAGAGACGGACGCGACCTCCCGGTAAAGATCGTCCGCGTCGAACGGTTCGGCGCAGGCGACGCCGAGAATATGTTGACACAAAACGTCGAGCGCGCCCTTGCGCGGCGGCGGGCCGTCAAGCGCGCCTTCAAGGATTGCATCGCGCGCCGCCTGGCATTCGAGCACCTCCAGGCGGTTGGACGGCACGAGGAGCGCGCGCGAGGGCTCGTCCATCCGGTGGTTCGCCCGGCCGATGCGTTGCGTCAGCCGCGAGGCGCCCTTGGGCGCGCCGATCTGCACGACGAGGTCGACGTCGCCCCAATCGATGCCGAGATCGAGCGTCGAGGTGCACACGACGGCGCGCAAATCGCCGCGCGCCATCGCCGCTTCGACCTTGCGCCGGCGCGCGACGTCGAGCGAGCCGTGGTGCAACGCGATCGGCAAGTTGTCCTCGTTGAGCCGCCACAGGGCCTGGAACGTCAATTCGGCCTGCGAGCGCGTGTTGACGAAGACGAGCGTCATCTTCGCCGCGCGGATCGCCGCATAGAGTTCGCCCCAGGCGTGGCGCGCGGAATGGCCGGACCAGGGGATGCGTTCCTCCGAGTGCAGAACGCTGACGCGCGCTTCGGCGCCCTTCGCCGCCCGTACGAGCGTCGCCGACGGATTGCGCGGTCCGGCGGGCTGCGGCGTCAAATAAGCGAGCAACGGCTCCGGGTCCGGAACAGTGGCCGACAAGCCGACCGTGCGCATCCTCGGCGCGTACCGCCGCAAGCGCGCCAGGCCAAGCCCCAAAAGATGGCCGCGCTTGGAATCAATGAGCGCATGAATCTCGTCGAGGATGACGCAGCGAAGGGACGCAAACAGCTCGCCCGCGTCCGGCGCGGCGAGCATCAGCGCGACCTGCTCGGGCGTCGTTAATAGAAGATCCGGCGGCGTCTCGCGTTGTCGTTTGCGTTTGGCGGGCGGGGTGTCGCCGGTGCGCGTTTCGAGCGTGACGTTAAGCGCCATTTCGCGGACCGGGGCCTCGACATTGCGCGCGATGTCGACGGCGAGCGCCTTAAGCGGGGAGATATAGAGCGTGTGCAGGCCGGCTCCGCCGCCGTTTTCGTGCAGATCGACGAGGCTCGGCAAAAACCCCGCGAGCGTTTTGCCGGCGCCCGTCGGCGCGATGAGCAGCGCCGACCGTCCGGCGGCACCGGCGGCGGCCATGTCCAGCTGGTGGTCGCGCGGGGCCCAACCGCGCGCCGCGAACCACGCGTCAAATACGCCCGGCAGCGCCCGGGACGGCTTGGCCCCCTCCGGCGCTGGGACGCCGGCTTTTACGCTGGTCTTCCCGCCCTTCGTTAAGGCGGCGGCTCGCGGCTTTTTGCGTGCACCGGGGCTTTTGCGAGCCGGAGCCTTCAGGGGTGCTGTCTCGCGCGTCATCAGCGACGACTTTAGCGATCCGCCGCGCGCTCGGATACGGCGCAGCTCGCCGCGCCGCCAGAAGGCGGCGCGGAAGGGCCGACTTGTCCCCGGTCCGCACGCCGACTACGGTCCGCGGCGTTTTTCAGACGGCCGCAAAGGCCGCGCCGCCAACAAGGTCCGGCCCCCATGCTACAATCGCTCCGCAGCGCGCTTAAAGGCGTCGTCGTTTGGTTCGTCATTGCGCTCTTAATCTTGGCGTTCGCCTTGTTCGGCGTCCCCGAGATCCAGAATTTCACCCGCAACGCGGCCGTGCGCGTCGGCGATCAGGGGGTGACGACCCGCGACATCCAGAAAGAATTCAATCGCGCGGTCACAACCCGCCGGTTCGAGAGCGAAGGCGGCTTCACGCGGGCGGACGCGATCGCCGCCGGCCTGCCGGACCAAATCGTCCAAGCGCTCGCCATGCGCTCGGCGGTCGAACAGGAAGCCGACAAGCTCGGCCTCGTCATGCCCCGCACGCTCGTTCGCGACATCCTGTCGAGCGAAGAGCGCTTCCAGAACCCGGAAACCGGCACGTTCGACCTCGACGTGCTCGGCTCCATCGTGCGCAATTACGACTACACGGTGCAGGAGTTCGAAAAACAAATCCGCAGCGATTTGAACCGCGGCCAGATCCTGGAGAGCCTCGCAAGCGGGGGCGGCGCGCCCAGCGCCATGGTCGAGCCCCTGGCGTTGCGGATCTTCGAGACGCGGACCGTCAGTTTCGTGACCATTACCGATGAGATGGCGGGCGTTCGCGAGGAATCCGACCCGGACAAACTCAAAGCGTACTATGAGGAAAACCCCGCTCGGTTCACCAAGCCCGAATACCGGACGTTCCGCGTCTTGAGTTTCCGTCGGAGCGACATGCGCGAGGGCCTCGACGCGCCGGAAGACGGGTTGCGCAAACTCTATAAAGCGCAAAAGGCCCAGCGCTTCGTCGAGCCGGAACGACGCACGCTCTACCAGCTGCCGTTCCCGACCGAAGCGGCCGCGACGGCGGCGGCGGGCGCCTTGCGCGGCGGCGCCGATATTGAGGCGGTCGCCGCCGACAACGATATTGCAATCGACGCGGCGACGTTCGAGGAGGTCGCGAAATCTGCGATCCTCGACGCCGCGGTCGCCGATGCGGCGTTTTCGGCCGATCTGGGCGAAGGCGACGTCAGCGACGCGATCGACGGCATCTTCGGCTGGAAAGTCGTCGTCATCGAAACGATCACGCCGCCGGAAACGACGAGTTTTGAGGACGCGCGCGACGAGCTCGAAGAGCAGTTGCTCGAAGCGGACGTGCGCAAACGGATCTTCGACGCGCTCGAACTTGTCGAAGACGCGCGCGACGCCGGCGACGACTTCCTGGAAACGGGCGCGCAAGCGGGCGGAAAAGTCACGACCTACGGGCCCGTCGACAGCGTTTCGTTCGGCCCGAAAGGCGAAATCGTCGAGGGCGTTCTCGGCGAAGAACTCGCCGAAGCGTTTCGGATGGACGAAGGCGAAGAAGGCGAAGCGATCGAGTACGGCGAAGACGGCGGCTATTTCTATGTCGCGCTCGACGCAATCACGCCGCAGGCGGTCTCGCCTTACGAAGAGGTCGCCGACGACGTCGAAAAGGCGTGGAACGAAGACGAACGGCGCCGCCGCGTCTCGCGCGCCGTTAAGCAGATCCGCGACGCGCTCGAAGCGGGCGCCGATTTAAAAGACGCCGCCGCGCCCTTCGGGGCCGAGCCGGAGGTGCTGACGACGCCGCGCCAGCCGCAGACCGACGCGGTCTCCCGCCAACTCGTCGCGCAAGTCTTCCAGATCGATCTCGGCGCGTTCGCGTCCGGCCCCTCGCCGAAAGAAGACGGCGCGCAGACCGTCGCGGTCGTCGACGCCGTCGCCTTCGACCGCGGCGGCGCCAACCCGGTATTGATCAACCAATTCGCGCAAGGGCTGGGCGAGCAAATGACGCAGGAAATGATCGACGCGTATTTTTCCGCCTTGCGCGTCGATTATGACATCCGAATCGACCAGTCGCAGATTGACGCGCTTTTCTCCGGCGCGTCGTGACGATCGAACCGGCGTTCGCCGATTTTGAAAGGGCCTATGCGGACGGCGTCGGCCAGGTCCTTATCCGTCGGATCGTCAACGATCTCGAAACGCCGGTCTCGGCCTACCTGAAATTATGCGGCCGGCGGACCAACGCTTTTTTGCTGGAATCCGTCGAAGGCGGCGACCAGCTCGGTCGGTATTCGATCATCGGTCTGAAGCCCGACGTCGTCTGGCGCCTTCGCGACGGCGCGGCGGAAATCAACATCGACGCCGCGTCGGACATGGACGCGTTTTCGCCGGAGGACGGACCGGCGCTCGACAGCCTAAAGCGCCTCCTCGACGCCTCGCGCCTGACGCTTCCCGAGGACGCCCCGCCCATGGCGGCCGGCGTTTTCGGTTATCTCGGTTATGACGTCGTGCGCGAAATGGAACGCCTGCCGAACCGGCGGCCGCGCGCCGTTGATATTCCGGATGCGGTCTTTCTGCGCCCGACGCTCGTTGCGGTCTTCGACAACGTCAAACATGAGATCGCGGTCGTCGCGCCCGTGCGCTCAGAGCCCGGCGTCAATGCGCGCGCCGCCTACGGGCGCGCCGCCGAGCGCATCGCCGACGCGGTCGCCGATCTTGCAGGACCGGTTCCGCCGGCCGCCGCCGAGCCTTTGCCCACGTCCGCCGAACCCGTATCGAACATGACGCCGGGCGCCTATCGCGCCGGCGTCGCTAAAGCCAAAGAGGAGATCGAGGCCGGCGAGATTTTTCAAGTCGTCCTCAGTCAACGGTTTTCCGTACCCTTCGAAGCGCCGCCGTTCGCGCTTTACCGGTCTTTGCGCCGGCTCAATCCGTCGCCGTTTTTGTTTTTCCTAGACTTTGGCGGCCACGCGCTCGTCGGGTCGAGCCCGGAGATCTTGGTGCGTGTGCGGAACGGCGAAATCACGATCCGCCCGATCGCCGGCACCCGCCCGCGCGGGCGCACCCCGCAAGAGGACGCCGCGCTCGGCGAGGAGCTCCGCGCCGATCCCAAAGAACGCGCCGAGCATTTTATGCTGCTCGACCGCGGCCGCACCGTCGTCGG
>JBCCZS010000150.1:0-7843 GCA_039187035.1 Pseudomonadota bacterium | reverse complement strand
GTTTTGGACGGTGAACTTGGCGTCTATCGGACAAAGATGGCACACCGAGTTTGCGCAACAGACGTTTCGTCCAGCGCCTGACTCTCGTGCTCGCGCCGTGGGCTGATTGAAAAACTGATCGGGATACGCATTTTTCAACGCCTTCTCCGGATCGGTGTGCCGGTGCGGACGTTGCGGGTAGCGAACCCCGTCGCCGAAAGCACCGCCGGGCGTCCCGGCGATATTCATGATGCGCTCCGCCTGCTCATAGTACGGAACTAAGTCGTCATATTGCAGCGGCCAATCGCGACCGACGCCGTACACGGATTTTAATCGAAAGTCGTTGGGGTGAAATCGCGGGGTTCCGGCCCACCAGCAATTGGATCCGCCGCCGAAGCCTAAGCTAAAATTCCAATTCTTTCCAAGATCGCCGGTTCGTTTGAACGTGCTCGATACGGGTATCGACGAGCTCCGCCGGGCGGCGATTTGTTCAGCGTGCGTCATTCGAGCGCCGCGTTCTAAGACAAGGAATTTGGCCTGGCGACGCTCTTTTTCGAGCCGCTTTTTCAGAAATAAGCTGCCGGCAAACCCGGTTCCGACGATAATATAGTCGAATTCGCCCACCCTTTTGCCCCCCCGGGCGCATCAAGCTCTTTCATCGAAAACGCCGTACAATAACAAGGAGCTCGAAGCGAAATCGCCTCACAGCCGTCGATAACTCAAAGATACACCGACGACTGCGATTTAAATACCACGTCCGCCCATACAATCCGCGTGGCGTTTGGGCGCATCGGCGCACGACCTTTTTGCGACGCCTTTTCGCGCCGAATACGCGCCCTGGCTTCGTCCGCGCCGCGGAAAGAGAAATCCGACGGCGCTGCGGATCAAGCCTCAAAAAAGTCCAGCATGGGCGTACGTCCGGCTTAAAGAACAACACGCCAATAATCGACGTCAGCGGCGCTTGGCGTTTGTTCGCACCGAAAGCGAGGCGCCGAAACACGGCGCCGAGTTCCCGCCGTCTGCCGGTCTTTTTTAATACTAAGTCTCAGTTTCAAGGCGTTCGGCGTCGCCCCAACGCCGTCGGAACGCGTCGCTCACACCGTGCCGACAGCCTGCCTTGCCGGAAACGGAGCGCGCCGGGGAGCGCACAAAACAGCGCCGTTCAACCGCTGTTGTTGTCGCGGCCGGTCTAACCGTTCATGTGTTTGGCGAACCGCCAAGCAACCCAGCGCGGGAGAAAATAATTTGTATACATATTAAGTCTCAGCGACGGTCCGCGCGAAGGTATTGGCGCCGACGGTGTGCGCTAAAAGGTCGACCGCCCTTCGTACCAACCCAATTTTTCGTCGCCGGACGCCGGCGCCGGCGCTCAGCCAGACGGCGCCGCTCCCGCTGAGGCGAGGAGCCGCGCATTGGTCTCTCGGTTCACGCTCCGGGGTCTAAAGAACCGTCGCGCCGCCTGAGTTTTACTTGGCTCGGATCTGCCTGTAGAACGGGCCCGACACGTGGGAGCGTCAAGTTGGGGATCGCCATTGCGGCCGCCGCGTCTAACGCGGGCTTAAGGTGCGCGCGGCCGTCCGCCCCTATAGCGTTGTTTCCACGTCAAAATGTCCCAAGGACGCGGGGATGCGCCCCATGGACGCGAGCCGCCGTTCAGTGCTGTTTCGCGGCTGCAGGTTAACACTCGAGGGAGACTGAGACTGATGCGTGATCTACTGAATTCGCCCGTCCGCGCGTTGTTGAGCGCTTCGGCCTTCGCGTTGCTCGCCGCGTGCGGCGGCGGCTCGGAGGAACCGGCCGCGCAAGCGGAGGACGCCGCGGAGAAAGCCGAAGAGGCGGCCGACACCGCCGCGGAAGCGGCTGAAGCGGCGGACGACGCGCAAGAGGCCGCGGCCGACGCCGCCGACGAAGCCGCGAGCGCCGCCGATACGGCCGTCGACACCGCCGAAGACGCGGCTGACGCCGCTGCGGATGCGGCGAACGACGCGGCGGGCTCGGCGATGGACGCCGCCGAGGACCTCGTCGACGACGTTGAAGAGGCTGTCGACGAGGCCGTTGACGAAGCCGGCGACCAAGCCGCCGAGGCGGTCTCCGACGGCGCCGCGAAAGTCGCCAATATCGGCGCGGCGGCGGCCGGCGCCGCGGGCGCGGCCGGCGCGGCCGTTGCAAACGCGGCCGGGTCCGCCGCGGATAGCGCGGGCGAGGTCGTCAACGCTGCGGCGGAAACGGTGGAAGACGCGGCCGGCGCGACGACCCATGAAGTCAAAATGCTCAACGCGCACCCGGACAACCCGCGCCAGCGCATGGTCTACGTACCGCGCGTGCTCAGCGTGAAACCGGGCGATACGATCACATTCATTTCGTCGGACCCTGGCCACAACACCCAGTCGACCAACGGGATGATCCCCGACGGGGCCGAGAGCTGGAAGTCGAAAGCCGGTCAGGACTTCTCGGTGACGCTCACCGAGCCCGGCATTTACGGCTACAATTGCCAACCGCACGTCGCGGCGGGGATGGTGGGGCTCATCGTCGTTGAGGGCGAGGGCAAAACCGCCAACCTCGAAGCCGCCAAAAGCGTCAACCAGATCGGTCTCGCCAAGCGCGTCTGGGGCGAAATCTGGGGCGAAGCGGAAGCCCAAGGGATCCTTTGACCGCTGACGCCGGGGGGTAACCGCTTCTCCGCCCCTGTTATCGACCGAATTCTGTTCGGCAAAGCCGCTGCGGTTCTCCGCGGCGGCTTTTTCATTCGGTCAGGCATGAAAGAGGCGCCGACGGGCCGCAATCGATAGTCAGGCGGCGGATCGCCGACGGCCGAAAAGCCGGTTTACGGCGTGTCGGCCATAACCGCGTCGACCGACACGATTTCCACGTCCTGCATCTGGTCCAGATACGCGTCAAAATAGGCTTTGTGCGACGCGCCGACGATGACGAGCACATTGGCCCCGGGCTCGTTGCCGGCCGCTTCAATGACGTTGGCGGCCATCCGCAGCCCGCGCGTTTGCCACCACGCCAAATACTGGCGCGCGACATAATCATTGTCGGGCGTCGCGGCGGCTTTGCCGAAATCAGCGTCGATGATGAAGCGCTGGTAGCGAGGGCTATTGACGAACCGATAGCCGGCGAGCGCCTTTTCCGCTGAGCCGAGATACGATTGTTGCTCGGCCATTATGGCGTCGGCCCCGGGCGTCGGGCTCGACCAGACGCTCTGGACGGTCGGCCACAACGTTTCGGGCGCGAAGGCGTAAACAAAGTCCGCCGTGTGATCGTCCATCGCGGCCAGGGTCGTCAGACCCAACCGGCGCGCCAGCGCGATGCCGATGAGGTTGTTCTCGTTGCGGGAGACGATGTTTTTGTCCAAGCGCGCCCGCACGTCGTCCGAGACGCCGTCGGCCGCGAGCCTGGCCTTGGGCGCAAGCAGCGACCAATGGAGCGCCGCCGTCCACGGCTCCCCCGCCGCATAGAAGAGCGCGGCCAGGCGCCGGCGCGTTTTGTCGTCGACCGCGTCGCCGAGCGTCTCAACCGTCGAGAGCGCTTCGCGCAACGCTGCCGGCGCGTCCATGCCGAGGGCTTTTTGCGCCGGGCCGGGATCGGTGCAGTACTGATCGGCGACGCCGTCGTAAAATTCTGCATACCGACGGATCGTGTCGCACGCGCGCCCGCCGACGGCCTCGATCGCGATCACGTCCGGCGCGAAGGCGGCTAAGCGGTCCATGACCAATTCGAGGTGCGCCGGCTCGAACGCGTCCTCCGGCAGTTGGTTGAGGTGGGGCGTGCCGAGCACGAGAATGCGGGTCGGCGGGCCGGCGAGGTCTTGTTGCACGCCGGAGAAACCCGGCCGATCGTCCTGCGCCGCCGCACCGGCGATCCCCGCCACCGTCATTGCCGCCGCCAGCGCCGCCGTCAACGCCGCCGCGCCGGCGACCCGTTTCACCAGTCCCCGCATGATACGCCTCCCCTATCGTTTGAATTCGGCTTGGCGCACTATCGTTACGGGTCGTTCTCGCGGCAAGGGCCGCGCCCCGTCAGCCGGCTTGGTCTTCGGCGAACTGACCATATTTCCGGTACCGAACGAGATAGCGCGGCAAGACGGACTCTAGGGTCTGCGGCGCGATGTCGAGGTCGGCGAGGGTCCCGACCGCCTCGCCGCTCTCGCCGACCACATTGTCTTTTTTGAGGAGCTTGATCTGGTCGCGCGTTATTGGCGGCTCAACGAACGGCAGCGCCCCGGCGAGCTCACCGACCGCGCCCATGAGCGGGGCGATCGCGAACGGTATAGGAATGAGCGGTCGGCGCGCGCCGATTTCCTTCAACATCAATTCCATCAGCTCACGGAACGTATAAACGCGCGGCCCGCCGAGCTCAAAAACTCGGGCCCCGGCCTGCGGCCGGTCGAGCGCCGCACACGCCGCGTCCGCGACGTCGTCGACGTAAACGGGCTGAAAGCGGGATTTCCCGCCGCCGATCAGCGGCAAGGGCGTTAGCGGCGTCGTCGTCGCCATCGCCGCGAACCGATTGAAAAAGTCGTCTTCCGGCCCGAAAACGATCGACGGGCGCAAAATCGCCGCCGCCGGCGCCGCCGCGCGCACCGCGGCTTCGGCCTCGCCTTTGGTGCGGGCGTAGGCGCTGTCGCTCGCAGCGTCCGCGCCGATCGCCGACACGTGCACGAAGCGCTCGACGCCGGCGTCCGCGGCGCACGTCGCGATCGTCGCCGCGCCGCCGGCCTGTACCGCGTCGAACGTTTGCCGTCCGCTCGGCGCCAAAATGCCGACGAGATTGACGACCGCGTCCGCGTCTTCGACGGCGCGCGCGACCGAGGCCGCCTCGCGCACGTTCGATTGCGTCAGTTGGATTTGCCCGACGACGCCCATGGGCTTGAGGAACTGCGCCTGGTGCGGCCGCCGCACGGCGACCCGCACGCGCCAGCCGCGCTTGGCGAGTTCGCGCACGACATACCGGCCGATGAACCCCGAGCCGCCGAATACCACAGCCAGCTTGTCCGTCACGTCCGCCTCCTCATGCCGCCCGCCGCGCCCTGATCGGCCGCGGTCGGGATTTGGATGACGCGTGTGTCGGCGGGCCGCGCGGCGAAGTCCAGCCCCCGCGACGTCGCGCCCGCCGGCCTAGCCCCGTCCCGGGGCCCGGCCGCCGCCACGGCAGGGCCGATTGACAACCGACAGGCCCCTTCCTATCCAACCCCTCTTGCACGCGCGAGCGATCGGACGGGCAAGAGCCCAGATGGCGGAATTGGTAGACGCGCCAGCTTCAGGTGCTGGTGTCCGTACGGACGTGGAGGTTCGAGTCCTCTTCTGGGCACCATTAATCCCTCGATACCTATTTGCTCTATCGACTGCACCTGAAAGCTGGTCGGTAGATTGAGGGCGTAGCTGAGAGATTTGGCGCGCGGGTCGCGATGTTTGCCCCACGGCGAGTTGATCGATCGGAACGCGCGCTTTTTGAAATAGATCGCGCGTGCCGAACTTTGTCCTAGACGATCTGAGTTACACCAAGTAGAGCGGGTCACTTCGTGTACGGAATAGCGGCGCCTCTAAGGTGCCGACCGGGTCTCGATTTCTAAAAGGAACCACGACCGGGTGCTCAGGCGGCGTGCAAGAGGGCTGCGGCGTCTCGCGACGCGTGACGCTCAAACGTCGTCGGCCCACGAGCCTTTTTGGCACGCGTCGCGCATTTATCAACGCCGAAGAGGCAAAGCGGCATGCGTTCGAAGAATGGCAGGACGCCGCCGGGCCGAACCGTAACAACGCCATTCTGATCGACGCCGTGATCCTAAAACACGTCCGAAGCGATCCCAAGCCGGCTGTGACGCGTTGCCCGCCTATCGACACGCCGATATACCAACTTGATACTGTGTCTAGACACATACTGAATTTGAACTGTAAAACTTCTCTCTAAGGAGAAAACAATGATAATTTTTCAGCTCAGAGACAGCGGAATCCGTATAGTCGGACTTTTTTCTGTAATCGGAGCATTTTTTTCAGCATGCGCCGGAACAGTCGATAAAGTCGGCGCTCCCGTTATTGCAAGCTACACCATAGTTGACGTATCCGAAATTGGCCCTCGAGTCCTTATCGACGTGATCCCGCTGACCGACCCGAATGACGCCGAGTCCGTCAGCACCTACGCTCAAGCGCTAAGTCTTTTCGGTCGCGAAGACTTGGTCGCCAAAATGGACGCGGTTTACGAGCGCCAACAGTGTGCCGTTGTGAGCACGGGCGACGCTTTGCAACGCGTTGTAGAGGAAACCAGCGACGCAAACATTGTGATCGTTTCCGAGAGCCACGTCATTACGCGGCACCGAGCCTTTATCGAGGACTTGGCAATGGCCCTAAAGAACGAGGGATGGCGGTACTATGCGGCCGAAGCATTTGTGAACCAGGCGGGGTACCGAGACACGGACGATTACAATTTGATAGCAGACGTCACCGCCTTTCCTGATGAAGCGTTCTTCCGAATCAGGGGCGGCAGCTATATCGCCGAAGCGCAATTTGGGCGTCTCGGTAGGACCGTTAAGTCCTCAGGTTATGAATTAAGCCCGTACGAAGACACGCTGAAGCCGGGAGAGGTTCGGCCGGAGGATCCGGTTTTGCGCGTAAATGAACGCGACGGCGCACAGGCCCAAAACCTATTCGACGCCGTTTTTCGAGATGATCCGGATGCCAAAATACTGATCCATGTAGGGCTGGCGCATGCGGCTGAAGCGCCTATTGAGAGCGCGGATGGAAGGCAAATTAAATTTCTTGCTGCTAGGTTGAAGGAAATGTTGAATGAGGACCCTCTCACAATAAATCAGCATAGTTGTCGGGCCAACAGTGATGACGTGGCGATTTCCACGCCCGACAATAGCGAAGGCCGCTTCGATCTCTTCGTCGACCATCCTGCCGACGAGTTTGTGCGGGGCCGCCCGCTTTGGCGCCGCGCACGGGGCGATGTTCCGCTATTGGTCCCTCAAGAATTGCTTGCGGGCAGAGATTGTTGGCGCGTGATCGAAGCCCGTCCCGTCGACGAACCCGATGCAGCCGTGCCGATGGATACCGTTGCGGTCTGGAAAGACCAAGCACTCGATTTGTTACTTCCGCCCGGCGAATACAGATTACGCGTAATAACGTTCAACGACATATCGGACTAATTCCCCGCCTTGCGCTGCGTCATCGATCCCGTCCCTTGCCCGGCTCTTTGCGGGTAACGTGAACGACCAAGCGCCGACACATTGACGCCGCCGAAGGCGGCTGTTCGTCATCTCTCGAACGTCGGGCGAAATCGTTGCGGCGGCACATGCCGTGCGCACGCGGCGCGGACGCCGAGGGGCCGGCGGTTTCGCAAGTCGGCCGAACAAATTCTGCAAATGTGAACCGGCTCACATCGCGGCGGGCTGCGGCGTGGAAAAACGGGGTCATCAACGGGGCGGCGACGGCGTCGCCCCAAAACCCCGGAAGGAGAACCGCCATGAAAGCCCTCAACATCCTCGCCGCCGCCGTTTCGCTGACCGTCGCCGCAACGGGCGCCGCCCTCGCACAGGACTACAACGACTGGTCGACGATCAGCCCCTACGGCCTCGAAATGGTCGATCCGTACGGCAACATCTATTACGTCGACCCCTATGCGGCCGACAGCCAGGTCGACGTCTACGGCAACGTTATTTCGAGCTACAACACGCCGCTCGATGCGCCGGCCGCCGGTTGGTACGACCTGGAGCCCAGCAACTCCTCGACGTCGTACTACAACACCAACCCCTACGCCGGCGCGACGGACAGCCACTCCAAATTCCTGGAAATGATCTGGGAGTAGGTCCGAAATCAAACACGCAAAGCGCGCAACCCAAAGCCCGGTCGCCCCGCGACCGGGCTTT
>JBCCZS010000149.1:0-7846 GCA_039187035.1 Pseudomonadota bacterium | reverse complement strand
GCGGGCTCGACATGGCGGGCGGCGAGGACTTCACCTTTGGCGAGCGTCCGATGTGGACGCTTAACGGCGCCCCGGCGCCGTTTGCGCCAAACCTAGCGGCCGACCGGGACGCTGACCGGATGCGCGCGCGCGCCTACGCGGCCCCGCCCGGCCATCGCTATGCTGCCGAGTTTTTGCGAAATTGGCGCCGCGCGCCGGCCGACGCGGACTACCGCATTCCGGTCGAGCGGATCGCCGCGCCGCTCTTGCTGGTTTCGGCGGAGGATGACGGGCTTTGGCCGTCCCGCTTCGGCGCCGAATGCATCGTCGAACGCATGGAACGCGCCGGCGGGGCGGCGATCGTTCGCCATGTGAGCCTTGGCGGCTGCGGCCACGCCATCGGGATGCCGAACGAGCCGCGGCCCTTTTCTAATATTGCGTGGTGGTCGGACGGTTATGCTGGCGTCCAGGGCGGCTTCGTCGATTATGGCGGCGCGCCCGACGCCAACGCCGCCGGCGCGCGCGAGGGCTGGCGCGAGGCGGTCGCTTTTCTCCGAGACGTGCTATGAACGGCGCGTCGTACGGCTTGTTCTCACGTCGTCGACGGGGCACGCCCGACGTGGAAACCGTCGGCGCGCCCCGGCGCGTTCGCTACTCTGTCGGCGGGTTGATCTGTCCGTTTGCTTTGCGCCGATTGTCGCCCTCCAGCGCCGGGCTTATCGGCGTTTCGGATGACCCGCCGGCCGATGGGGCCGTCGCAACGCTCAAATTGCGGCGGCGAGCGCGCGGGATCGCGCCGCTATGCTGCGCGCCGCCCGCTCGCGCGTCGACTTTTCCGCGGACCCGTCGAGGACGCCGAGAAACTCAGCAAGCGTCTGATCGATCCGCCTCGTGCACGCGTCGCGCAACGCCGGCGGCGTGCACGGCCAAGCCGCGCGAAGGCACAAATGCCGAAACGCTCGCTCCCATATGGCGGGCGCGGCGTCGCCGCGCGCGCGATCCGCCAGGCCGTCGACCTGCGCGCGGGTCGTCTCGACATAAATCTCGACGGCGCAATCGGCGTTCACGCGCCCCTCCGCGGCGAGCCGCAGCAACTGACCGGCGATCGTCTCGGCGCGGCGCAGGCAGCGCGCGGCGCTGCGGCGGTCGGCGCGCGCGAGACGCGCCCGCGCTTGCCGCATGTCGTGGCGCCACTCGGCATAAGAGGTTCCCACGGTTTCGCCGTCTTCCTCGGGCGTTCTTTGGGCGTCGGCGGGCGTCCTGTGGGCGTTGGCGGGGCTCAGCATGGCGTATCCTCGGACCTGTGCGGCGCGGCGTCGCGCCGAATCGGTCGAGCATTATCATACGCAAATGCAAATTAATCGCAACCAAAAGACGCGTTTTTGCGCTTCAAGGGCTGGAAAATCGCAGCGCTTAAAAAAAGCTGCAGTCGCCGGCGATGTCGGCCGTTTCGTCGCCCCGTTCGCCGCGGAGCCGATCGGCGAGGGCGCGCAACGGCACGGACCGCGCCGCCTCCGCGATCGACACGTCGCCGCGCGCCGCTTCGCGGGCGGCGAGCGCCGCTAGGAAATCGGCGAGCGCGCCGAGGGTTTGCGTCAGGCGGTCCAGCTCCTGGAGGCGCGCGGGCGCTGTGCACGTGCCGCATGACGAAAGGACGTCGCCGACGTCGCGTTGCGTGTCGCCCGCCGTTTGCGCGGCCTGCTCAAGTTCGGCGGACAAACGCTCAAACAACGTCGTCACGCGGACGGCTTCAGCGTCGTCGTTGGCGGCGGGCGGGTCGTATGGCTGCGGATCGGTCAATCGAGCTTGCCGACGACGCGTTCGATGCAGCGTTCCAGGTCGCGCGGATTGAACGGCTTGGCGAGGTAGTTGTTCATGCCGAGCGCCTTGCCCTTGTCGATCACCGCTTTGTCTTTGCTGCCGGTGACGAGGATGAACCCCGTTTTCGCCGTACGCGGATTGCTGCGGATCGCCTTTAAGAGCTGAAGGCCGTCCATGTTGGGCATATTGTAGTCGGAGATGACGATATGGACCGGCGTTTTCTGGAGGGCTTCGAGCGCGTCGGCGCCGTTCTTCGCGGCGACGAGGTTCTTCACGCCCATCATGTCGAAGCAATTGTAGACGAGCGCCCGGCTCGCCGACAGGTCGTCGACGACCATCACCCGTAATTTGTCTTTTAAGGCCATAGTCGGTGTCCCAATTCAAACGAGGTGCGCCGGCACGAGTCCCCTCTAGCGGGCGGTTGCTTTTTCTTCGTTAGGGCGCGTGGTTAACCGCGGACGTAAATCGTCGCGCCGGCGCCGGAGAGACGGTCGCTTGCCGGGCCGCCGACGCGCTCGGAATGGCCCACATAGAGGTGCGCGCCCGGCGCCATGAGATCGGCGAAGCGCCCCCAAAGCCGTTCCTGCGTTTCTTCCTGAAAATAGATGACGACGTTGCGGCAAACGATGAGGTCGAACGGGCCCGACATGGGCCAGGAGCCGTTAAGGTTCAGCTCTCGGAACGAGACGAGCCGGCGCGGCGCGTCTTTTACGCGCCACTCGCCGTCGTCCGTCTCTTCAAAGAACGTTTTTTTCGTTTCGGGTTTGACGAGCGACAGCGAGCCGGCGGCGTAAACGCCCTCGCGCGCTTCGGCGAGCATGTTGGTGTCGATATCGGTCGCAAGGATCTTGATGTCGAACCGCTCCGCATCGGGAAAGGTTTCGAGGACGGTGAGCGCCATCGAGTAGGGCTCTTGCCCGTTGGAACAAGCCGCCGACCATAGCCGGACGCGTCCGCCGGCGCGGGCGCGCTCAATCAACGGCGGCAAAACCGTCTGCGCCATATGCTCGAAATGGTGCGGCTCGCGAAAGAAGCGCGTGACGTTGGTCGTCAGCGCCGTCATCATATTTTTGCGTTCGTCCGCGCCTTCCGGGCTGCTGACGAGGGCGCAATAGTCTTTAAACGTTGCAATCTTCAACGTCCGTAGGCGCTTCGTCAGCCGCGAGTAGACGAGCATCATTTTGGATTCGGCGAGGAATACGCCGGTGTCTTTGAACATCATCGATGCGATGACGTCGAAGTCGGCGCGCGAGTACGCGTAATCGTTCCTGCGCTGCGTTTGCGCCGGCGCGTCGGCTTGCATATCGAGAGCGGCGGTCATCGTCGATTACGCGGCGATCTCGCCGATCACGGCGTTAGGCAAGACCTCGTTCAAGTCGAGAAGGCGGATCATCTTTCCGTCGAGCGCAATGACGCCGATGATGAACGCTTTTACAGCTTCGGAGGCGATTTCCGGCGTCGGCTGAATTTTTTCCGACGTGATCGTCAGAATGTCCGAGACCGCGTCGACGAGCATGCCGACGATCTGATCGCCGATTTGCGTGATCATGATGACGTGGCGGCTCGACGGCTCCGGCGCCGCAAGGCCGAGGCGCGTCGCGAGGTCGACGATCGGCACGACCGAGCCGCGCAAATTGATCACCCCGCGCACAAAATCCGGCGCCTGGGGCAGGGCCGTTTCCGGCGTCCACCCGCGAATCTCGCGAACGGACATGATGTCGACGCAGTACTCCTGGTCGCCGATTCGGAACGAGACGAGTTCGCGCGCCGACGTTTCGATCGTTTCCTCTGTGGGCGTCATGGCTGTGCTCACTTCTGTTTAGCTTGCAAGAGCGACGGGCGCGTCGTCGCCGGCCGGGCGCCCGCCAAGCGCGGTCACCGAATCGACGTCGAGAATGAGGGCGATGCGGCCGTCGCCCAAGATCGTCGCCGCTGCGACGAAGGGCACGGCCCCGTAGTTTTCTTCCAAGCTTTTAATGACGACTTGGCGTTGGTCCTGGATCGCGTCGACGAGCAACGCCGAGCGCGTCGTCGCGTTATTTTCAACGAAGATGACGACGCGTTCAGTGACGTCCGCCACCTCGTCGCGGTAACCGAGCGTGCGGCCGACGTCGATCAACGGAATATATTCGCCGCGAATTTTAATGACGGCCGTGTCCGGACCGATCGCTTCGATATCGTTCGCGCTCGGTTTCCAGGTCTCGATGACCGCCGTCAGCGGCACCACGAGCGTCTGGTCGCCGACTTGCACGACCATGCCGTCCAGAATGGCGAGCGTCAGCGGCAAGCTGATGGAAAAGGTCGAGCCTTTTCCGGGTACCGACGTAATCGAGGCTTTGCCGCCGAGCGCTTGGATTGAGCGTTTCACGACGTCCATGCCGACGCCGCGGCCGGAAAGGTTCGAGACTTCGCTCGCGGTCGAGAAGCCCGGCAAAAAGATGAGGTTGTCGATTTCGTGGTCGGTGAGTTTGGCGTCGGCCGGGATGAGCCCTTTGTCGACGGCGATCTGGCGCACGCGTTCGCGGTTGATGCCGCCGCCGTCGTCGGAGACTTCGATAACGATCCGGCCGGAGCGGTGCGCGGCGGTCAGAAACACCGTGCCTTCCGGGTTTTTGCCGGCCTCGGCGCGCTTTTCCGGGTTTTCAAGGCCGTGGTCGACGGCGTTGCGGATCATGTGCGTCAACGGGTCGGCAAGCCGCTCGATGACCGTTTTGTCGACCTCGGTGCCTTCGCCGTCGGTGACGAGGCGGGCCGGCTTGTCGGTCGCGTCGGCGCATTCGCGCACAATGCGCGACATCCGCTGGAAGAGGCTTTTGACCGGCTGCGCGCGGATCGCCATAACGCTTTCCTGCAATTCGCGGGTCAATTGTTTGAGTTCGTCGAGGCGTGATTCCACGGACGAGGCCCGCGCAACGCCTTCCTCGACGACGCATTGGCTGAGCATCGCCTGGTTGATGACCAGTTCGCCGACAAGGTTGATCAACCGATCGACGCGATCGAGGTCGACGCGCACGGTCGCGTTCGCGCCCGATTTGGCGGCGTCGCTTTTCTTGGCGGACTTGGTCGGTTGCGCGGCCTGTTCTTTTGCCGGGGTCGCAGTCGTCGGCGCCGGTTCGCTGACCGGGGGCGCGGACGGCGCTGCAATCGGCGCGGCGTCGATCGGTGCGCTCGTGTCGATAGCGTCCGTCGCGTCCGTGTCCGGGACCGCCGGGTCGTCGTCGAGCGACGGCGCGTCGTCCGTCTCCGGCATATCGGTATCGCGGATCGTCAACGCGCAGTCGCCGTCGACAAACTCAAAGACGTCCGAGACGTCGGCGCGTGACTGCTCCGTCTTTAGACGGATGGCCCACGAGAAATAAGCGCCTTCCGGGTCGAGGGCGTCGAGCGTCGGAACGGCCTCGACGCCGCACGTCGTTTCGATGTCGCCGGCTTCCGACAGCGCGCGCAATAACAGGAGCGCTTCGTTGCCGTTGGCGTAGAGCGCGGCTTCGGGTTTGAAGGCGATTTCGTACGTGGTCGTCGGATCGATGTCGGGCAGGTCGAGGTCGAGATCCATATCGAGACCGGCCGGTTCGAAATCGATGTCGTCGTCTTCTTCCTCGGCCGTCGCGTTCGGGTCGGCGCCGGCGAGGCCGGCGAGATCGGCGATAATGGCCTGGCTGCGTTCCTCGTCGGGTTCGGCGTCGTCGCGCGCGGCGCGCACGAGATCAGCGAGGACGTCCGCGGCGCGCAAGAACACCTTCATGACGTCCGGCGTCGCATCAAGGCGCCCGGCGCGGACTTCGTCCAGCGTCGTTTCAAACGTGTGCGCGAACTTGACCAGCGTATCGAGGCCGAAGGCGCCGGCGCCGCCTTTGATGGAGTGGACGGCGCGGAAAACGGCGTTCACGGTTTCGTCGTCGCCGTCCCCGCTCTCAATGTCCATGAGGCCGGTTTCAGTTTCGACGAGCAGGTCCTCGCATTCGAGAAAGAACGTCTGCTTGATTTCCGCCATCGGATCCATAGGGCGCAGGTTCCTTGTTAGGCGGCGACGCGCCGAATGGCGGCGACGAGCTTGTCTTTATTGAACGGTTTGACGATCCAGCCGCTGGCCCCGGCCTTGCGGGCGCGTTGGCGCAATTCTTCGGCGCTCTCGGTCGTCAGGACCAAGATCGGCGTGGCGCGGTGGCGTTCGGTTTTCCGTACGCCGTCGATAAAGCCGAAGCCGTCGAGCTTCGGCATATTGATGTCCGTGATGATGACGTCCGGTTCGGCGTTCTCGAGGACGACGAGCCCGTCTTCACCGTCTTCGGCGAGCGAGACGTCGAACCCGGCGTCGCCCAAGGCGAGGCGGAGCATTTCGCGCATGGTCCGCGAATCGTCGACTGCGAGTACTTTAAGCGTCATGCCGGCGTCGTCCCCGTTTGAATGACCTCAAGGCTAAGCCCCATAGTCTCAAGATTTTCCGAAAAGGCCGCAGACGGAGCGTCCACCGTCAACGTCGCGCCGTCGGCGGTCCATGTCTTCGCAGCCGAAACGAGCACTTGCGCGCATTGCCCGCCGACGCGTTCGACGCCTGACGCGTCGACGGTCACGTTCTGTCCGCGCCGCGCGATAAAGGCGTCGGCGAGGGGCGCGGCGGCGCGTAGGTCCAATATCGAGGCGAGCGCGATGCGGTCGCCCGCGGCGGCGTCTTCGGGTGCGGTCATGAAATGTCGATCCTGTCGGCGGCGCGCGAGAAGAGGCGCGCGCGGGTCGGGCTCCAACAGCGGCTAAGATGAACGGGTACGCTTAAGAAAAGATGAGGACGCGCGGGATTGCACGTATTACGTGCGTCCCGGTTCCTTGCGTCGCGCGGCGCGCCGCGACAGCGTTACGCCCTCGCGCGCGGCCTCTTCCGCCGCTTCGCGGTCGCGCCGACACGCGGCTCGGGCGGTTTCGGTCAGTCGGCCTAGCGCAACGTCGCGTTGCATCGCGGCCTCCAGGGCGGCGCGCTTCTCGGCAAGGTCGGGGTCGAACGCGGCCGCCTCGCGCCGGCGCGCTGCGGCTTTGCGTCGGCGATCGTCAGCATAGGCTGCATAAGCCCCGAGGGCGCCCGGTTCGACGTCGACGGGCGCGGTCGCTTCGGCGGTCGAAACGAGCGGTCTCGCCGATTGCTCCTCGCAGGCTCCGGCCTCGGCGAGGCGCGCGTCCTTGGCGCGGCGCACGGCTTTGAAGGCGCTCTCGCGCAGGCGCTTGCGCGCCTCCGACAGCCTCTTCAGCGTTTGGAGGCGTTTTAGATCCATCACAGGCCGCGCTGCGTCGCTTTGCGTCGCACTTCGTCGGCGTAGTGGATGGCGGCGGCGACGGCGACATAGTGCTCGCGATTGATTTCATCCCCAATGTCGACGAGCGCGTGGATCGACCGCGCGGTCGGCGGATCGCGCTTGATCGGCACGCCGGCCTGACCGGCGACTTCGCGTATGCGCGCGGCGATCTCGTCGACGCCTTTGGCGACGCAGACGGGCGTCGCGTCGGTGTCCCGGTTCCAGCGCAAGGCCACCGCGTAGTGCGTCGGGTTGACGATGACGACGTTGGCGTCGGGCACGTCGCTCAGCATACGGTTGGTGGCGATCTCCTGGGCGCGCCGGCGTCGTTCGGCTTTGACCGTCGGGTCGCCTTCGGTCTCTTTGCTCTCTTTTTTCAGTTCCTCAAACGTCATCATCAATTTCTTCTCATGACGATGGCGCTTCCACGGCAGGTCGAGCGCGGCGATGCCGATCGCGGCGGCGGTGACGAGGCCGAGAAAGAACACCGCTTCTTTGTAGATCGTCGGGCCGAACGCTTGCGCGGGCAGGAGAGCGAGGAACGGCAGATCGAAAAACCGGTCGCGAAACGCCACAAGAAGAATAATGGTGACGACCGCCATTTTCGCGAAACTCTTGACGAATTCGCCGATGCCGTTCGGTCCGTACTTTTGCTTGGCGTTGTCGATGATCGATAGGCGCGACCATTTCGGGTTGAGCTTGGAGGGAGCCCAGACGATGGCGCGCTGCGCAATCAATGACAGGAGCGCCGCAAGCGCGAG
>JBCCZS010000148.1:0-7862 GCA_039187035.1 Pseudomonadota bacterium | reverse complement strand
GCTCAGCTGGTTAGAGCGCAGGATTCATAACCCTGAGGTCGGGAGTTCAAGTCTCCCCCCCGCCACCACGGCCGGCCGGCCCGCGTGCCCGCGCGGCCCCCCGAAGCCGACGGTTTTCCACCCGCAATGCGCGTAATGAGAGCATTTATCCTTATTGCAACCTAAAATAAGGAATTGGCCGATACGGTGACCGCCTCGCATTGAAAAGCGGCGGGATCTTCCATGGCTGTCAAAACTCGACTGTTCGTATCGGCGGCGACGCCGGGCGTGTTCGCAGCGCTCGCGATCGCGGCGCATCTCCCGTCTTTGTTTCAGGGCGCCGGCCCGGGCGCCGGGGATCTCGCCGTGCTGGCGCTGTCGGCGCTCGCCGCGCTCAGCGCGTTTGCGGTCGCCGCGCGGTCGGCCCGGACCATCGGCGGACCGCTTGCGCGCTTGGCCGACGCCGCACGCAAAAGCACGCCCGGCGCGGCCTCGCCGAAAATTCCGTGCGCTAAGCGCAACGACGAAATCGGCGCGGTCGCATCCGCGCTCGCCGCCGCCCTCGACGCCGCGCACGATCGCGGCGCGGGCGACGCCGAACCGCCCGACCGGTCGTGCGCAAACCTGGCCTACGAAGCGGCCTTCCGGGCTGCGCCGGAACCGGCGGCGGTCGTCGATCGCGACGGAACGGTCGTCGCGGTCAACGACGCCATGCACGCGCTGATGGCGGTCGCCGCGGACGACGTGCGCGCCCGCTGGCCGGACGCGGACCCGGCGACCCCTGTCGGTTGGCGCTTGCCCGAAGCCGCGCCCGATCCCGACGCCGGCAATGGCGACCCGACGCGGGCCGACCTCGCCGTCGGCGCCCGCGTTTTATCGATGTCCGCAACCACGGTGCGCGACGCCGACGGCGTTGTCGTCGGGGCCGTCGCGCATTTCGCCGACGAGGCGTCGGGGCGCGCGGACGCGGCGAAACTCGCGGCCCTCGACCGGAGCCACGCCGTCATCGAATTCGAACTCGACGGCACCATCGTCGACGCCAACGCGAACTTTTGCGCCTGCACCGGTTATGCGCGCGAGGAGATCGTCGGTCGCCACCACCGGATCTTTATGGACCCCGACGCGGCGGCGTCGCCCGAATACGCCGACTTCTGGCGCCGGCTCGGCGCCGGCCGCAGCGAGGACGGGCGATATCGGCGCGTGGCGAAAGACGGATCGCCGATCTGGATCGACGCGGCGTACAATGTGGTCGAGGACGCTGACGGCCGGCCGCGCAAAATCGTCAAGCTTGCGGTCGACGTCACGCAGGCCGAGACCGAGCGGCGGCGCGCCGCCGATGAGCGCGCCCGGCGTGACGATGCGCTCGGCCATGTCGTTGCGACCGTCGGGGCCGGCTTGACGCGCCTCTCGGACGGGGAATTCGACACCGCTATCGAAACGCCGTTTGCGGACGACTACGAGCGGTTGCGGGACGACTTCAACAAAGCGGTCGCGACCTTGCGCGCCGCCGACGAAAAACGGGACGAAGTCGACGCCGCACAGCGCGACATCGTCGACCGCTTGGCGCAGGCGCTGCAGCGCCTCGCTAAGGGCGATTTAAAAGTGCGCATTACGGACGAATTCCCCGCCGACCAGGAGCGGTTACGCCGGGACTTCAACGGCGCGGTCGAGCAGCTTGAGACCGTCGTCGTCAACCTCGTCGCCGTCGCCGAGGGCGTTCGCGGCGGCGCGGCGCGCATTTCCGGGGCGGCCGGCGATCTTTCTCAGCGTACCGAAAACCAAGCCGCGACCCTTGAAGAAACCGCGGCCGCACTCGACGAGATCACGTCGACCGTCAAAGAGACCGCGCGCCGCGCCAACGACGCCGATCGCGTCGTTGCGGAGACGCGCGAGGGGGCGCGCTCGAGCGGCGACGTCGTGCGCGACGCGGTTGCGGCGATGGGCGAGATTGAAAAATCATCCGGGCAGATCGCACAGATCATCGGCGTTATTGACGATATTGCTTTCCAGACGAACCTTTTGGCGCTCAACGCCGGGGTCGAAGCGGCGCGTGCCGGCGACGCCGGCCGCGGCTTCGCCGTCGTCGCGCAGGAAGTCCGCGCCCTCGCGCAACGCTCGTCCGACGCCGCCAAAGAAATCAAAGACCTCATTTCAGCGTCCGGCGAGCATGTTGAAACCGGCGTTGAGCGCGTCGGGCGCGCCGGCGGCGCGCTTGAAGACATCGCCTCGCGCGTGGAAGCGGTGGCCGACCTCATGGGTGCGATCAACGCGTCAACTAAAGAGCAGGCCGACAGCCTCGTCGACGTCAACGCCGCGGTGAACCGGATGGACGAGGCGACCCAACAAAACGCGGCGATGGTCGAAGAATCGACGTCCGCGAGCCGGGCGCTGACGGGCGAGGCGGACGCCCTCCTGGCCGCGGTGACGCGCTTTAACGTACGCACCGATCGGCGGCGCAAACCGCGCGACACCGTCGTGAAACCGGCGCTCGGCGCGGCCGCGCGCCGGGCCGGCGACGTCGCCGACCAAAAAGCGCGCGTCAAAGCCTTCGCGGAAAAAACCGTTTCGCCTCCGAGCGGGACGCCGCCGGTCGCCGGGCGCCGCGCTGCGGCCGCCGCCGCGCCGGCCCCCTGCGAGGATGATTGGGAAGAGTTTTAACCGGTCCGTTCGATAGTTTAATCCGCGCACGCCGACTTGATCGTTACCGCGGCCATCGCGCCGACCCCGTTCGCCTTCAGGAGACCGTCCATGAGCACCGTTCGCGTCGTCGTCGTCGACGATTCCCCCACCATGCGCGGGCTGATCATCGGTCATCTCCAGCGCGACCCGTCGATCGAAGTCGTCGGCACGGCCGGCGATCCTTATGAGGCGCGGCAGGTCATTAAGGCCAGCAATCCGGACGTCATCACCCTCGACATCGAGATGCCGAAGATGGACGGTCTCAGCTTCCTTGAAAAGATTATGCGGCTGCGCCCGATGCCGGTGATTATGATCTCTACCCTGACGGAAAAAGGGGCGGCGATCTCGGTCGAAGCCTTGCAGCTCGGGGCCGTCGACTGCGTGTGCAAGCCGCATGGCGCGGACATGTCGGATTCGTTCGAACGGCTTCCCGAGCTTGTCAAAGCCGCCGCGACCGCCCGGCCGCGCGCCGCGCCGGCGTCGGTCTCGCGGTCATCGGAAAATGACGGCTTCGTTCCTGACGACAAGATTTTGGCGATCGGGTCGTCGACGGGCGGCGTCGAAGCGCTGATCTCCGTCTTGTCGCAGTTCCCCGCCAATTGTCCGCCGACCGTCGTCACGCAGCACATGCCGAAATCGTTTACGGCGAGCTTCGCGCAGCGCCTCGACACGCTTTGCGCGCCCCACGTCAAAGAGGCCGCGGACGGCGATCCGGTGACGCCGGGGCGCATCTACATCGCGCCCGGCGGCGAGCGCCATCTTGAAATCGCCGGCGCCGCGAGCCCGAGTTGCCGGCTGCGCGACGGCGATCTCGTCAGCGGCCATCGCCCGTCCGTGGACGTGCTGTTTCGCTCCGTTGCGAAACTTGCGGGCGATCGCGCCGTAGGCGTCATTCTAACCGGCATGGGGCGCGACGGCGCTGACGGGTTAAAGGTCATGCACGACGCGGGCGCGCGCACCATCGGCCAAGACGAAATCTCTTGCGTCGTTTACGGCATGCCGCGCGTCGCCTATGAGATCGGCGCGGTCGAGCGCCAATTGCCCCTCTCGCAAGTCGCCGGCACCGTCTTGCGCTTGTGCGACGGGCGCCGGCGGGACCGGGCCGCATGAGCGCGCCCGCAGCGTTCCATAAGAGGGCTTCGGGCGAGCGAACGGTTCACGTCATTCAAGGCGAGTTCAATGTTTCGGGCGACCCCCAGGTCGTCCTATCGACCGTGCTCGGATCGTGCGTGGCGGTGTGCATGCGCGACCCCGTGCGCAAGATCGGCGGCATGAACCATTTTCTTCTTCCCTATGCGAAGGAACGCGGCGGCGACTCAAAGAAGTACGGCGCGTTCGCCATGGAGCTGTTGATCAACAAGCTCCTGCGGGGCGGGGCGCAGCGCGACCGGCTGGAAGCCAAAGTTTTCGGCGGAGCGTGCATCACCGAGGGGCTCGGCGATATCGGCGGCTCGAACGTGGAATTCGCCCGGCGGTTCCTGACGACCGAAAGCGTGCCGATCGTCTCAGAAAGCGTCGGCGGCGTGTCCGCGCGGCGCGTCAAGTTCTGGCCGGTCGACGGGCGCGCGCGCCAATTGCTGATCGCGCCGGACGAAACGTTGCGTCGGCGCGAAACCGAAGCGCCGGCCCCGACGCCCGCCGACGACGACATCGAATTCTTCTAAAAAGAGCGCAACGGCGTCGGCCGAGCGTCTCAATCGTCGTCGGCCGCGCTGATGTTTCCGCGACGCAGGCGCGAGCGCGCGTCCTCGATGATTTGCCGTACACGGATCGGATTGTCGATCGCCGGCAATTCAATGACGCCGACGCCGGTGCCGCGCATCACCAATTGCCCATAGCCGAGAAGGCGGCCCCAGATCGATTGGTCGAGATTGATCTCTTCAATTTTGTTGAGGCTTACTTCCTGGGTCGTGCGCGCAATCAGCCCCTGTTTGAACACGAAGCGATAGGTCGTCACGACGATCTCCGTCGTCCACAACACCACCATGTGCGCGAGCAGAATCATGCTGCCGACCGCGGCCGCCCCCGCCGCGAGCTGCCATCCGAGACGCAGCGCCGCCGGATCGGTTCCGAGGACGAATTGCTGGTAGGCGAACAAGGCCGCGGGCGCGACGCCGATGAGAAACCAAAGCGTGGGGACGAGATTATACGTCCAGTTGAAATTGGCGCGGTAGACGATCTCCTCGTCGGACGCGAGCGTTTTTTCGACATAGCCGGCCATTGCGGTCTAATTCCCTGAAACCCCGACTTTTCATATAGGGCCAACATGGGGCGGCGTGAACGCCCTTGCGCGTTGAAAGCCGCCGAGCCGCAGGCTATGAGCGGCCGCTTGTCTCTCCGGAGCCACGCAATCGAAGCAAGGAGCGGGGCGAGAACGCTCCGAGCGAGAATGGCGCAACATCAATACATCTATTTTATGCAAGGGCTCTCAAAGTCCTACACCGGCGGCAAAAAAGTCTTCGAAAACATCCACTTGCAATTCTATCCGGACGCCAAAATCGGGATCGTCGGCGTCAACGGGGCCGGTAAATCGACGCTGTTGCGCATCATGGCGGGCGTCGACAAGGAGTTTAACGGCGAGGCCTACGCCGCCGACGGGGCCAAGGTCGGCTTTTTGCCGCAAGAGCCGGAACTCGACCCGTCGAAAACCGTTTTTGAGAACGTGCTGACCGGCGTCGGCGCGATCAAAGACAAAATCGACGCGTTCAACGCGGTCTCCGCCGAGCTCGGCGAAAATTACACCGAAGAGCTCATGGAAAAAATGTCCGCGCTTCAGGAAGAGATCGACGCGGCCGACGGTTGGGACATCGATTCCAAAGTCGAAATGGCGATGGAAGCGTTGCGCTGCCCGCCCGGCGACTGGAGCGTGGAAAACCTATCCGGCGGCGAGAAGCGTCGCGTCGCGCTCGCCGCGCTCTTGCTGTCGAAGCCGGACCTCTTGCTGCTTGACGAGCCGACCAACCATCTCGACGCCGAATCCGTCGCCTGGCTCGAACATCATTTGCGCGAGTTCCCGGGCGCGGTGGTGCTTGTCACCCACGACCGCTACTTCCTCGACAACGTCACCGGGTGGATCCTCGAGCTCGATCGCGGTCGCGGCATTCCGTATGAAGGCAATTATTCGTCTTGGCTCGATCAAAAAGCCAAGCGGCTGGCGCAAGAACAACGCGAAGAAGGCAACCGGCAGAAAACGCTCGATCGCGAGCTTGAGTGGATCAATGCGAGCCCGAAGGCGAGTCAGGCGAAATCGAAAGCGCGTATCAACGCCTATGACGACTTGCTGGCGAAGGCTGGCAAAGAAGAGATCTCCCAAGCGCAGATCCAAATTCCGCCGGGCCCGCGTCTCGGCGGCGTCGTCATCGAGGCCGACGGGTTGCGCAAAGCGTTCGGCGACAAGCTCTTGTTTGACGGCCTGTCGTTCAAGCTGCCGCCCGGCGGCATCGTCGGCGTTATCGGCCCCAACGGCGCCGGCAAAACGACGCTCTTTAAACTGTTGACCGGGAAAGACGCGCCCGACGACGGCGCCTTGCGGGTCGGCGACACCGTGCAGATCGGCTATGTCGATCAGACGCGTGAAGATCTCGATGCGAACAAAAATGTCTGGGAGGAAGTCTCCGGCGGCCTCGACGTTATTCAGCTCGGCAAACGCGACGTTCCGAGCCGCGCTTATGTCAGCTGGTTCAATTTCAAAGGCGGCGACCAACAAAAGAAAGTCGGGTCCTTGTCGGGCGGCGAGCGCAACCGCGTGCAGCTCGCCAAGATGCTGACCGAAGGCGCAAATCTGTTGCTCCTCGACGAGCCGACCAACGACCTCGACGTCGACACCTTGCGCGAATTGGAAGGCGCCTTGGAGAATTTCGCCGGCTGCGCCGTGATCATCAGCCACGACCGCTGGTTCCTCGACCGCGTTGCAACGCATATTCTCGCCTTCGAAGGCGACAGCCACGTCGAGTGGTTCGAAGGCTCGTTTTCCGATTACATGGAAGACAAAAAGCGTCGCCTCGGACCGGATGCGGACGTGCCGAAACGGATTAAGTACAAGCCGCTCACGCGGTAGCGCAGGACAAGGGAACCCATGGAACGGCGCGCTTTATTCGCCTTTTTCGGGCTTGCTGCGATCGGCGGCGCCCGCTCGGCTAAGGCCCAATCGTCCGGAGCCCGACGCACGGGACGTTTTGAAGTCTACCGTGATTGCAGCGGCGGGTGGCGCTGGCGGTACATTTCCTCCAACGGCCGTATCATTGCGGAAAGCTCCGAGCCCTATGTCAATCGTAAAGAGTGTGAAGACGGGCTTCGGCTCGTTCGGAACGCCGCGGATGCGCCGGTGAACAATATCGGCGACTTCTGCAAGGACGATGTGTTGGAGAATGCCGGCGAGGGCGATTGAGCGCGACGCAGCGTTCGCGGACTCTGCGCGCGATTACGCCAACGGCACGGCCGTTTCGAACTTCTTGCACGACCATACGACCGTGGTGTCGTAACGGCGGATGGCGTCGTTCGCCATCAAGTGATCGCGCGCCCATGTCTCGTAAGCCTCAAGCGAGGCGGCGTGGACGACCAGGACGAAGTCGCATTCTCCGGCTACGGAGTAGCATTGGCGGACTTCCTCAAGCCTGAGCATCTGATCCTCGAAGGCGGCGTACAGCGCCGGCGACTCTCGCCCCGTTGACGGAGCCGGCGTGACGACCGCGGAAAACCGGATTCAGCACGGCGTCCTTAACGGGGGCGTCGGCTAACCTCGCAATCATGATCGAAGGCGGATATGTTTCCGATACGGATTATCTAGGCCTCGCACGGTCGGCCGCCGCGTCAACGGCGGTTCGCCGCGTCGACCGCCACGACGTCGCGGGCGGCGGCGAAGAGCGCCTTGGCTTTGTTGACGCATTCGTCGTGCTCCGCCTGCGGATCGCTGTCGGCGACGACGCCGGCGCCCGCTTGCACGTGCATGACGCCGTCTTTGACGACCGCGGTTCTAAGCGCGATGCACGTGTCGACGGCCCCGTCGGCTGCGAAATACCCGATGGCGCCGGCATAGGCGTGGCGGCCCTCGGGCTCTAATTCGTCGATGATCTCCATCGCCCGCACCTTCGGCGCGCCTGTTACCGTGCCGGCGGGGAAGCCCGCCATAATCGCGTCGACGGGATCGACGCCGTCGCGCAAATCGCCGGTCACGTTGGAGACGATGTGCATGACGTGGCTGTAGC
>JBCCZS010000147.1:0-8145 GCA_039187035.1 Pseudomonadota bacterium | reverse complement strand
GAACACGGCGTCAACGAATTCCCCACGAACGAGCTTCTCAAGACGCGGCGGGACGCGGCCTGCCCGGTCGGCCTGCCGTCGCGATCGGGCGTTTACGCGGCGCGCGCGCAAGGCGCGGAGCTCTGGGACGTCGAGGGCAAGCGCTATGTCGACTTCATCGGCGGCATCGGCGTCCTCAATGTCGGGCACCGTCACCCCAAGGTCGTCGAGGCGATCAAGCGCCAGGCCGACGCGTTCTTGCACACCGCCTTCGGCATCGCGCAGTACGAGATCTACCTGGACGTGTGCGAGAAGCTGAACGCCGCCGCGCCGGGCCCGACCCAAAAAAAGAGCGTCCTGTTCAATTCCGGGGCCGAGGCCGTCGAGAACGCGATCAAATTCGCGCGCCGCATCACCGGTCGCCCGTCGGTCATCGCCTTCGAAGGCGCCTTTCACGGGCGCACGCTTCTTGCGACGACGCTGACCGGAAAGTCAAAGCCATACAAAATCGGCTTCGGGCCGCTCGTTCCCGGCGTTCAGCATGCGCCCTATCCGGACGCCTATCGCGGGATCGGAACGAAAGGCGCGCTCGCCTGCCTCGGCCATATTTTCAAGACCGCCGTGCCGCCCGAGGAAGTCGCCGCGATGATCGTGGAGCCGGTGCAAGGCGAGGGCGGTTTCAACCCCGCGCCGAAGGACTTTCTCGAAGGGTTGCGCGCGCTTTGCGACGAACACGGGATTTTGCTCATCGCGGACGAAATTCAGTCAGGGATGGGCCGTACGGGGACGATGTTCGCGTTTGAGCGCGCCGGCGTCGAGCCGGACCTCTTATGCGTCGCCAAGTCGATCGCGGCGGGGCTGCCGCTGTCGGCGCTGACCGGGAAGGCCGAGTTGATGGACGCGATCGCCCCGGGCGGTATGGGCTCGACTTATGGCGGAAACCCGATCGCGTGCGCCGCCGCCGCCGCCGTCTTTGAGATCTTCGAAGAAGAAGGGCTCTTAGCGCGCGCTAAAGAGATCGGCGCGATAATCGACGGGCGCTGGAAAGCGCTGCAGGCGGACCATCCCGCCTTGATCGGCGACGTGCGCGGCGTCGGCGCGATGAACGCGCTCGAATTCGTCCATGACGGCGATCCGCATCGCCCGAACGCCGAACTTGCGGGAAAGATCCTCGCCGCCGCCCGCGCGCGGGGCCTCATCATGACGACCGCCGGCTCGCACGGCCAATGTCTGCGTTCGCTCGTGCCGCTCGTCGCGTCCGAAGCGCTCTTGAACGAGGGCCTCGACATTTTCGAAGACGCGCTCGCCGAGGCCTTGGCCTAGCGCGGCGCGACGCCCGGCCGACCGGTCTCGATTATCTCCGCCGGCGACCGACCGGCTTGGCGCATCGGCCGCCACGATCGATGGTCGCGCGTGCGCCTGCGACGTCTTGCGCGAGTCGGTCATCGCTCGTTGAGCGGCGATCGTGCCCGTTTCGACGATGAGGCACGGTCGGTCGTTACGCCGACAGTTTCATGGCATTGGCCACGGCCGGTTGCGCGAGGGCGCGAAGCCGGTCGACGACCGCCGCGTAGTCGGGATCTTCCAGGTTGACCTCCCGGATCGGCCGGGCGAAGCCGTCGAGCCGGCAATCGCCGATCCAGCGGCGCAGCGGCTTGTTCTGCGACCAGGCGTATTGATTCATCATACTGATGACTTGCGAACGCAACCAGCTGTCGACCGTGTCGGTCATCGGGGTCGGCTTGGCGAGCGCGTTCTTGGCGTCGTCGGACAGGTCTTCGGCTTCGATGCGCGCCGTTAGCGCGGCGCTGAATGTCGGCTGAAAGAGTCTGATCATCTGGATCGAGATCCGGTCCTCCTGAAAGACCGGGACCGGTTCATGGAATGTCAACGCGCTCGCGGTGCAGTCGATATGGAGGGCGCCGGGCGCGACGGGTTGCGCGCCGTCGTCGAAGACAAGCCGATCGGGCTCGATCTCGCGAACGCGGCCGCGGCGCACGACGTTCCGCACCCTCCGCACAAGGTCTATTTCCGCGGGCGACACGGTCGCGCCGTGGATCATCGCTGGGCGCACGTCCGGGTCGGGGCGCAACCAAAGATCCGCCGCTTCCATACGGTCCGCGAAGTCCTCGGCGGACGTCGTTTCGCTCATCGCCTCAAATTGCCGGACCGCGCCGCCGATCGTTGCATGAAAAAAGGGGCCGGTCGGTTGAACGTGGGCCCTGTTGATGAGCCAGGGATCGCGCGGCGGCGCCCATAGGACGGCGTCCGGCGGCGCGCCGTTTTCCAAAAGCCATACGAGGGAATCGATCGCGGTCTTCCCGGCCCCAAGGACCGTAAAGCGCTCAAAGCGTCCGGCCAGTCGCGGCAGATCGTTCGGCGGCGCGCACGCAACGCCGTCGGCGACGCGGAATTGGCGGGCGTGCGTTAGCGGGATCGTGTTTTCCGACAAGCGGGCGTCGACCAATCGGCGGCGCACGTTGATCCGGGTCGTCTCGCCGGAAAGGACCCCACGCACCGTATCCCCCCCGACATGCTCGGTCATCGGTAGGAAAACTACGCGGCCGGAGGGTTTGAACCGGGCGCGCATGACGTCGTCAAAATAGGCGGCGATCTCGACGCCGGTCGCCAGCTCGTAAAACCCTTTATTCGTCCCCGTCTCGTCGATCCGCTCCGCGCCGAGCGGCGTCGACGGGACTCCATAAAATGACGACGGTTGGTGCAGACGGACGAACGGGTAGGCGTCGTTCCAATGGCCGCCCGGTTTGTCGCGTTTGTCGACAATGGTGATGTGCGCGTCGGTCTCGGTCAGGAGCGTGTCGACGAAGGCGAGGGCGCTCGCCCCGGCCCCGATGACGAGGTAGTCCGTATCGATCGTAGCCATCGTCTGTCTCCCGTTTAGGCGCGCTTGCGACGGTCGGTCGGGCGCGCGCGTTCAAAGGACGCCGCGTTAGTGCGCCTCGCCCCAATGGGCGCCGGCCTTGGCGTCGACGACGAGCGGCACGTCGAGCGCGACGGCCGGCAAGGGCGCGCCGGTCATCACCTCGGCGATGACGGCGCAAGTCGCCTCGGCTTCTTTTTTCGGCGCCTCGAAGATGAGTTCGTCGTGCACCTGCAAAAGCATCTTCGCCGATAGCCCCGCCTCAACTAGGGCGTTCGGCATGCGGATCATCGCGCGGCGGATGACGTCGGCGGCCGCGCCCTGGATCGGCGCGTTGATCGCCTGGCGTTCGGCGTAGCCGCGCATCGCCGGGTTTTTGTCGTTGATCCCGCCGACATAGGTCCGCCGCCCGAAAATCGTCTCGACATAGCCGTCGGCTTTGGCCGCGCGCTTCGTGTCGTCCATGTACTTCTTAATGCCCGGGAACTTCTCGAAGTAGCTGTCGATATAGTCCTTCGCCTCGCCGCGCGCGATGCCGAGCTGGTTGGCGAGGCCGAAGGCGGAGATCCCGTAGATAATGCCGAAATTAATGGCTTTGGCGCGTCGGCGGACCATCGGGTCCATGCCCTCGACCGGCACGCCGAACATTTCCGAGGCGGTCATCGCATGGATGTCGACGCCGGCCGCGAACGCGTCCTTCATGGATTTCAGGTCGGCGATATGCGCCAGGAGCCGCAGTTCGATCTGGCTATAGTCGGCCGAGATGAGGACCTGGCCTTTCTCGGCGATGAAGGCGGTGCGGATTTTCGCGCCGTCGTCGGTGCGAATGGGAATGTTCTGCAAATTGGGGTCGGTCGAGGCGAGCCGGCCGGTCGTCGTCGCCGCCAACGAATAAGACGTGTGGACGCGGCCCGTTTCCGGGTTGATGGCTTCGGGAAGCGCGTCCGTGTACGTGCTTTTAAGCTTCGATAAACCGCGCCAATTCAAAATCGCGCGCGGCAGATCGTGCCCTTCCGCGGCCAGCTGTTCGAGGACGTCGGCTTTTGTGGACCAGGCGCCTTTCGCGGTCTTCTTCCCGCCCGGCAGGCCGAGTTTGCCGAACAAGATCTCCGAAATTTGCTTCGGCGAGCCGATGTTGAATTCCTCCCCGGCGAGGGCGTGGGCCTCCGCTTCATGGGCGGCCATGCGTTGCGCGAAATCGCCGGACAATCGGGAAAGGACGGCGGCGTCAATTTTGACGCCGGCCCGCTCCATGTCGGCGATGACGGGGGCGAGCGGGCGTTCCAGCGTTTCGTATACGGTCGTTTTGCCCTCGGCCGGGAGGCGGGGTTTGAGGATCTCGAAGAGCCGCAGCGTGACGTCCGCGTCTTCCGCGGCGTACTTCGTCGCCTCGGCGATCGGAATTTGGTCGAAGGTCTTTTGTTTCTTACCGGTCCCGGCGATATCGGAGAACTTGATCGTTTGGTGGTCGAGCCATTTGGTCGACAACTCATCCATCCCGTGCCCGTTGCGGCCGCAATCGAGCGCATAGGAGATCAGCATCGTATCGTCGAACGGCGCGACGGAAACACCGTACCGGGACAACACGACGAGATCATATTTGAAATTCTGACCAACCTTCAAAATCGCCGGGTCTTCAAGGATCGGCCGCAAGGCCGCCAAGGCGTCCGCCGTCGCCATCTGCGCGAACGTTTGGCGGTCGCCCTCGAGGTCGAGGCCGTCTTCGCGGTGGGCGAGCGGCACGTAACACGCCTTGCCGCCGGGTACGGCGAGACAGACGCCGACAAGCGTGGCGCGCATCGCGTCGAGACTGTCCGTTTCCGTATCGACGGCGAGAAGCCCGCGTTCGCGCGCCGCCGCGAGATAGGGCTCAAGGCCGGCGACGTCCGTGACCGTCTCATACGACCCGGCGTCCATCGCCGCGGGCGCGGGCGGTTCCGGCGCCCCGGCGTCGCCGCCGAGCTCCGTTTCGACGCGGCGCGTCAGCGTGTTGAATTCCATCGTGTTGAGAAACTCGAGGATCATGGCCGGATCCATCGCGCGCGCGGCGAGCGCCTCGATCGGCTCCAGGTCGGGCGTGTCCGTCCGTAGCGTGACGAGTTCCTTGGACAACCGGGCGTCTTCGGCGAACTCGATCAGATTCTCGCGCCGTTTCTTCTGTTTGATCGTCTCAGCTTGGTCGAGAAGCGTTTCGAGATCGCCGAACTCGTCAATCAATTGCGCGGCGGTTTTGACGCCGATGCCGGGGACGCCCGGAATATTGTCGACCGAATCCCCGGCGAGCGCTTGGATGTCGATCACTTTGTCCGGCGGCGCGCCGAACTTTTCGATCACTTCCGCGCGTCCGATGCGCCGGTTCTTCATCGTATCGAACATCGTTATGCGGTCGGTGACGAGTTGCATCAAGTCCTTGTCGGACGAGATGATGACGCACTCGCCGCCGTCTCGGTCGATTTCCTTGGCATAGGTTGCGATGATGTCGTCGGCCTCGAAGCCTTCCACCTCGATGCAGGCGAGGTTGAACGCCCGCGTCGCGTCGCGCACGAGCGGGAATTGCGGGCGCAGATCTTCCGGCGGTTCGTCGCGATTGGCTTTGTACTGATCATAGAGCTCGTTGCGGAACGTATGCGCCGAGTAATCAAAGATCGCTGCGATATGCGTCGGCGCGTCGCCGCCCGGCATGTCGGTCAGGAGCTTGTAGATCATGTTGCAATAGCCGGAGACCGCGCCGACCGGCAGGCCGTCGGATTTGCGCGTCAACGGCGGCAGCGCGTGATAGGCGCGGAAAATGTAGGCCGACGCGTCGATCAGAAAGAGCCGGCGCGTATCGGGCGATGCGGCGTGCGACGCGGCCGAAACGCGCGCGGTGTCGCTCTTAGCGGCCATGGGCTAAGCTCCGGAAAAACCATGAGGAAGGGGCGGCGACATGAAAGTCCTAGGTATCCGTTTTTGTCGGGTCGCGAAATCTGAAAACGCGCAGGCGCTTGCAAAGATGCTGGGGCCGGAAGGGCTCGGCATTCCGGAACGCGATCTCGGCGAGCATGGCGACGGGTTTTCCGGCGCGGTGTTTCCGGTCGAGGCGAACGCCGATCATAGTTGGATCGAGGTCTGGCCCGCCGGGCCGAACATGCCTGAAATGGTGATGCTCCAAATCATCGTCGACGACGCCGACGCTTGGGCGGAGAACGCGCGCAAGAACGGGCTAGATCCCAAAGGCCCCGACCAGGCGCACGGCGAGACGATCTACTACATGGAAGGCCCGTCCGGCCTGCCGATCGCGTTCGCGTCAAAATCGCAAAACGAGTAGATTTATTTCTGCACAACCCCTGGACGAGCCGGGCGGGGCGACCTATTTCTCTCGCATGCGTTCTTGGCTTGTTCTTGTTTGCGCCGTCGCGTCAATTGCGGCCCCCGGGCGGGTTTGCGCGGGCGAGGCGTTCGCCGGTCCCGTTTCCGCTCGGGTCGTGCGCGTCGTCGACGGCGACACGCTGAAAGTCGCCGCGGCGATCTGGATTGAGCAGGAGGTGACGGTTTCCGTGCGCCTCGCCGGCGTCGACGCGCCTGAACTCTTTCGCCCGAAATGCGACGCTGAGCGCCGGTTGGCGCGCGCGGCGAAGGACCGGTTGCGCGACCTCGCCGGCGCGGACGTCGTTTTGTACGAGGTCCGGAGCGGCAAATATGGCGGGCGGGTCGTCGCGCGCGTCGAGACGGCGGACGGCGTCGACGTCGCCGCGGCGCTGGTGCGGACCCGGCATGCCGTCGAGGGCGCGCGCGGCGCGTGGTGCGCGGACGGCTGAACCGGCCCGACCGTCTCCGAACCCGGCCGGCGTGAGCTGGTTCACAGCGCCGCCGCGCCGGGCGGGCAATCCTATCGCCGTTCGATCAACAATGGAGATCGCCGATGGCGACGGATGGCGCGAGCCCGCAATTGACCTGCTATGCGGGCGGAAGACGGCGCGAGGCCCGCATTTTGCCGGGCGCGCTTATCCTTATACGGAGCGACGGCGCCGCCCGGCGCGTCGACTTCGATCAAATCGAGCGTGTCCGCTGGAGCGTCATTGAACGCCGTATCGTGACGATCTACACGCTGACGCTTCGTGCAGGCGGCGAGGTCGTCGTCTTCCGGTGTTCGACGCGCGACGCCGAACGGCTCGTTTATCTCGACGGCTTGCGCGCGTTATTGCTAGCGATCGACGCAGCCCGGCCGGGCATGCCGGTCGCGCTCGCCGCGAGCCCGGCGACGCGTTGGTCGTTTTTCGCAGTCGGCGGATTGTATGTCGCGGCCGCCGCCGCGGCGGTCCGGTTCGCTGCGTTGGCGGAAGCCGGCGCATCGATCCGGTTCGCCGTCGGCGTGGCGGGCCTGTCTTTGTTTGCAGCCGGATTTCAGACGGTCCGGGCGTTCAACCCCCTTGCGCCGACGCCGATCGGCGACGCGCTGTCCGTCGCCGCTCAACTGGCGCGCCACGGCCGGCGCGAAGAAGCGTTCGGGGGCTCGCCGCATTACCGCGCGCCCGATAGTCGCCGGCCGCGCCGCGCCCGCCGCCTCTATCGATAAAACGTCGTCTCGGCGCCGGAAAACGACCAGGGATCGGGGAGAGCGACGCACCCGTCGACGCCCGGACGCGCTTCGACGGCGAGCCGTTCTTCGCCGGCCGCGTCACGGTCGAGACGCATGAGTAGAACGCCGTCGACGAAGGGGCCGGCGATATTCGTCCGTAAGCCCTCATAACAAAACACCCGGCCCGGCCCGACGGTCTCGAAAGCCGGATTGATCCGCCCGTTTTCGATCGGCGCGGTGAAGAAATCCCGCGCGGCGCGCGCGCGCGCGTCGGGAGCCGCCGCGTCGATCGCTTCGGCGGCGAGGCTGCGCACGCGGCCGTGCAACGCGAAGACGAGCCGCGACGGGTCGGCCGGGTCGCGTCCGAACGCGACGGCGCTCACCTTGTCGGCGACGGCGTTGTGCGAGCTGTCCGTGTACCAAACGCCTTGAACAGTTTGCGGGGTGGACGCGACGGCGGCGAGGCAGCCTTGCGCGGCCGGGCGCGCATTCGGCCCGGTGCGGAACTTCTCCGCCCACGTCGCACGCAAAGCGGTGGGAAAATAATCGAGCGGACACCGCGCGATACCGGCGTCGACGGTCTCGCCCGCGCCGGCGTGCGGCAGGAGCCGGCCCTGCGGCGTCGGTTCGGCTTTCGCGTCGGCGACGAATACGGCGAAATCGCGTGCAGCGCCGAGCGGGTCCCCGGCGGCGAGCCGAACCGGGCGGGCCGCGTCGTCGGCGCGCG
>JBCCZS010000146.1:0-8156 GCA_039187035.1 Pseudomonadota bacterium | reverse complement strand
GTCCTCGTCGATCAGGTTCACGGTGGCGCCGAACTTCACGATCGTGCCGTCCAGTTTCCCGACGTCGATGACTTCGGCGCGGGTGTACTTGTCTTCAAGTTCGAGGATTTGCCCCTCGATCCAGCCTTGGCGCTCTTTCGCCGCGTGGTATTCGGCGTTTTCGGAGAGATCGCCATGCGCGCGCGCTTCGGCGATCGCTTGGATGATGGCGGGGCGCTCTTCTTGTTTGAGGCGGCGGATTTCTTCTTCCAGCCACCCGTAACCGGCGCGCGTCATCGGAACTTTTTCCATGTTCCGGACCTTTCTTGAATGAGCCAAGCACCAAAATCGTCACGTGACGACGGCCGCCGCCTCGCACGACAATGGCGCGCACGCGCGGGGAGGCGCGGCGCGTCGCTCGGCGTCGGGTCAGCTAAAATAGGCCTGGAGCGGGGCGACTTCAAGCGCGCCCGCGCGCATCGCCTCGATCGCGCGCACGGTGGAGCGCGCGGCCGCCGCGGTCGTAATGCACGGGATCCGCTGGGCGAGCGCGGTGGTGCGGATCGACCGTGAATCGAGGATCGACTGCGCCCCCTCGGTCGTATTGAAAACGAGATGAACATCGCCGTTTTTGAGGGCGTCGACGATGTGCGGGCGGCCTTCGAGGACTTTGTTCACCGGGGCCACCTCAAGTCCGCGCTCGGCGAAGTAAGCCGCGGTGCCGCGCGTTGCGATCACCGTAAAACCCATCTCTTTGAGTGCGCGGACCGAGCCGACCATCGACGGCTTGTCGGCGTTTTTGAGCGAGATGAAAACGCAGCCGTCTTGCGGGATTTTGGCGCCGATGCCGAGGAGGCTTTTGGCGCGCGCCTGGTCGAAATCGTCCGCAATCCCCATAACCTCGCCGGTCGAGCGCATTTCGGGCCCGAGGACCGTGTCGACGCCGGGGACGCGCGCAAACGGGAAGACGACTTCTTTGACGGCGACGTGCTTGGTGCGCGGGCTCGGCAGGCTTGCAGGGTCGAGCTTTTCGCCGGCCATCACGCGCGCGGCGATCCGGGCGATCGGCGCGCCGACGGCTTTGGCGACGAACGGGGCCGACCGCGAGGCGCGCGGGTTGACCTCGAGAACGTAAACGACGTCGTCTTTGACGGCGTACTGAACGTTAACGAGGCCGACGACGCCGAGCGCCAGCGCCAATTTCTCCGTTTGCCGCTCAATGTCCGCAACGAGCGGATCCGGCAACGTATAGGGCGGCAGCGACGAGGCGGAATCGCCGGAGTGCACGCCCGCTTCTTCGATATGTTCCATAACGCCGGCGATATGAACGCGCGCGCCGTCGCATATCGCGTCGACGTCGACTTCAACGGCGTTCTCCAAATATTGGTCTAGGAGAAGCGGCGTGTCCGGACCGATGGCGACGCCCTTGTGGCGATGCAGATACGCGGCGAGTTCGTCGTCGTCGTGGACGATCTCCATGGCGCGCCCGCCGAGGACGTAAGAGGGCCGCGTGACGAGCGGATACCCGACCTCTTCGGCGATCGCGGGGACGGCGTCTCGGGACGGGGCCGTCGCGTTCGTCGGTTGTTTCAGCCCCAAATTCTGAACGAGTTTTTGAAATCGCTCGCGATCCTCGGCGAGGTCGATCGCATCGTAGGGCGTCCCGAGAATGGGCACGCCTTGCTTATGCAGCGTCTCGGCGAGTTTGAGCGGCGTCTGTCCGCCATATTGGACGACCACGCCGCGCAGCGTTCCTTGCTCGCGTTCTTTGTCGACGATCTCCAAAACGTCTTCCGCCGTCAGCGGCTCGAAATAGAGCCGGTCCGACGTGTCGTAGTCCGTGGACACCGTTTCCGGGTTGCAATTCACCATGACGCTTTCAACGCCGATGTCGGCGAGCGCGAAGGCGGCGTGGCAGCAGCAATAGTCGAATTCGATGCCCTGGCCGATACGGTTCGGCCCGCCACCGAGAATGACGACTTTGTCGCGCCCGCTCGGCTCGGCTTCGCACGCGCCGCCGTCGCCGGCGGTCTCATAGGCGCCGTACATGTAGGGCGTAATCGCGCGAAATTCAGCCGCACACGTATCGATCCGTTTATAGACCGGCCGCACGCCCAGCGCCCGGCGGTGCGCGCGGACGTCGTCTTCGTCGCCGCCGCACAACGCGCCGAGGCGTTTGTCGGAAAAGCCCATGGATTTAAGACCGCGCATCAGGGTCGGATCGAGCGGCAACCCTTCGTCCGCCACCTGACGTTCGGCGGCGACGATCTCGCTGAGTTGCTCCAAAAACCACCGGTCGTAACGCGTGACGGCGTTGACTTGGTCGAGCGACAGGCCTTGGCGCAGCGCTTCGGCCGCAACGCGCAAGCGATCCGGCGTCGGCGCGGCGAGCGCGGCGCGCAACGCGTTCGCGTCGTCGCCGCGTCCGAGCCCGTCGACCTCTATCGGATCGACGCCGGCGAGCCCCGTTTCCAATGAGCGATAGGCCTTTTGAACCGCTTCTTTAAAGGACCGACCGATGGCCATCGCTTCGCCCACGGATTTCATGGCCGTCGTCAAGCTGGGGTCGGCGCCGGGGAATTTTTCAAACGCGAAACGCGGGATTTTCACGACGACATAGTCGATGGTCGGCTCGAACGCCGCCGGCGTCGCTTTGGTGATGTCGTTGTCGAGTTCGTCGAGCGTGTAACCGACCGCGAGCTTTGCAGCGACGCGCGCGATCGGGAAGCCGGTCGCTTTCGAGGCGAGGGCGGACGAGCGCGACACGCGCGGGTTCATCTCGATGACGACGAGGCGGCCCGTCTCGGGATTGACCGCAAACTGAACGTTTGAACCGCCGGTCTCGACGCCGATCTCGCGCATGACCGCAAGCGAGGCGTTGCGCATGATCTGGAATTCTTTGTCCGTTAGCGTCAGCGCCGGGGCGACGGTGATGGAATCGCCCGTGTGCACGCCCATCGGATCGACGTTCTCGATCGAGCAGACGATGATGCAATTGTCGGCGCGGTCGCGCACGACTTCCATTTCGAATTCTTTCCACCCGAGCAGGCTCTCGTCGATCAAGACCTGGCCGACCGGCGAGGCGTCGATCCCGGAGCGGACGATCGTCTCGAATTCCTCGCGATTGTACGCGACGCCGCCGCCTGTGCCGCCGAGCGTGAAGGCCGGGCGGATAATCGCCGGCAAGCCGATTTCGTCGAGGGCCTTCATCGCCGAGGCGACGCCGAGTGCGCGGTCGTAGCCGACGACGCGGCCGGCGTCGTCGCGGATCTCCGGCGACGACGCGATGGCGGCGCGCGGGTTTTCCAGCCCGATCGCGTCCATCGCCTTGCGGAACTTTTCGCGATCCTCGGCCTTGTCGATGACGTCGGCGCGCGCGCCGATCATCTCAACGCCGTACCGTTCGAGAATGCCGAGGCGCTCCAAATCGAGCGCGCAGTTAAGCGCGGTTTGCCCGCCCATCGTCGGCAGGAGCGCGTCCGGCCGCTCGCGCGCGATGACTTTTTCGACGAATTCGGCGGTGATCGGCTCGACGTACGTGGCGTCGGCGAGTTCCGGGTCGGTCATGATCGTCGCCGGATTGGAATTGACGAGGACGACGCGGTAGCCCTCTTCCTTCAGCGCTTTGACCGCTTGGACGCCCGAATAATCGAACTCGCAAGCCTGGCCGATGACGATCGGCCCCGCGCCGATGATCAAGATCGTGGAGATGTCGGTGCGTTTGGGCATGGGAACGGCGCGCAAGGTTGACGGCGCGGGCGCGCTTAAGGACGGCGCAGGCGCGTTGGAACGGACGAATTGACGGCTAAAGCGGTCTCTTAGGGGAAGTTGTGCACGAGCGAAACCCCGCCGGGGCGACGGCCCCTCGTGCGTGCGCGGCGGGGCCGTGATAAACGCCGCGCGATCAGTCAACAAACGCCAACGGGAACGAAAACGATGACGCTGAAAAAGCTGCAAACGCCTTCCTTCACGCGCCCCGCCGTACATGCCGCCTTTCTGGCCGCCTTCCTGGCCGCCGCCTTTGTCGCCCCCGGCCCGACGGGGGCCGCGGATTTGACGGGCGACGCCGCCCTCGACATCAAAGAATGGACCGTGCCGTACGACGCCTCGCGGCCGCGCGACCCGTTCGCCGTGGACGGCGCCGTCTGGTTCGTCGGCCAGCGCACCGGCTATGTCGCGCGGCTTGATCTCGCGGACGGCGCCTTCACGAAGATTGATCTGCCGAACGGCGAGCGCCCGCACAATCTGATCGTCGGGACGGACGGGATCGTCTGGTATGCGGGCAACAGCACGGGCGTGATCGGCCGCTTCGACCCGACGACGCAGGCGATTGAAGAGATCGCCATGCCCGACGCCGCCGCCAGCGATCCGCATACGCTGGTCTTCGACGCGACCGAAGAGAACATTTGGTTCTCGGTCCAGGGCGGCAACATGATGGGCCGGATGAACGTTGCGTCCCGCAAGGTCGACCTGATCGCCGCGCAATCCGAAGGGGCGCGGCCTTACGGCATTAAAGTCGCGCCGGACGGCGCCGTTTGGGTCGCCCTCTTCGGCGTCGACAAGCTCGGCCGGATCGATCCGCAGACCCTCGAATTGACCGAGATCGACCTGCCGCGGGCCGACGCGCGGCCGCGGCGCCTGGAGGTCGGGGCCGACGGCCGGGTTTGGTATGTCGACTACGCCGGCGGTTTTCTGGGCGCCTACGATCCCGCGACGCAAGGCTTCAAAGAGTGGCCGATGCCGGCCGGCGCGGACGCGCGGCCCTACGGCACCGCGATGGACGCCGACGGCGACGTTTGGTTCGTGGAGACCGGCGTGCAGCCGAACATGTTCCGCGGGTTCGATCCGGACACGGAGACGTTTTTCGCCGGCGCGCCGGTTCCGTCCGGCGGCGGCACGTTGCGCCACATGCATTACCACGCGCCGACGGGCGCGGTTTGGTTCGGGGCCGACGCCAACACGATCGGCCGCGCGTCGGTCGACGCCGTGCCGAGCCCGAGCCAATGAGCGCGCCGCGCCGAACGTTTTCGCTCGCGGCGTCCTAAAAGCGCTCGGACATGGATTACGGGGCCGCAGCCGAACGGCTCATGGCGATGGACGACGCGGCGTGGCGCCGCCACGCTAATCCGTGGAGCGTGTGGACGCGGCTCGCCGCGACCCCATTGTTGTTCGTCGCGCTCTGGAGCCCGTTTTGGATCGGTTGGGCGGGCGCGCTCCCGATCGCCGCGGCCGCGTTGTGGACGTGGATCAACCCGCGGCTATTCCCGCCGCCCGGGCGCTTTGACCGCTGGGCGTCGAAAGGCGTTCTCGGCGAGCGCGTGTGGCTCAACCGCAAAGCGGTGCCGATACCCGCCGGGTATGCGCGCGCGGCGAACGTCACGACGGCGATCTCGGCGCTGTTCATGGTCGGCGTCGCCTTTGCGTTTTTCACCCGAAATTTCGCGGCGGGCTTCCTCGCCTGGCACGCCGCGGTCCTCGCCAAGCTGTGGTTCGTCGACCGCATGGCGCGGCTTTGGGAAATCATGAAGGACGCCGACCCGCGCTATGCGGCCTGGGCCGTCCCCGTTGCCGACGCCCGGTGAACCGCGCTCGCCGCTGCGCGCCGATCGAGACGCCCGGGCGCCGCGTCGCTACCATTCGGCCCGTTGCGTTCGTCCTTTCGACATCATCCAAAAAAGCAGAAGCGGGAGATCATCTGATGAAGAAGCACGTTCTTTTGGCGGCCGCCGCGGCGCTCGCCGCGCCGGCGTTCGCGCAAGAGGCGGATGCGGTGAAAGCCGACGCTGCGCCGCAAGCCGAAGCGGCCGCTAAGGCCGACGCGGCGGCGGCGCCCAAACCCGAGCCGATGAAAGCCAAAAAACGCAAAGCTGACTATTACTCGGTCACGCTGGTCGATTTTAAATCGGGCCGCGAAGGCGACGCGCGCGAAATTATCGACAAATATTTTGTGGCGGCCGCGGAAAAAGCCGGCTCGTCGATGCCTGACATGGACGTCACGTTGCTGACCGGCAAATACGACATGATGCTCGTCTGGAAAATGAAGAACGGGCCGGCCGATATGGAATGGGAGATGACGCCGGACGACGCCTCGTGGTTCAACGCGATGGCCGACGTCGCGGGCGGGCCCGGCAAAGCGAACGAAATATGGGAGGAATATCTCTCCCTCGTTCAGTCGTCTGAGACGATGTTGGCGTTCGCCGAAGAGTAAGCGCCTGTAGAACGGGCAACGGCGAACGGACAACGGTAAACGGCGGCCGGCGCGGCGGCGCGCCGGTCGTTATTGCCAGCGCTTGGTCGTCTTTTGGGCGACGGCGTCCGGCGCTTGCTTGGCGGCGCCCGCATAGCCGGTGATCTTATCGGCGACGAAGGCGTTCGTCTGGCGCTCGCGCCCGAAGGTGGACGTGGGCCCGTGGCCCGGCACGAACTGCATGTCGTCGCCGAGCGGCCAGAGTTTCTCCGTGATCGAACGGATCAGCGCGGCGGGGTCGCTGCGCGGGAAATCGGTGCGGCCGATCGAGCCGGCGAACAACACGTCGCCGACGAAGGCGAGTCGGGCGTCGCGGTGGTAAATCACGACGTGCCCGGGCGTGTGGCCGGGCGTGAAGACGACGTCGAACGTCAGCCCGTCCAATTCCAGCGTGTCGCCGTCGTCGAGAAACCGATCGGGCGCGCAGTCCTCGCCGTCCTCGATGTTGAACCGCTTCCACTGCTCGCGGATCTGCTCCAGCCAAAAGACGTCCTCGCGGTGCGGCCCTTCGATCGGCGCGCCGGTGCGCCGTTTGATCTCTTCGGCGCCGCCGGCGTGGTCGAGATGGCCATGGGTGAGCCAGATCTTCTCGATGCGCGCCTGCATGTGCGCGGCGGCCGCCATGATTTTGTCGGGCTCGCCGCCCGGATCCACCACCGCCGCGGCGCCGCTGGGCGCGCGGATAATCGAGCAATTTTGCTGGAACGGCGTGACCGGCGCGACTTGCACGGTGAAGGGCGGGGCGGCCTGTGCCATAGAGGTTGCGTTCCTTGGGTGCGTTTCGGAAGCCCCATTATCGGGCTCGTTCTTGCGGCCGTGCGGGCGTGGGCCCAATGAGCGGCGCGGCGCATGGCCGCTTTTGCTAGCACACATCGCCTCGCGCCCGATAGCGGCGGTTCTCAGCGGGTGCAACGGGCCGCCGGCGGGCGCCGCTGCGGCTTGACCTCGGCGCGCGATTTTCTGAGCGTTTGGGCGGGGTCGCGAGAAGTCTTGGGGCGGGCGTGAATATTCAACCTTTGCTGGAGGCGTCGCTGATGGTGCAACTGCACTTTGCGACGGTCGTGCCGGCCGCGTTCATCGGCGCGGTGCAGTTTTTGATGGTGAAAGGCTCGGCGGGCCACCGCATCGCGGGCTATCTCTTCATGGTCCTGATGCTCGCCACCTCCGTCTTCGCGTTCTTCATCCCCTCATATCAGGGCGGACGGTTTTCGTTCATTCACTTGTTCATCATCGTCACCGTCGCCGGGATCGTGCGCGCATGGTTCGCGATCCGCGGCGGCGACGTGCGGTCCCACGCGTGGGCGCTCGCCGGCGTCTATTTCGGCGCGGTGTTGATCGCCGGCTATTTCACGTTTCTTCCCGGGCGGACGATGCACGACATGTTCATCGCAACGTCCGAAGCGGCGTCCGTCACTCGTAAATAGCGCGCTCAGGGCCTTAGGATTAGCTGCGTGCACCGGAAGAGCGCCAAGCTCTTGCCCGTCTCCTCGTGCACGACCGTGGCCGACCAGACCTGGGTCGTGCGGCCGAGATGGTCGGCTTCGGCTCGGCATCGGATGACGCCGTCGCGCGCGCTCCCGAGAAAATTCGACTTCAACTCGATCGTGGTGAACCCGGCGCCGCCCTCCGGCATGGACGCGACGCAGCCGAAGCCGCAGGCCGTGTCGGCGAGGGTGACGAGGGTTCCGGCGTGCAGATAGCCGTTGGCGGCGCGATGGGTCTCGGCGAGGCGCAAGGACAAGGCGCACCAGCCTTCCCCCTGGCCGTGACTGACGATCCCCAATAGCCCCGGCAGTCCGAATTCGATCGCGTCCATGGCGGCGGCCCTCCTGCTTTGCGCGTTCTTCTCTCGTTCGTGACGCGTCGGCGCCGTCCTGTGAATTGTCGTCGTCAGCGAGGCGGGCGATGAGAAAGCCGACGCTGATCGAGG
>JBCCZS010000145.1:0-8334 GCA_039187035.1 Pseudomonadota bacterium | reverse complement strand
GCAAGGTCCAAATCGAAATCGCACCGAACGAGCCGGAAGTAATTGAGACAAATTTTGCAAATCTAGCGAAAAACAAGCGAGCATTTGACAATAATTTTTTCAAAGAACTACGAAGTAGTTTTCAAGGCGACCAGCAGGAATGCGTCGACATTTATGTTCTCGAAGCGTTTGACGAGCCGACCCGATCCGGCGGCGGCCGCGAGTTGTCCAATCGCGAGTTGGGACTTGTAAAGAACGGCGTCGTCCACCCCGGAACGCCGGATAGTTTCGTCCTCCTGAGCGATCAGGCGGTTACGGCTTTTCCAGACGGCGAAGCCAACAACACGCGGCTTCTCGCACACGAAATCGGTCACGTCTTAGGGTTGGCGCACCCCGGCAACAACAAGGCGTCGCCGGAGCGCAGAGCACAAGAAGGCACGCTCATGTGTCCGACCGGCGTTCGCGAAAACAATCCTCGCTTTAACTCGCGGACGAACGAGCGACTCGTACGGGGCTTGTCGACCGAACTGGCGGAGTCGGAGTTCCAGGTCGATGTGAACCCCGACGTCTGCGTTAAGGGACGGTGCGGTCCCTGTCCGGAGGTCGATGGGGAAACGGACGACTAAGAAGACGACGCGCGGCCGCCGAGCCGAGCGCTAGAGCGCGCCGAGCATATGCTCCGCGCTTGAGACCTCGAACGCGCCGCCTTCTTCGACGAACAAGTGTTTGACGACGCCGCCGTCGACGACGGCCGAGAAGCGTTGCGAGCGCTCGCCCATGCCGAAGCCGGTCCCGTCCATGGTTAGGCCGAGCGCGCGCGCGAAGTCGCCGTTGCCGTCCGCCATCATCGCGACTTTGTCGCCGGCGCCGGCGCTTTCGCCCCAGGCCTGCATGACGAACGCGTCGTTCACGGACATGCAGACGATCTTGTCGACGCCCTTGGCTTTGAGCGCGTCGGCCTGCTCGACGAAGCCCGGCAGGTGCTTGGCGGAACATGTCGGCGTGAACGCACCGGGTACGGAGAAAAACGCCACCGTGCCGGCGCCGAGCACCGCCGCCGCGTCCGCTTGTTCGGGCCCGTTCGCCGTCGCCATCATCACCGTCGCGCTCGGAATTTTGTCGCCGACCGAAATCGTCATGTCGTTCTCCTCTCAGGATTTTTTGAATTCTGCGCGCCGGTCATAGCCGCGGGCGGGCCCGTTGCCTAGGCGCGCGAGCGGACCTAGGCTTTCGCCGACGGGCTTTTTAAGGAGAGGCGCGCCGATGGACGATCAGGATTTCTTGACCGGTCAGGTGCTGATCGCGACGCCGAACATGGGCGATCCGCGGTTCGACCGCGCGGTCGTGTTGATGTGCGCCCATGAAAGCACGCACGCCATGGGGCTCATCGTGAACAAGCGCCTCGATAAAGCCGATTTCGGCGACGTTCTTGAGCAACTCGACCTTGTCGACGATGCGGCCGACGCCCCGGGCCCGGTGTTTTTCGGCGGCCCCGTGCGCCGCGACCGGGGCCTCGTCGTCCACACGCGCGACTATGAGAGCGAACAAACGCTCGCCGTCACGCCGACCGTCGGCGTCACCGGCACCAAAGACATCCTTGCGGCGATCGCGTCCGGCGCGGCGAGCGCGCCGAAACGCTACCTCCTCGCCATGGGCCACGCCGGCTGGGGCGACGGCCAGTTGGAACAAGAAATCGCCATGAACGCCTGGGCGCACGGCCCGGCGACGGACGACTTAATCTTCAACGGCGGCGAAGAAGACGCCTGGTCGCGCGCGCTCGAAGCGATCGGCGTCACCGCGGCGATGTTCTCGCCCGAATGGTCCTCCCCCCGAGACCTCGACACGCCGCTGAACTAAACGCGGCCGTCGTCGGCGGCGCGCGCCGCGAGACGGGTGCAGGGGCCGACAGGCGCAAGTCGCCGGTCAATCAGCCGCCCGTCGAGGGCGAGCGATTATTTGGAAATAGAAACAACTCCCGATTGCCAAAGGCGATTTTGGCGTTAGCATCCACTCGGCGCTGTTCGGCGTCGCGGCAGTAATGGGCGATCGGGGGACTACGACATGATCAAGAACGCGTTGTGCGGCAGCGCGGCGGCGCTGGTGCTGGCGTCATGCGGGACGGTTGGCGGCGGCGATAACCGGTATGAGCCGACGGGAACGGGCCGCGGCTTCATTACGGCCGCGCCTCTGTCGTTGGACAACAATCCGCTAAACAAAATTGATTTGTTGAGCATGATCGACCCTGAAAATCGGCGCGTTGCATTGAAATCAGCAGGTCTTTGCGCCGCTCATAATGCCCGGCCTGCAACCGTGGCCGCCGATTTAGACGATATCAATGCCCGGCGTAGGCTACGCGACCTCGAGGGCGAACTTGACGACGCTTACAGCCGTAGACGGGGGCTGCGGAACGACAACGCTGAGACAAGTACGTTGACCGAATATATCGAACAACTTGAAGGCGAAGTGCGCTCTCTAAAAAATAGACAGCTGGCAACCACCGACAACTCACTACAAACTATTGAAGAATTGAGAAAAAAGTACATTGTCAACAGATACTCTCAAATTACTTTTTAATTACTTAGTATCGAGGATATGGATCCAAAAAAAATCAAAAAACTAAAAAGGGAGAAAACGGAACTAGAACGCGAAGCCGAAGCGTTTGGGGATGAGATCGATTTAGACGGTGACGTAAATCCAAGTATCGAACTCAATTGCGCCATCTTTGCTTTTTACACTTATTATCTATCTTATCCTCAATTTTCATTTGTGATTAGTGACTTATCGTCGTCATTGGATCATGATTACTTATCTTCCTTCGCGGCAGATATGAGTCAGTTTAGCCTGCGTTCAACTGAACCGTTCCCCGAAAACTCAGATGAAATTGAGGAGGCGGAGCGTATTGTCGAGTCGCTTTCCGAGTACGAACAAGCGCGTCTAAAGGCGTATCTCGCAACGGGCCTCTACGACAAGTTTTACAGCCAAGCCGCGAAGAGCGTCGCGATCGCCATGCGGCGGAGCGCGATCCAGGACCAGGTGATGGTCCATTCAGAGTATTATTGCCGCTTCTATAAAGCGCAGCTGCATGATCTGAATATCAGCGTGAACCTGGCCGCCGGGCTCACGTCCGGTCTCCTCGGCGGCCTGGCGACCATATTCACCGACCCGACCACCGTGCGGTCCCTCGCCGGCAGCGCCGCGATCGTCGCCGCCGGCCGGTCCGAATTTAATGAAACGATGTTTTCGAACCTGGCGATCCAGACCGTGATCGCCGGCATCGACGTTGCGCGCGAAAACGTCCTGCGCGACATCAACAAAAAGCGGTTCTACCCGCTCAACAAAGACGACATCGACGAGTTAAAGTCCCTGCCGGACGAGGGCGTCATCAACCCCGGCATGTTCAACACCTACGGCCTGCGCGCGTCGATCGCGTGGGAGGACCTTTATGATCGCGAGGACGGACAGGTCACCTACGCCGGGCGGCCGGTGGGCCAAGCGCGCGACAAGATCGGCAACCTCATGTACGAGCCGCCGATTTTCACGTTCAGCGACCTTCTCGATCGGACAAGCGAAGAAGCGGCGGCCCAGGCCGCAGCCGGCGACGGCAAGATGATCGCAATCAACGACAAGGTCGAAACCAAGGAAGACCAGCCGATCGCCGAAATTGACGTCTTAGCGAACGATCTCAACGCCGACGGCGCTACGCTGACCGTCGACAGCACCGCCTATGGAACGTCGGAAGTCGTGGAAGTCGGCGAAGACGACGAAAAGCGAACCGTCGTGAAATATACGCCGCGTGCCAATTTCCACGGCCAGGACGTCATCCGCTACACGATCACGAAGGACGTCGGCGAGGACGGCGCCAAAAAGACGGTCGAGGCGAACGCGATCGTCGACGTTACGGTCATCGCGGACGCGAGCGAACCGCCCTCGAAAAAATACCTCGCCCTGTCGAGCGTCGGCGTCTACACGCTTGAGGCCGCTCTGCAGGACGCTTTGCGCTTCCAAACGCAGTGCTCTTTGGCGAGCGGCCTCACCGCCGCAACGGAGTCGTTAAAGCGCGTCAACGCGCCGACCGTCGACACGTTGACGGATTCGATCGAGCAAATGCGCAAAATGATCGACGCGACCGAACAGCTGCGTCAGGCGATCGACAAGGCGGCCGGCGTCGACGACGCGCAAACGCCTGCGCAGAACGGCGCCGGAGAATAAAGCGCGCGGCGCAAGGATTATCGTAGCTTTTCGGTTTTGAAGACGCCTCGGTTCGGGTCGCTCGGGCCGGGCGCGGCTTCTTGCGGCGCGGGCGCCGGCGGGCCGCCGGCGAAGCGTCCGTCCGGGGTTTCGGGGCGGCCGAATGCGAAGCCTTGGCCGAGCGTGCAGCCGTGCAGGCGCGCCTGCGTTGCGAGGCTGCGGCGCGACAAGCCTTCGGCGATCACGGTGAGCCCCATGCCGGCCCCGAGACTGGCGAGCGCGGCGACGATTTTCGCCGCGTCCGGATCGTCTTGGTCAAGACGATCGACGAACGATTTATCGATCTTCAAAAAGTCGAACGCGAATTTGTGAAGGTTCGCAAGCGAGGAAAAGCCCGCGCCGAAATCGTCGAAGGCGAGCCCGGCGCCGGCCGCGCGCAGCCGCTCGAAAATGACGCGGGCGGCTTTTTCGTCCGTCACCGCATCGGTCTCGGTCAATTCGACGACGAGCGTTTTCGGCGGCAGCGAGAAATACTGCACGGCGCGCGCGACGGCGTCGACGAAGCCTTCGGCCCGCATTTGCCGGAACGACACGTTGAACGCCGCGAACACGTTGCGATCGGCCGCGCCCGCGCGCTTTTTGGCGAGGAACTCGGCCGATGCGGCGAGCATCAACGCGGCGAGGTCGGCGCCGCGGCCCTGCGCCTCGGCCGCCAACACGATTTCTTCCGTCGACAGATCGTCGAAGCCGCCATTGACGCCGGGTTCGGCGCGCAGGAGCGCCTCGTACCCGACGACGCGCTCGTCGTCCAACGACACGATCGGCTGAAACGCGGCGTACAGGCGGTCGTTCGCCAACGCGCCGGCGACGTCCACGGCGCGCGCCGGGCGATCGCCGGTTCGCCGGCCGCCCTTGCGCGCCGCGTCGCGTCGGCCTTGGAGGCCCGGCGGCGCGACCGCCGCGTCGACATCGTCCGCGAGGAGAACGAAGCGTTCGAGCGCGCCCGCATCGTCGACCGCGCGCGCGCCGCGCAGCCGGACGGCGCGCCCGGATTTCAACCGCGCCGTCAGCGAAAAGGGGCCGTCGTCGCCGGCGAGCGCCTCGGCCTCAAAGCGGGCGGCGTCGCCTGGATCGAGCGCGTCGCGCAGCGCGTCGAGATCGCCCGGCGCGGCCGCGGCGACGCCGAGGACGTCGCCCGCCCGCTCCGTGCGCCGCGCGCGCGTCGGCGTCCAATCCCACACGCTGAGGCCGGCGTAATCGAGAATGTCCGACAGCGCGGTTTCCGCGACGAGCATGCGGCCCGCCTCGGCATCCGCGGCGGCGTTTGCGGCAGCGGCGGCGGGCGGGGCGAAGCCGTCGACGTCGACGGGCGTCAGCGCCGTCGTGCGCGGCGCGTCGGCCGCCTCGGTGATTGCGACGAGCGCGACCGCCATGACGCCAAGCGAAAAGAGCGCCGCAGCGGCGAACGGCCCGACGGCCCCAAAATAACCGGCCGCAAACGGCGCGGCGAGCGCGATCGCCGCGCCCGGCGCAATAAGCCACGCGCCGATGTCGCCGCGCACCGCCTCCAGCCCGATGACGCCGGCGGCGAGCGCCGCCGCGCCGTAAAGCGCCGAGCGATAGATGTCCGAAAAGTCCGTGGTGACGAAAAAGCCGCTGACGCCGGCCGCCAAATAGGCCACCGCCGCGAAGAACAAGACCCCGGCGAAGGCGGCGCTCGCCTTCGCCCGCCGCAAGGTCGCCGCGAGGAAAATGAAGCCCGCGGCGGCGAAGGCGCCTTTGGCGAACAAAATCCAAGTGACGCCGACGCCGGCGAAAAATCCGAGATTGAGCGCTTGCCAGCCGGCCGCCGCGGCGACCAGCAAAAATGCGCACACTGCGGGCCCGGACCGACGCAGCGCCGCGAACCCGGCGAGATACGTCAACGCCATGACGAACGCGCCCGCGACCGCGCCGCGCGCAACGTCCGGACCGCCGACCGCCTCGACGAGAGCCCCGGCGTTAACGGCGACGTCGCCCGCCGCGCCTGCTTGTTCCTGAACGCGCTGCGCGAGCGCGTGCGCTAGTTGCGCCGCCGTCATGCCCTGCTCGTCCCGCCTTTAACCTTAGTCGTGCCGTCCGCCCCGACCGCCCCGGACGCCAAAGGGGGGGCTCCCGTGCGGCGATGGGACGTATTCATTGCGGACCGCTCCTGTCAGCGTCGCAAATCGGAGGCCAACACCGCAAATAACAGATGGTCGCGCCAAGCGCCGTTGATGTGGAGATAGTCGCGCGCATAGCCCTCGTGCCGGAAGCCCGCCTTTGAAAGCAAATCGCGCGAGGCGACGTTCTCCGGTTGGCACGCCGCTTCGACGCGGTTGAGCGCCAACGTTCCGAACGCGAACGACAAGGCCCCTTCGACCGCTTGCACCCCGTAACCCTGGCGGGTGTACGGCGCGCCGATCCAATAGCCGATCGACGCCGATTGCGTCGCGCCGCGGGTGACGTTCACCAAATTGACGCCGCCGAGGAACGCGTCGTCGTCTTCGCGAAAAACAAAGAACGGCGCCGCGAGCCCCGCGCGCGCCGCACGGCCATACCCGCGCAAAAGATCTTTGAACGCCGGCAGGCTGAGATCGTCGTCGCGCCAATCCGGTTCCCACCGCGTCAGATGCGCCCGGCTTTCCCGGCGCAGCGCGGCCCACGCGTCGTGATGGTCGATCCGCGGACGGCGCAATTCGACGTCGCCGACGCGCACCCGCGGGTTCAACTCGTCCCGTACCTGAAAGTCGAGGAGCGCCACCGCGCAACTGCCCCCGTTACGAAATTACCGATCGCATCGTAGCGAAATCGGCCGGACCGACAACCGACAACGCCCGACCGGGCGCTTGCAACAACCGCTCGGCGAACGCGGACACCGCTTCCGGGGTGACCTCGGCCAAGGACGCTTCGATCGCGGCGGGGTCGCGCACCCGCCCGTGCGTGAAGAGATCGCCGGCCGCCCGCTCGGCGCGGCCCATGGGGTTCTCAAGCCCCATCAATAACGAAGCCCGGAACATCGCCCGCGCCCGGTCGACTTCGGCCGGCAGGACGTCGCGCGCGATCGCAGCGATTTCGTCGAGGCTCAAGCGCAAGGCCTCCGCCCCGCGGCCCGGTTCGACGCCGAGATAAAAGCCCGACGCGCCCACCGCGTCATAGGCGTCGGCGAATGCGTACACGCTATAAGCGAGACCGCGCTTCTCGCGGATATTCTGGAAGAGCCGCGAGGCCATGCCGCCGCCGAGAATTTCCGTGAAGACGCGTGCGGCGACATAGTCCGGGGCCGTCAAGCCGGCTCCGGGCGCCGAAAACGCAACGTGCGTTTGCTCAAGATCGCGCGGGACATGGCGCACGCCGCCGACGATGCGGAAGCTTCGATCGGAGGCCTCGGCGTCCGCCGCGTCGGCCATATCGCCGAAATAGCGCGCGGCGAGGTCGAGGATTTCAGCCGGATCGACGGCCCCGGCCGCCGCCACGACGACGTGGGCGGGCCGGTAATGGCGGGCGACGAAGGCGCGAAGATCGTCCGGCATATAGGTTGCGACCTGGCCCGCTTCGCCGAGGATCGGCCGGCCGAGCGCCTGCCCCTCGAAGGTCGCGGCCTGCAAGTTTTCAAACAACAGATCGTCCGGCGTATCGCGCGCCTCGCCGATCTCTTGGATAACGACGTCTTTTTCGGTGTCGAGGTCGCGCGCGGCGAGCGTCGGCGCGCGGACGATGTCGGCGAGAATGTCGAACGCGAGCGGCGCGTCGTCTTTTAGGACGCGGGCGTAATATCCCGTATGCGGATAAGACGTCGCGGCGTTCAAGTACCCGCCGACCGCCTCCACGTCTTCGGCGATCGCGCGCGCGTCCCGCCGGCTCGCCCCTTTGAAGGCCATATGCTCCAGGAGGTGCGCGACGCCGTTTTCTTCGCGCCGTTCGTCCATGGCGCCCGCGCGCACCCAAACGCCGATCGCGGCGGAGGCGAGCGCCGGCATAGGCTCGGTCCAGACGCGCACGCCGTTCGGCAAAACGGTCAACGCCCCGCTCATGCGCGCCGCTCCGCGCGATGGCTGCGCATCACGTCCTGGATCGCCGCCGGCGACGCGGCCGCTTCGACGAAACGCTCCGGGCGATCGTAAAGATCGGCGAACCGGTCGGGCAAAT
>JBCCZS010000144.1:0-8432 GCA_039187035.1 Pseudomonadota bacterium | reverse complement strand
TTCATGCACCGTCCCGTTCCATGGCGGACGGCGCGACGATTTCACAACAGAACGGTCCCGGCGAAAAAGAGCCGGGGGCGGACAAATCCCTCCCTTTCAGCATCGACGCCGAGCAGGCCGTGCTTGGCGCGATCTTGTTTGACAATGAGATATTTTTTCGGGTTTCGGCCTATTTGAAGGGCGAACATTTCTACGACCCGGTTCACCAGGTGATCTTCGAAGCGTGCGGCGACCTCATCAACAAGGGCCGCCTCGCCTCGCCGACGATCATCGACGCGTTTTTGTCGAAGTCCGAAGGCTTTTCGGAGCTCGGCGGGCGGGGATATCTCGAAACGCTTGCGGCGAACGTCCCCGGCACGGCCGGCGCGCACGATTACGCCCGCGTCGTCTTCGATTTGTCCGTTTACCGCGGATTGATCGCGATCGGCGGCGAAATTGAAGCGCGCGCGCGCGACGTGTCCGTGGGCGAGGACCCGTCCGACCAGCTCGAAGCGGCGGAGAAGTCGCTCTACGCGCTCGCCGAAACCGGCAAATACGGTTCGGGGTTTAAGAATTTCCGCACGGCCGCGATGGAGGCGATCGAAGTCGCCGACGCCGCGATCAAACGCGGCGGCGGGCTGGCGGGCGTGGCGACCGGCCTCGTCGACCTCGACCGCATGCTCGGCGGGCTTCACCCGTCGGACCTCGTCATCCTCGCCGGCCGCCCGTCCATGGGCAAAACGGCGTTGGCGACCAACATCGCCGTGAACGCCGCGCTCGCCCACCAGACCGAACGTGCCGCCGACGGCGTCGTCAAAACGGTCGACGGGGCTGCAGTCGGGCTGTTTTCGCTCGAAATGGCGGCCAAACAAATCGCTATGCGGATTATCGCGGAGCGCTCGGGCGTGTCGTCGAACGACATCATGCGCGGCATGGTCGACCAGGACCAATTCGACAAAGTCTACCACGCGGCGCGCGAACTGGAGAACATGCCGCTCTACATCGACGACACGGGCGGATTGACGATCGCGCAGCTCGCCGCCCGCGCCCGGCGCCTGAAGCGTCAACATGGGCTCGACTTGTTGGTCGTCGATTATCTGCAGCTCCTGTCGGGGTCCAGCTCGCGCGGCGACAATCGGGTGCAGGAGATCACCGAAATCTCGATCGGCCTAAAGGCGCTCGCCAAGGAACTGAACGTGCCGGTCGTCGCCTTATCGCAGCTGTCGCGGCAAGTCGAAGCGCGCGACGACAAACGCCCGCAATTATCCGACCTCAGGGAATCGGGTTCGATCGAGCAGGACGCCGACGTCGTCCTGTTCGTGTTCCGCGAAGAGTACTATCTCAAGCGGCAAGAACCGCGTGAGGGCACGGCCGACCACGACGCCTGGCGCGAGAAATGCGACGACGTCGCCGGCGTCGCCGAAGTCATCATCGGCAAACAGCGGCACGGCCCGATCGGCAAAGTCGCCCTCGCGTTCCAAGAGAATTTGACCAAATTCTCCAACCTCGCCCGCGACGATTATCGCGATCCGTACAATTAAGCCGTCGCCGCGACGCGGCCCGGCGATTTGCACCGCGCGACGCGGCTACGCGATCAAGCCGACGGCGAGCCCGCGCAGCGAGGCGGTCACACGGTCCGAGACGTCCAGCTTTTCGTAGATGCGGCGCAGATAGGTATCGACGGTGTTCATCGAGATCCCGACGATCTCGGCGATCACCGAGTTGCTCTTGCCTTTGGCCACCCATTCCAGGACTTCCCGCTCGCGCTTCGACAAGCGGATATTGTCCGGCGCCTCGGCGAAGAGGATATGGCAATATTGCTGGTGTCCTAATTGGGCGGCGAGTTGCAGCCGCATTACGTGGTCGTCGTCGTAGGGCCGCGCGTCGCATCCGCAACCGAGCCCCGCATAGCCGTTGCGTCCATGGGGCCCGAAAAGCGGCACCGCCAATCCGTCGCCGAGGGCCGCCTCGTCCATCGCGACAAGGTAGTTGCGCTCGGCGTCGTCCAAATCAGCGAAGGCGCGCGCGTCCGACCACCAAAAAGCGTGGAACGCGTTTTGCGCGTGCCGCGTGATCGGGTCGCAATCGTGGAGCCCGTCATCCGTGTACCGCTGAACCCACGCATCAGGAAACCCCTCCGCGATGACCGTCAACGGCTGGTCGTAGTCGCTTGCGCCCGGCGGCGGCAGGTGGTGATAGCTCATCATCCGCACGCCCTCGGCGTGAAAATGCTCAATAAACGCGGCGCGCAGGTCGTCGAACGACGTCAGCGTCCTTAACGCGGCGCCGAAGCGCTCAATCGGGGCATATAACATCAGCGTATCGAGCGCCGCGCAAAGCGGCGGATCCTCTTGCGTTATGCACGCAGCCCCGTCGCCGCATGCGCTCCGTCCCCCAACAACGCGACACGACAAACGCCCGCGACACGTATAACGCACGGCGCTTTCGGGCGCGACTCGGAACGGAGGAACGGATGAAGCCGGCGGACGCAAAACACGAAATCGAACAACTTGCACGCACGGACGCCGGCGCAAGCGACCATGATCAAATCGAGAAGTTGTTTCGAATTTTCATTGGTATGCAGCAAAAACTTCGTCCAGACGACGAAGAAGCGGACACTGTGTTGACGGTCCAGTCGGTGCTGTTGCGCACGGCTGCGACACTTTCGGCGCGGACGCACCGCGAGGTTCTATTCAAGCTGGCGCTCTGGCGCTGGGACGCGATTGACGCAAACGCCGACATCGACGCTATGACCCGCGACCAAGCCGTCGCGTTTTCGGCGTTTGAAGACCTCGCCGCGCTCTTGAACGAACCGTCCGTACGGACGCTCTCCGACAAGTCGGCTTAAGCGCGGGTCAATCGATGCAACCGCGCGCCCAATAGGATCGACGCGCACAACAGCGCCAACAAAAGTCCGACCCAAACCCCGCGGGCGCCGAGCTCGGTGTGCAGTCCGAGCCCGTAGGCGGCCGGAAAGCCGACGGCCCAATAGCTGATCCCGGTCAGGATCATCGGCCGGTCGACATCCTTTAAGCCGCGCAAGCATTGGTTCGCCGCAACCTGCACGGCGTCGAAGAGCATGAACGCGCCGGCGATCGGCAAAAACGCGGCGATCAATCGAACGAGTTCGGCATTGGCGGGATCCGCGCGGTCCAAGTAGAACCCGGCGATCACGCGCGGGACGGTCGTCGAGGCGACGGCGAACACGCTGATCAACGCGACGCTCGCGAGGATCGTCACCGCCGCCGCGCGCCGCACCCGCGCCGCATCGCCGGCGCCGTGCGCGAGCCCGACCCGCGTCGCCCCCGCCATCGACAAGCCGAACGGGCCCATAAAGGCGATCGCGGCGACGTTGAGCGCGATCTGATAGGCGGCGACTTCGTTCACGCCGATACGCCCCATAATGAGAACGCACGCGTTGAAGAGCATCGCTTCGAAGCCCGTCGTCACCGATATCGGCCAACCGAGGACGAAGACCTCGCGCAAGCGCTCCCAGTCCGGCGTCATGAGGCGGACGAACAAGGCGAAGCGCCGCGCGGCGGCGTCACGTTGGATATAGACGACGAGCGCGGCGAAACCGGCCGCATGGGAAAGCGACGACGCGATCCCCGCCCCGACAAGCTCAAGGCGCGGCGCGCCGAACGCCCCGAAGATGAAGACATAATTCAACAAGGCATTCAGGGCCGTCGTCGCGATGATGATGTAGAGCGGCACGCGCGTGCGATCGATCGCCGCGAGAAAGTTCCGCAGCGCCAGGACGGCGATCATGAACGGCCATCCCGGCGCCAAGGCGAGGACGTAAGGCGTCGCCAGCGTCGCCAACGCCTCCGGCTGGCCGAAGCCGCGGATGATGACAGGCGAGAGCAGGAAGAACATACCGACGACGGGGAACGCCAGGACGATCGACCACAACGCCATTCGGACCGAGCGGCGCACGTCGCGCACGTCGTCGGGGTTCGCGCCGAGCGTCTGCGAGACGAGCGGCGAGACCGCCATCGCCGGCCCGAAGCCCAACAAAAACGCAAAGTAAAAGAACACCAACCCGATCGACGACGCCGCCAACGGTTCCGCGCCCAGACGACCGATCATCAGGAGATCGACGGTCTGAACGGAAAACTGAATGAGCTGCGTCGCCGCCATCGGCGCGCCGAGCGACAACAAAGCGCGCGTTTCCGCACGCCACGGCCGAAGCGCCTCGGCGCGGGTCGCGGCCGCCGGATTGGTTGCGTCTGACATGGGTGTCGCCTTGCGCGTCCTGCGCCCTTATGGCCGGGACGCGGGGGAGCCGGGGCGTACGAACCGCCCCGACGGCTGTCAAGACGCGCCGCAATGCGTATCATCGCGCCATGGTTCGCCCCGTTCTCGACGTCGATCTCGCCGCGCTGACGCGCAATTTTGAGAGCCTCGCGGCGCTGGCCCCGGACGCGGCGCCGGCGCCCGTCGTGAAATGCGGCGGCTACGGTCTCGGCGCTGCGGCGGTAGCGCGGACGTTGGCGCAGAGAGCCGGCGCGGCGTGTTTCTTCGTCGCCTATCCGTTCGAGGGGGCGGACCTGCGCGCAGCGCTTCAGCGCGAGGGCCTGGCGCCGGAGATCGTCGTCTTCAATGGAGCCGGCGACGCGGAAGACGCCGCCTTGTGTGTCGATGCGCGCCTTACCCCCGTCGTCAACAGCATCGCGCAAGCGAAACTCTGGCGCCGCGCGGCGCCGGGCGCGCCGTGCGCGGTCCACGTCGATACGGGCATGAACCGGCTCGGCGTCGCCGCGGACGAAATCGACGCGCTTCTCGCGGCCGATCTCGCCGTCGACATCGTGATGAGCCATTTCTCGCATGCGGCGACGCCCGACCATCCGAGCCTCGCCGCCCAAGCCGCCGCCTTCGCCCACGCCGCCGAACGGTTTCCCAACGCGCGACGCAGCCTTTCTGCGACCGGAGGCGTCCTTGCGGGGGCGCAGTTCGGCTTTGACTTGGCCCGCCTCGGCATCGGGCTTTACGGCATGACGGCGGCCGGTGAAGCGCACCCGGCGGTTGAGCCCGTGGCGACCTTGCGCGCGCCGGTCCTGCAAGTGCGCACCGCCCCGGCTGGAGAAACGGTGGGTTATGACGGGACCGCGACGCTGTCGCGGACGAGCCGCCTTGCAACGCTCGCCGTCGGCTATGGCGACGGCCTGCCGCGGGCCGCGTCGAACCGGGCGCGCGTGCGCCTCGCCGGGGCAGATCGGGCGATCACGGGCCGGATTTCCATGGATTTGACCGTCGTCGACGTCACCGACCCGCCCGAAACCGTCGCCGACGACGATGCGGCCGAAATATTCGGCCCGCACGCGCCGATTGAGCGGCTCGCTGCGGACGTGGGCACGATCGGCTACGAAATCCTGACGGGGCTTGGCCCGCGCGCTGAGCGCCGGTACCTCTAGGGCGGTCGGCGGGAGGCCGAGGCAACAGGGCGGGCGACATGAGCGTATTCGGCGCGATCGGGGGGGCGAGCCTCGCGACGTTCGGCGCGGTGGGCGGCATGTCCACGTTCGCCGTGCGCGGCCTGACCGCCTGGATCGTCGGCCCTTATTATTGGCGCGAGTTTCTGTCGGCCGCGCTGCGCATCGGGTTCAATTCGCTACCGGTGGTCGGGCTGACCGCGATCTTCACCGGCGCGGCCCTCGCTTTAAACATCTATGACGGGTCCGCGCGCTTCAACGCGGAAACGTTCCTACCGCAGATCCTCAGCGTGGCGATCGTTCGCGAGCTTGGACCCGGCTTTGCGGCCCTGATGGTCGCAGGCCGCGCCGCGTCCGCGATGGCGGCCGAGCTAGGCGCGATGCGGGTTTCCGACCAGATCGACGCGATGGAAACGCTCGCGGTCGATCCGTACAAGTATTTAATCGCGCCGCGCTTCCTGGCGACGACGCTTCTCCTGCCGTTTCTCGTGCTGGTCGCCGACGTCATCGGCATATTCGGCGGGTATCTGACCGCGGTCTACGCGCTTGATTTCGAAGGCGCCGTTTACATTCGCAACATCGAGGAATTTCTGACGGTGGACGACGTCGTCAGCGGGCTCATTAAAGCGGCGGTGTTCGGCTTCCTCATTGCTCTGATGGGCTGCTATTTCGGCTTCACAAGCCGCGGCGGCGCGCAAGGCGTCGGGGCGGCGACGCGCACCGCGGTGGTCGCCTCGGCGGTTGCAATCTTCGCGGCGAATTACGTCATGACGTCGTTTTTGGTGGAGATCTGACCGATGGCGTCAGCGAAAATCTCCATCCGTGGTCTGAGAAAGTCGTTCGGCGATAAAGCCGTCATGAACGGTCTCGATCTTGACGTCGCGGAAGGCGAGTCGCTCGTCGTCATCGGTCGGTCGGGCGTCGGCAAATCGGTCTTGCTGAAGTGCGTCCTCGGCCTTATGGCCCCGAACGCCGGATCGATCGAAATCGACGGCGTCAACATCGTCTCGGCCGGGGCCGGCAAACGCAAACAAGCAACGCGCCAGATCGGCATGTTGTTCCAAGGCGCCGCGCTCTTCGACAGCCTCAATATTTGGCGAAACGTCGCGTTTCGCCTTCTCAACGGCGAAGGCGTCGCGCACGCCGCCGATCCGCGGGACCGCGCGCTCGCCGCGCTCGCCGACGTCGGGCTCGGCGAAGAGGTGGCGGACCAGTCGCCCTCGGCGCTCTCAGGGGGCATGCAAAAACGCGTGGCGCTCGCACGCGCCATCGCGTCCGACCCGGCAATTTTGTTTTTCGACGAACCGACGACGGGCCTCGACCCGATTACCGCCGATATGATCAATATGCTGATCATCGACCGCGTGCGCGCGCTCGGCGCGACGGCGATTTCCATTACGCACGACCTCGCCTCGGCGCGCCGCATCGCCGATACGGTCGCAATGCTGCATGACGGTCGGATCGTTTGGCGCGGCCCGCCGGACGCCCTTGACGATAGCGGCGACCCGATCGTCGACCAGTTCGTGCACGGCCGCGCGCAAGGCCCGCTAACGACCTTCGACGCCTAGCGCCCGATCATAACTGATTGAAAAAATTAGCGGTCGTTGGACGGGCGCCGATCGAGCTGTGGATTCGGAGCCTTGTGGTGCGGACGGCCGGACTTGAACCGGCACGGCCAAAGGCCGACAGATTTTAAGTCTGTTGTGTCTACCAATTCCACCACGTCCGCATCGCGGCGCATCGCGCCGCGGCATCCTGCATAGGCGGGGCCGGCGCCGGCTTCAAGACGAGGCGTCGTCGGCGCGTGCGGCTTGCGCCCGCGCCCGGCGCAAACGGCGCAAACGGGCGAACGCGAGCGCTACGAGAATGAACGCCGTCAACCCGTAAGCCGGCCCAGACGGTACTTATGGAGGACAGCCTGGAGGGTTTATTATTGAAGGAAAAGATAAAACGATTTATATTGCTGGAGATACTGCATTAACAATGGATATGAAACTAATTCCTTTAAATTACAATTTAGATTTAGCTGTTTTACCTATCGGAGATAACTTTACTATGGGAGTTGATGATGCTATTATAGCTAGTGATTTTGTTCAATGTGATAAAATATTAGGTGTACATTATGATACTTTTGGATACATAGAAATTGATCATGATGAAGCAAAAAAGAAATTCTCTGAAAAAAATAAAGACCTAGTATTACTAGATATAGGAGGAAGTATCGAATTATGATCAATGCCCAATATTATAAATATATTCTTCAATTTAAGCAACCAAGTGGTACCTCTAGAGGGGTCTTGAAAACCAAAGAAACCTGGTTTATTGTGATTTCTGATGGAGTAAAAAAAGGGATTGGAGAATGTGGGATACTCAGAACCTTAAGTATAGATGATAGACCAGATTATGAAGAAAAACTAAAATGGACATGCGAAAATATCCATCTTGGAGTTGATTTTTTGTATACTGAACTCATAGGATTTCCAAGTATTCAATTTGGTATAGAGATGGCCTTTAAATCTTTAGAAAACAGTTCACCTTTTTTATTATTCCCCTCAGCATTTACAGATTCAAAAGATAATATCCCAATCAATGGTTTGATATGGATGGGGAACAAAGAATTTATGATTAAGCAAATTAATACCAAATTAAAAGAAGGCTTTGATTGCATAAAAATGAAGATTGGTGCTATTGATTTTGAAACAGAGTTAGAGGTATTAGCCTATATAAGATCTAAGTTTTCTTCAGAGATTATTGAATTAAGAGTGGATGCTAACGGAGCCTTTAACCCTGAAAATGCTTCAGAAAAACTAAAACGCCTTTCTAGCTATAACTTACATAGTATTGAACAACCTATACAACAAGGGCAATATATGCAGATGGCAAGGCTTTGTAAAGAAACTAAATTACCAATTGCTTTGGATGAAGAATTAATTGGTGTTTTTGATGTAACAGAAAAGGAAAAATTACTACAAACAATACAACCTCAATATATAATTCTGAAACCAAGTTTAATAGGAGGTT
>JBCCZS010000143.1:0-8452 GCA_039187035.1 Pseudomonadota bacterium | reverse complement strand
TTTTGTTGGGGGGGGGGGTTCTTTTCAATCTCTCCCGGCGGGCCTTCGTGTTCTTTTCGTAGGGTGCGCTCGGCGCCGGCCCAAATTAACACCCCGTTTTTTCTATCCTCACACGACTCGATTTTGCGGCCGTCGATCGCGACGATCCGGTCGCCCGCGAGAATGCCGGCCGCCTCGGCGGCGCTGTCGGGGGCGACCGAGCCGACCCGCGCTTGCCAATAGCCCTGGCCGAGGACGATCAACAGGCCCCAGAATATGACGAACGCCAGCAGGAAGTTCGCCATCGGCCCCGCGGCGACGATCGCGGCGCGCCGCCAGAGCGGCTTAAAGTGGAAACAGACCGCCTTTTCTTCAGGCGTCAGCCCTCTCCCGCCCGCGCCCGCTTCGTCCGCGCGCGGGAAACGGGTCGACGCGCGCGCGTCCTTCGGGTCGCCGTCTTCCGCCGCGGGCTCGTCGGCATCGGCGACCGCCTCGCCGGCGTCGGACGCCGGGCCCGCGTCGCCGAAAAATTTCACGTAGCCGCCGAAGGGCAGCATGGCGATCCGCCACTCCGTGCCGTGTCGGTCGGTCCACCGCGCGAGCGCTTTGCCGAAGCCGATCGAGAACACGTCGACCCGCACGCCGAGGAGCCGCGCTACGGAGAAGTGTCCGTATTCGTGGAAGAAAACGATGATCGTCAGGAGGACGACGAACGCGAGAAGACCGATCGGCGCGAACAACAGCTGATCGGCGGAAACGCCTAGAACACTCATCTCCAAGCCCTTGTCCCGAGTTTAAGGCGGAAATGCGGCCGGCCGGCCGCCGTCAGGGAATTGTGACCGACGCTGCGCCGCAACGCGCGTGCGTCAGCCGGAAGCGCGCGCCGCAACCGCCTCGGAAGCGAGAGATCGCCCGAGCGTATCGGCTTCGACCGCGTCCTCAAGCGATGCGAGACGAAGCGGTCCGTTCGCCCGATCAACCGCGTTCATCGCGTGGTCGACGCAGGCGGCGATGTCGGCGAAGCCGATCCGACCGTCCAAAAACGCCGCGACGGCGATCTCGTTCGCGGCGTTTAAGACGGCCGGCGCGGGACCGCCGCGCTGCGCGGCTTCTCGGGCGAGCCGCAAGCACGGGAAGCGCGCCGGATCCGGGGCTTCAAAATTGAGTTGCGCGACCGCAGCGAAATCGAGTTTCGCGCTCGGGCTCTCGATGCGGTCGGGCCACGCGAGCGTCGAGGCGATGGGCGTGCGCATGTCGGGCGCGCCGAGCTGCGCGAGCACGGAGCCGTCCACATATTCGACCATCGAATGGATGATCGATTCCGGGTGGACCAAAATCTCGATTTGCGCTTCGGGCACCGGAAACAGATGGGCGGCCTCAATCAGCTCAAGACCCTTGTTCATCATGGTGGCGCTGTCGACCGAAATCTTCGCGCCCATAGACCAGTTCGGGTGTGCGACGGCTTGGGCCGGCGTCGCCGCCGCCATGGCGTCGGCCGACCAGGTTCGGAACGGTCCCCCGGACGCCGTCAGAATAAGCCGTGAGACCCGCTCCGGCCGCTCGAAGTCGAAGACTTGGAAAATCGCGTTGTGTTCGGAATCCACCGGCAGGAGCCGACCGCCATGGGCGTCGACGGCCGCGGTGACGACGTCGCCGGCGCACACGAGGCATTCTTTGTTGGCGAGCGCGACGTCGACGCCGCGCTCGACGGCGCGCAGCGTCGGCTTCAATCCGGCCGCGCCGACGATCGCCGCCATCACCCAATCGGAGTTCCCGGCCCCCGCTTCTTCAACGGCGCTCGGGCCGTAGCCGACGTCGATCCCCTCGCCGGCGAGCGCGTCGCGCAAGGCCGCGCCTTTGGTTTCGTCGGCGATCGCCACAAAGCGCGGGCGAAACGCGCGCGCCTGTTCGGCGAGTTTTTCGACGTTGGTGTTCGCGGTCAGTGCGTCGATCTCGAAGTCGCAGTCGCCGTTCGCGCGCGCGAACGCCAAAAGATCGAGCGTGTTGACGCCGATCGACCCGGTCGACCCCAAAATGGCGATGCGTTTGGCGCGAACCGGAACGGGCGCGCGGTCGTCCTGCCCGGCGGCGAGCGCCCTCTCCAATCGTTCCGCCATCAAAAGACCCCTCCGTCGTTCAGCGGATCATATGGACAAAAAGGCCCAGCGTCATCGCCGCGGTCGCGAAAATCATGCCGTCCAACCGATCAAGAAAGCCGCCATGACCCGGAATGAGATTGCTTGAGTCTTTCACGCCGAAGTGGCGCTTAAACGCCGACTCGGCGAGATCGCCCAAAACCGACGCAAGACCGAGGCTCGCGCCGATCGCCGAAAAGGCGATCACCGACCCCTCGCCGTAAATCAACTTCGTGGCGGCCGCGCCCGCAACGCCGCCGGCGGCGGCCCCGCCGACGACGCCCGACCAGGTTTTCTCCGGAGACAAGGCGCGGGAAATGCGTGGGCCGCGCAGATATCGCCCCGCGAAATACGCGCCGCTGTCGGCCGACCAGACGATCACGAACACCGTCAGGACGAGCGCCCGCCCATGCTCGACCGCCTCGCGCAGCCACACCAACGCTACGCTCGGCGCGAGAATATAAACGGCCGCAAAGGCGATCCATGCGCGCGTCCGCCCGCGCGCGCGTTCGCCCGCCGGAGAAGCGGCGGCCGCCCCGACAAGGCCGCCCAGCGCGCAACACCCCAACGCCGGCCCGTAAAGGCCGGCCGCCGCGCACGCCGCCGCGGCGCCGCCGGCTGATACGAGGGCGACGAACCCGCCGCGGAACGCCGCGCCCTCCGCCATTCGCGCCCATTCGTAGACCATGGCGGCCGTCACGAAGCCGACCAACGCCGCAAAAAAGGGACCGCCGGCAAGCGTCGCCCCGATCGCCGCCGGCGCCAGCACCGCCGCGGACGCAATGCGCGCGGGCAGCGACCGGTCCGGCCCGAAGCGGCGCGCCGCCGCCGCCAATCGACCGGACGGTTTCATCGCCCCGATTGACCGCGGCGCACACCGCAGGGCCGACCGCCCGTGCGAAGGGCTGCATTCATGTAAGGAAAAAAAGAAGCGGTCGCCGCAACGCCCGAAGGCCCGCCGTTATCGCGGATCGACGCCGCCGTAGCGCCGGTCGCGCCGATTAAATTCATCGATCGCCCGTTGCAGATGGCCGGCGTCGAAATCGGGCCAATAGGCGTCAAGAAAGACATATTCCGCATACGCCGCTTGCCACAGTAGGAAATTGCTGATGCGCTGCTCGCCGCTCGTACGAATGACGAGGTCGGGATCGGGCGCGCCGTCCGTATCGAGATGGCGCGCGACGTCGTGCTCGGTGATCGACGCCGCGTCGCGCTCGCCCGCCGCGACTTCGGCCGCCAGGGCCTTCGCGGCGCGAACGATTTCATCGCGTCCGCCGTAATTGAACGCAATCTGCAGCAAAAACGCGCTGTTGCCGGCCGTTTGTTGCTCGGCGCGGCGGACCAACTGGCGCAGCTCAAAATCGAGATTGCGGCGGTCGCCGATAACGCGGACTTTCACGCCGTCGCGGCGCAATCGCGGCAGATCCTCGGCGATAAACTCGCGCAGCAACCCCATGAGGTCGCGCACTTCGCCCGCCGGTCGGCGCCAATTTTCGGTCGAGAAACTGTAGAGCGTGAGGCACCGCACCGCGAGATCGCGGGCGGCTTCGACCGCGCGCCGCGCCGCCTCGACGCCGGCCCGGTGACCGTCGCGGCGCTCAAGGCCGCGGGCCGCCGCCCATCGGCCGTTCCCGTCCATGATGACGGCGACGTGCTGCGGGACCCGCGCCGCGTCGACGACGTCGTCCGGCCCGCCCGCGAGCGCGACCGGCCCCCTCGGAGCCGCCTTCATCCGCATGATCCGCCCATTCCTTTCGTGCAAGGCCCTCCGCGCCGGTCCTCGCCGAACGCCAGCCCCTAACTATAGCTTAAACTTGCATGATTTCAGATTCTTTAGTCGCCAACGCCTCGTCGATCTTCTTGATCGCCGCGTCCGTCAGGGTTTGAACCCGATCGCTCAATTTCTTTTGGTCGTCCTCGCCGACCCCGTCCGCCTTTTTGACCGCTTCCATGCCTTCGCGCCGGACGTTGCGCACGGCGATTCGCGCCTGTTCGGCGAATTTGCCCGCCACCTTGGCGAGTTCGACGCGCCGTTCTTCGGTCAAGGGCGGCATCGGCACACGCACCGTCGTGCCGTCGACGACCGGGTTCACGCCGAGACCGGATTCGCGGATCGCCTTTTCGACCGCGCCGACGACGCTCTTGTCCCAGACCTGAATGGAGATCGACCGCGGCTCGGGAACCGAAATTGTGCCCACCTGGTTCATCGGCGTCGGCGAGCCGTACGCGTCGACGCTGATCGGTTCGACCAACGCCGCCGTCGCCCGCCCCGTCCGCAGACCGGAAAACTCCGTCTTTAGCGCGCTGAACGCGCCGTCCATGCGCTTTTCAAGAGCGCCGAGATCGACTTCGCCCGTGCTCATGGTCTCTTCTCCCTGGTCGATAGGGCCCCGCAAAGGGGGCGGAAATCGGTTGGTTTCGCGGCGCCGCGGCGCCGTCCCGGCGACACGCAGCCGGCTAGCGGATCACCGTCGAGCGACCGCTTCCCGTCAAGGCGCCGACGACGCCGCCCGGCGCGCCCAAAGCGAAAACGACGACGGGAATGCGGTTCTCACGCGTCAGCGCGATCGCCGCCTGGTCCATCACTTTTAGATCCCGCACCATGACTTCGTGATAGGTGAGGCTGTCGAAACGCTCCGCATCGGGATTGGTTTTCGGATCTTCCGCGTAGACGCCGTCGACCTGCGTTCCCTTAAGCAACGCCTCGCAGCCCATTTCCGCCGCGCGGAGCGCCGCCGCCGTATCGGTCGTGAAAAAAGGATTGCCGGTGCCGGCGGCGAAAATGACGATGCGGCCCTTTTCCATGTGTCGGATCGCGCGGCGGCGAATATACGGCTCGCAAACGGCGGTCATTTCAATCGCGGACAAGACGCGCGTGTAGAGCCCGATACGCTCTAGCGCGTTCTGCATGGCGAGCGCGTTCATGACGGTCGCAAGCATGCCCATATAGTCGGCGCTCGCGCGCTCCATGCCCTGGGCCGCTTGGCTGACGCCGCGGAAAATGTTGCCGCCGCCGATCACGAGACAAAGTTCGACGCCGTGATTCTTCGCGTCGCGCACTTCGCCGGCGATCCGATCGACGGTCTCCAGATCGATGCCGTATTGCCCCGAGCCCATCAGCGCTTCGCCCGAAATCTTTAAAAGCGCGCGTTTGAAAAGCGGCGCGCCGTCGGGCGGCGGGCTCACAGGCTGGCTCATGGGATACGTCTCTTGGCGGCGCGGCCGGCGACGCAAGATCGTTTTCGTCGCCCGCCCGCGACGGGCTTAGAAAAGCCCCGGCGGATTTGCAAGCGCCGCGCGCGGCGCCGACTTCGACGATTACGCGCCCGTTCGGCGCCGCACGGCGGGTCGTCGCTTTTGCGAGCGATTAACGAGGCCGGGCATAGCCGTCGCGCCCCTTCAAATCGGCGCGGCGCGTTAGTCCTCGTCGGACTTTTCAACGCCCTCGCCAAGCTCGAGCCGCGCAAAGCCGGCGAACGCCACCGGCGCGCCGACCTCTTTAGCCGCGTTCTCGATGACGGCGCGGATTTTCGTCTCGCCGTCGATCACGAAGATCTGCTCGAGCAGCACCGTTTCCTCATAGAATTTGCGCAAACGCCCCTCGACCATCTTCTCGATGATCGCCTCGGGCTTGCCCGATGCGCGCGCTTGCTCGGCGAGCACGGATTTTTCGCGCTCCAACGTCGCCGGGTCGAGCCCGTCGACGGTCGCCGCTTGCGGACGCGCGGCGGCCGCATGCATGGCGATCTGCTTGCCGACCGCGCGCAGTTTGTCCTGGTCGCCGCTCGACTTGAGCGCGACGAGGACGCCGATTTTCCCGGCATTGTCGGTCGCCGCGCCGTGCACGTAGCTGGCGATCGCGCCTTCGTCGACGCTGAGGCCCGCTGCGCGGCGCAAAGTCATGTTCTCGCCGATTTGGCCGACCATCTCCGCGACATGGGCCTCGACCGATTTGTCCGCACCCGGAAACGGCGCAGCGCGGACCGCGTCGACGTCGCCGTCGGTCGCGAGCGCCGCGGCGGCGACGTCGGCGACCATGCTTTGAAACACGTCGTTGCGTGCGACGAAATCGGTCTCCGAGTTGATCTCGACGACGACGGCTTTTTCGCCGGCGCCCGTCGACTGCGACGCGACGGCCACAAGCCCTTCGCTCGCCGTGCGGCCTGATTTTTTCGCTGCTTTCGACAGACCCTTTTTGCGCAGCCAATCAACCGCGGCGTCCATGTCGCCGTCGGTTTCGTTGAGGGCGGTTTTGCAATCCATCATGCCCGCGCCCGTCGCCTCGCGCAGTTCCTTCACCATCGCCGCGGTGATCGTCGCCATCGTCCTGTCGCTCCTTGCTTGGGCCGGCGCGAGGGCCGGCCGCATTATCGGCTCCGCCGGGGACGCGCCCGCGGCGAGTACGTTCGAAATGCGCCGCCCGCTCCGCGCCCCGGCTTAGCCGGGCGTGCGCGGCCGGCCGCGTCGCGCCGCGTCGCTTACATTGTCGGCGGCCGGCTAGCGCGCCGCGCCGCCTTTACGCCGGGGCCGTTTCGGCGGAGGACGCGTCGCCCGCCGCCGGATCGGCCGCTGCGGGCTCCGCCGGCGCGGGCTCCGCCGCCGTCGCTGGCTCTGCGGGCGCGGCGGCGGCGACCGCCGCCGGGCTTTCCACGAGCGTCGCCTCGGCGGGCAACTCCTCCATGGCGCCGAGATCGACCCCGAGCGAGGCTTGGCTCTCCGAGATGCCGTCGATCACCGCGTCCGCGACGAGGCCGCAATAAAGCGCGATCGCCCGCGAGGCGTCGTCATTGCCAGGAATGACGAAGTCGACGCCGTCCGGGTCGCAATTGGTGTCGACGACCGCAACCACCGGAATGCCGAGCTTGCGGGCTTCTTTGATGGCGATCGCTTCTTTTTTGACGTCGATGACGAACAACATGTCCGGCAGCCCGCCCAATTCGCGAATACCACCGAGCGAGGCGTCCAACTTCTCTTTATCGCGCGTCAGCTGCAACTGCTCTTTCTTCGTCAGCCCCGCGCCCCCGCTTTCCAAGCGGTCTTCCATGCTTTTCAGCCGGCTGATGGAATTCGAAATCGTCTCCCAATTCGTCAGCGTGCCGCCGAGCCAGCGTACGTTCATGTAATACTGCGCGCAGCGTTGCGCGGCTTCCGCGATCGGCTGTTGCGCCTGACGCTTGGTGCCGACCATCAAAATGCGCCCGCCGCCGGCGACGACGTCGCGTATCTTCACGAGCGCCTGGTGCAGGAGCGGAACGGTTTGCGACAGATCGACGATATGAATGCCGTTGCGTTGCCCGAAAATGTAGGATTTCATTTTCGGGTTCCAACGGTGGGTCTGGTGACCGAAGTGCACGCCAGCTTCCAGTAGCTGGCGCATGGAAAACTCAGGCAGCGCCATAAAAAACTCCTTCAGTTGAGCCGCCGCACCGCCGCCTCGCGGATCAGGGATCCGGCCGCACGGCCGTCGATCGTTGAGGACCGAAGCTTGCGATGCGTGAGAGATGGCGCGCTGATACCACGCGCGCGGTCGAAAACAAGACCCCGGCCAGGACCGGCTACGACGCTAAACCGCTGCCGAGAAGGGCCGCGCAAGACGTCCGGGACCGTTCTGACGGCCGCGCGACCCGCGCAAGACGCCGCACCACGGCGGGTTAAACAAGAAATTCCACGTCGCTGACCCCCTCGACGGTTTTGAGGGCGCCCCTGACGGCCGGCGTAAGCGCGGCTTTGACGCCGAGATCGATATCGACTTCCCGGCCCGCATCGCCGAGCGTCAACGCCGCGAAAACGTCGCCGGCATTACGGGCGTCGACCGCGTCGAGGCCGGCCAGCCGGCGTTTGACCGAAGCAAGCGCCTCCGGCGAAGCGACCCGAACGCAAAGCCGCCCGCGCCGACGCGCCGCGGCCGCGTCGAGCGCCCGCACCGCCTCCGCGGTAAAACGCGCCTCGCCATCCCGCTCGTCGACGCTTGCGGCGATCAAAACGAGTGCGCCCGGCTCTAAATGCGCGCGCGCGGCCTCCAGGGCCTCCGAAAACACTGTTACTTCAAACTCGCCCGTCGGATCGGACGCTTCGACCCACGCGAACGGCTTGCCGCTTTTTGAGCGCCGATGGCGCACCCCCCGCACGACCGCCGCCAGGGTGACGCCTCCCCCGTCGGCCGGGCGGACCGCCGACACGGGCGTCACGTTCAACGCCGCCAGCGCATCGGCGTAATCGTCCAGCGGATGACCGCTCAAATAGAAGCCCAGGGCGGCGCGCTCCTCGGCGAGTTCCTGCAACGGGGCCCACGCCTCGGCTGCCGCAAGCTTCGGGCGCGCCAGCCCGCCACCGGCCTC
>JBCCZS010000142.1:0-8476 GCA_039187035.1 Pseudomonadota bacterium | reverse complement strand
GACCGCAAGCAGGCCGACCGTCGGCGGACTGATGGGCGAGGGCGGGATGACCGGTGTCGGGACCGGCGTGCGAAGACCGGCGGGCGCCCGTTAGCGTTTAGCCCTTCCGGTGCGCGTACAGGGTGGCGTTACGATTGCGCGGAGCGGACGGCGGTCTGCGGCCCGTCGGATCGGCCGCATCGTTTGCGCCGCAAGGCTGAAAGGCGACGTACGCCCGGACTGGGGGTGTGAAGCCCGCCGCGTCCCCGATGAGCGAAAGTCGCGCAGCTCTATGCAGGGTCCGCGCGCGCGGGGGATCACCCGAACAAAAATCGTTCTTTGAAGGTCAGGCCGTTGGTCCCGGCGAAGGTCGGCGCGTCCGCCCCGCGCTTCACGGTGAAGCGCGCCTTTTCAAAGCCGACATAATCCGGGCGTTCGATCGTGTCGACGGCCATAAACCGCGCGCGGGCGGCGTCGCGCTCCACTTCGAGGTCGATGAACCCATGGCTTTCGCCGGAGAGATACCGCACCGTCTTGTTTTCCCGGTTCGTCAGCAACGCGTATTCCGCGCCTTTGCCGCCGAGAAATTCGCGCCGGTAGGGCGAGGGCGAGGTGATCGAGTTTACGCCGAATTCGACGCCCATTTTCGTCCCGTCGCGCGCCGTCAAATCATTCGCCCACCACGTATGCGTGTCGCCCGTGACGACCAAAAGCCCGCCGCCGCCGGCTTGGCGCACGACGTCGTAAAACCGCTCGCGTGCGGCCGGGTAGCCGTCCCACGCGTCGAGATTGGTTGGTAGGCGGAGCTTTGAAAATTCGACGAAGGCGCGCGCTTGATCCCACTCGCGCTCGAGCGCTTGAAGGTCCTCTTCCGTGACGTGCGGCGATAGGTCCGGCGCAATCACTTCGGCCATGATGATTTGGTTCGCAACCAGGCGCCAAGGCTGGCCCGCCTCGACCGATTGCGCCATCGCGCGGGCGATGAAATTCGCTTGCGCCGCGCCCAACATTTCCCGTGACGCGTCCGTGAGCACCTCGTTGCGAAACCGCTCGACGTCTGCAGGGGTATTCAGCGTCGGGACGACTTCATCGTACTCGAACTGGCGTGCGCGCGCCATCAGTCGCGTCTCAAGCGCGGTGAGCGTCAGCAAATCGCCGAAGGAATAGGCGCGAAACAACGCCTCGCGCGGCTCGCCGGGCGACGGATCGCGCACCGGCATCCACTCATAATAGGCTTGCAGCGCGGCCCGTCGCCGCGCCGCCCAGTCGCCTTCAGCCGCCGGCTGGTGGTTTTGCGCCCCGTCTTTCCACGAGTTGTTCGACGTTTCGTGATCGTCCCAAATCGCGATGAAGGGGGCCGAGGCGTGCATCGCTTGCGACGCCGGATCAGCCTTATACTGAGCGTGTCGATGGCGATAGTCTTCGAGGCTTACGATCTCGCGGGCCGGCGCGTGCGGCCGGCCGAGCTTTTCGCCGACATCGCCGCCATAGCCCGTCGGTCCGTATTCGTAGATATAGTCGCCAAGATGGATAACGGCGTCGTACCCGCCGCGTTCGGCGATCATGTGATAGACGTTAAAGTATCCGAACGGATAGTTCGAGCACGATACGACGGCGAAGCGTGCGCGCTCCACAGAGCCGCTCGGCAAGGTCTTCGTGCGCCCGGCCGGCGACGTTTCCGAACCCGCTCTAAAACGGTAGAAATACTCGCGGCCGGCCTCCAGACCGGTCGGGACCGCTTTGACGGTCCAGTCGGCCGCCGGCGCGGCGACGGCGTCGCCCGCCGCGACGACGTCGGAGAACGATGGGTCGCGCGCCACTTCCCAGGAGACCGCGGCGGGCCCCTCCCGGCCTGAAACGCGCGTCCACAGAACAACGCTGTCGGTATGCGGATCGCCGCTCGCGACGCCGTGCGCGAACGCGCCGCCGGCGGGGCCGGTCGGCGAGGCGTAAGACGTCTCCTCGGAGGGCCCGCCGCATGCGGACAGCGACAGGCCGGCGGCGATTGCGGTGCGGCGCGTGACGGGATGGGACACGATGGGCTTGCCTTCCTAATTCGAGGCCGGGGCGGGCTTGCATAGCGGCGCGGCGCGGCTTTGCGCAAAGCTCGCCGGCGCCGAGTGGTCGATTTGCCCGAGGTTCATGACGGATTTATCACGGCTTGTCGAAACCCGTTTCCGGACCCCAGCGCTCGGTTGCGCAAGCCCGGATACGGTCTCTTCGTCGGCGAGCCGACGCCGCGCTTGCGGCCTTTGAGGGCGCGGCCTCCGTTGGATCCGACCGCGGTCGCGAAAAATTGTCACTTTACACGGTCAAATTGGCATATTAGTGCGCTCCAAGACGACGATCGTGCGGAAACGCTAGTGGTACGTCGCGTCGTTCGTTTTAGTCCCGTAAGCAATGACCGATGCCTGAGCCGATGTTGAAATTCGTCGATCGTCCGCGCGAGACGCCGGAAAAACGCGCCGCGGCCGACCGGGTGCGCGATTTTGACGAAATTTATCGCCGCTACGCCGACGATAAAGCGGCCGAGCAAGCCGCGCGCTGCTCGCAATGCGGCGTGCCGTTCTGTCAGCACCATTGCCCGCTCGGCAACAATATCCCCGACTGGTTGCGGCTCATCTCGGAAGGGCGCGTCGAAGAGGCGTACCGCGCGTCGGCGGAAACGAACGCGATGCCGGAAGTCTGCGGACGGATCTGCCCGCAAGACCGGCTGTGCGAAGGCTCGTGCGTCATCGAACAATCGGAGCACGGAACGGTCACGATCGGCTCGGTCGAGGCCTACTTGACGGATAAGGCGTGGGAGAACGGCTGGGTCCGCCCGTTGGCCCCGGCGCGCGAGCGGGCCGCGTCCGTCGGCGTCGTCGGGGCGGGGCCGGCGGGGCTTGCGGCGGCCGATCGTCTGCGTAGCGCGGGATATCGCGTCGTCGTCTACGATCGCTATGACCGGGCGGGCGGACTGCTCATTTACGGCATCCCGAATTTCAAGCTGGATAAGTCGATCGTCGCCAAGCGCGTCGATCGCTTACGCGCGGGCGGCGTCACCTTCGAACTGGGCGTGAGCCTCGGCGAAGACGTTACGTTGTCGGAACTGCGCGCGCGCCATGACGCGGTCTTGTTGGCGACCGGCGTTTACGCCGCGCGATCGTTATCGTGTCCAGGAGCGGGCGGACCGCGCGTCGTCGAGGCGCTGAACTTTTTGACGGCGTCGAACCGCCGCGGCCTCGGCGATTATGACGCATCTCCGGCGCCCGAGCTTTTGGACGCGCGCGGCAAACGGGTCGTCGTCGTCGGCGGCGGCGATACGGCGATGGATTGCGTACGGACGGCCGTGCGCCAGGGCGCGCGATCGGTAACGTGTCTTTATCGGCGCGACCGCGAAAACATGCCGGGCTCGCAGCGCGAAGTAGGGCATGCGGAAGAAGAAGGCGTCGTTTTTGACTGGCTGAGCGCGCCGCTCGCGGTGACGACCGGCGGCGTGCGCGCCGCCCGCATGCGCCTCGCCGGCGCGGACGCGTCCGGCCGGAAGAGCCCCGAGCCGATCGAAGGCGCGGATTTCGAGATCCCCGCCGACATGATCGTCAAAGCGCTCGGCTTCGAGGCCGAGGACGCGGACGCGGTGTTCGGCGACGCGGCCCCGAAAACGACCTCGCGCGGCACGCTCGTCGTCGACGGCGCGACCATGCAAACGAGCCTCCCGGGCGTTTATGCGGCGGGCGACATCGTGCGCGGCGCCTCGCTCGTCGTCTGGGCGATACGCGACGGCATGCTGGCGGCCGAAGCGATCGACGCGCAGCTGACCGCGGCCGAGGCGACGCCGCGCCGCGCCGCGCCGGCCCCGCTGATGACGGCGTAACGCCCGTGACGTCCTGGCGCGAACAGCTGGCGGCGCGGGCGCGCGCCGAAGAAATCGGGATCTACGATCCGCGCGACGAACACGACGCGTGCGGCGTCGGGCTCATCGTCGCGCTCGACGGGGCATCGCGGCGCGATATCGTCGATCGGGCGATCCGCTCGTTGAAAGCGGTCTGGCACCGCGGGGCGGTCGACGCCGACGGCAAAACCGGCGACGGAGCCGGCGTGCGTTTGGACGTACCGCAGAACCTTTTTAAGCGGTTCGTACGCCGCACCGGCCATTTGGCCGAGGACCGCGACGTGTGCGTCGGGCAGGTCTTTCTTCCGCGGACCGACTATGCGGCGCAGGACGTGGCGCGCGCGATCGTCGAAACCGAAATTTTAAAGGTCGGGTTCCTGCTTTACGGTTGGCGCCAAACGCCGGTCGACGCCGTCGTCCTCGGCGCGAAGGCGGACGCGACGCGGCCGAACGTCGAACAAGTCTTGTTCTACGACCCGACGGACCGCGATCAGGACTCGTTGGAGCGCGCGCTTTATCTCGTCCGCCGACGGATCGAAAAGCGGATCGCCGAAAAAGGCGTGCCCGACTTTTACGTCTGCTCGTTGTCGAGCGCGGACATCATTTACAAGGGCCTCTTTCTCGCAGAAGACATCGACGCGTTTTATCCGGACCTGCGCCACCCCGAATTCGTGTCGCGCTGGGCGATTTTTCATCAGCGATATTCGACCAACACGTTTCCGGAATGGCGGCTGGCGCAGCCGTTTCGGCTCTTGGCCCATAACGGCGAGATCAACACGATCCGCGGCAACACGAACTGGATGCGCGCGCACCAGATTCGGATGGCCTCGGAGCTGTTCGGCGACGCCCAGGACGACGTAAAGCCCGTCATTCAGCCCGGCGCGTCGGACTCCGCGGCGCTGGACCAGGCGTTCGAAGTCCTCGTGCGCGCCGGGCGGTCGGCGCCGATGGCGAAATCGCTTTTGATCCCCGAGGCGTGGTCGAAGCGCGACGGGCTCATTAGCGAAACGCGCCGCGCGCTCTACGAATACTGCAACGCCGTGATGGAGCCGTGGGACGGGCCGGCGGCGATCGCCGCCTTTGACGGGCGCTGGGCGATCGCCGGGCTCGACCGAAACGGCTTGCGCCCGATGCGCTATGCGGTGACCGAAGACGCCGTTCTATGCGTCGGTTCGGAGACGGGGATGTGCCCGGTCGGCGATGCACGCGTCGTCGAACGCGGCGCCCTGGAGGCCGGCGACATGTTGGCCTTCGACATGCAAACGCTGACGCTCTACGGCACGGAGGAAATCGTCGAGGAGCTTTCCGCAAAGCATCCGTATACGACCTGGCTCGCCAATGTCGTCGACCTTGAAGCGGCGATCGGGCCGGGCGCTGAAGAAAGCGGCCTTACGGGCGACGCCTTGCGGCGGCGGCAAATCGCGGCGGGCTACTCGTCGGAAGACCTTGAACTCATTTTGCGGCCCATGGCGACGACCGGCAAAGAGCCGATCGGGTCGATGGGCGACGACACGCCGCTCGCCGTTCTATCGGATCGCTATCGTCCTCTGCCGCATTTCTTGCGGCAGAAATTCAGTCAGGTGACGAACCCGCCGATCGACCCCTTGCGCGAAGCGGGCGTGATGAGCCTAAAGACGCGCTTTAAAAATCTCGGCAATATCCTGATCTCCGATCCGGCGCAGACGGACGTCTTCGTTCTGGAAAGCCCGATACTGACGAACGGCATGATGCGGCGTCTTCGCGACCGCGTCGGCGACGGGGTTGCAGTCGTCGATTGCACCTATGCGCCGCAGCCGGGCGGCGCGCCCGGCGCCGCGTTGCGCGCCTGCCTGGACAGAATACGCAGCGAGGCGAACGCGGCCGTCGCCGCCGGGGCCGAACATATCGTTTTGAGCGACGAGGGCCAGGGGCCGGGCCGGATCGCCGCGCCGATGTTGCTCGCCGCCGGCGGCGTGCATGAGCGAATGTTGCAAGACGACTTGCGCGCTTACTGCTCGATCATCGTCCAGTCGGCGGAGTGCCTTGACGCCCATTACGTCGCATGCCTCGTTTCCGTCGGGGCGACGGCTGTCAATCCCTATCTCGCATTCGACAGCGTCGCCGACATGCAAGCGCGCGGTCTTCTCGGCGAGTGTTCGCGCGAGAAGGCGGCGGGGCTCTACAAAGAAGCGTTGCAGGCCGGGCTTTTAAAGATCCTCTCGAAAGCCGGCATATCGGTCGTTTCGTCCTATCGCGGCGGCTGCAACTTCGAAGCGCTCGGCTTGTCGCGCGCCCTCGTCGCGGAGTTCTTTCCGGGCGCGACCTCGCGCATTTCAGGCATGGGCTTGCCCGGCCTGGAAGCGCGCACGGCCGCATTGCACGCCAACGCGTTCGACGCACCGACGCCGGTGACGCCGATCGGCGGCTTTTACCGGCATCGCCGCAACGGCGAGCGCCATATTCTCGAAGCCGACCTCATCGCCGATCTGCAGACCGCCGTTCGCGATCGCGACTATGACGCCTACAAACGGTATGTGACGGCGCTTGAACGGCAGGATCCCGCGCAGTTGCGCGATCTCTTGCTGACCAATCCGGCGGGGCCCGCCCGGCCGATTGACGAGGTGGAGTCGGTCAACACGATCCGTCAACGTTTCGTCACCCCCGGCATGTCGCTCGGCGCGTTGTCGCCGGAAGCGCACGGCGCGTTAAACATCGCGATGAACCGCATCGGCGCGAAGTCCGTCTCCGGCGAGGGCGGCGAAGACCCGACGCGCTATCGCCCGCACGTGAACGGCGACAATGAAAATTCCGCCGTCAAACAGATCGCGTCCGGACGGTTCGGCGTCACCGCGGAATATTTGAACCAGTGCCGCGAAATCGAGATCAAAGTCGCGCAAGGCGCCAAACCCGGCGAAGGCGGCCAGCTGCCGGGCTTTAAGGTGACCGACTTCATCGCCCGCATGCGGCACTCGACGCCCGGCGTCACGTTGATTTCGCCGCCGCCGCACCACGACATCTACTCGATCGAAGATCTCGCGCAGCTGATTTACGATTTGAAGAACATCAATCCGGACGCCCGCGTTTGCGTCAAACTCGTCTCAACAGCGGGCGTCGGCACAATCGCGGCGGGCGTCGCTAAGGCCAACGCCGACGTCATCTTGATCTCCGGCAATGTCGGCGGCACCGGCGCGTCGCCGATGACGTCGATCAAGTTCGCCGGCGCGCCGTGGGAGCTCGGGCTCGCCGAAGCGCATAAAATCCTGACCGTGAACAATCTGCGCAAGCAAGTCACGCTGCGTACCGACGGCGGGATCCGCACCGGCCGCGACGTCGTGATCGCGGCGATGCTCGGGGCCGAAGAGTTCGGCATCGGGACGATTTCGCTTGTGGCGCTCGGATGTTTGATGGTCCGTCAGTGCCACTCCAATACGTGCCCGGTCGGCGTGTGTACGCAGGACGACGATTTGCGCGCCCGCTTCAAAGGGCTGCCGGACCACGTCGTCAATCTGATGTCGTTTATTGCCGAAGAAACGCGCGAGATCCTCGCCGATTTGGGCGCGAAATCGCTTGAGGACGTGATCGGACGATCGGATCTGTTGGACCAGGTCTATCGGGGCGCGCCCGAGCTCGACGATCTTGATTTGAACGCGATCCTGGCGCGCGTCGTCGCCGGCGACCGGCCGCACCGCTCCACGCGTCAGGGGCGCGTCGAGCCCTCGCCGACCTTGGACGAGCAGATCTTGCGCGACGCCGGCCGCGTTTTCGAACACGGCGAAAAAATGCAAGTCGATTACGCGGTTCGCAACACCGACCGGTCGATCGGCGCACGCACGTCGTCGGCGATCGTGCGCGCGTTCGGCGCGCAAGGGTTGCCGGAGGCGCATTTGACGGTCCGGCTCACCGGCTCGGCCGGCCAATCCCTCGGCGTCTTCGGCGCGACAGGCTTGCGCATCGAATTGACGGGCGACGCCAATGATTATGTCGGGAAAGGATTGTCCGGCGCGTCGATCGTCATCCGCCCCCCGACCGATGCGGCGTCGCGAACGGCGAGCGACGCGATCGTCGGCAATACGTGCCTGTTCGGCGCGACCGACGGCGCGCTCTTTGCGGCCGGCCGCGCGGGCGGGCGCTTCGCCGTGCGCAACTCCGGGGCCGAAGCGGTCGTAGAAGGCTGCGCGGCGAACGGCTGCGAATATATGACAGGCGGGCGCGTGGTCGTCCTCGGGCGCACGGGGGACAATTTCGCGGCCGGCATGACGGGCGGGCGCGCCTTCGTTCTGGACGAGGACGATCGCTTCATGCTGTGCGTCAATCCGGAGAGCGTCGCCGTGCGTCGCTTCGACGTCGCCGGTCCCGACGCTGAAGCCTCCTGTCGCCGGCTGATCGAGCGCCACGCGGCCGAGACGGGCTCGCCCCGCGCCGTGGAGATCTTGGCCGCCTGGGATCGCTATCGCGGTCTTTTCTACGAGATCGCGCCGCTGGAGATTTTGGCCCGCGAGGCCGAGGGCGCGGACGGCGTCGCCGCGGCGTGAGGCGCGCTTGCCGGGCCCGCCCGCGCCGCGCGATACTGCGATCATGAGCGCGCGCCTCGCCATCGCGATCTGTCAGATTGAGCCCGTCGTCGGCGACGGCGCCGGCCCAGTG
>JBCCZS010000141.1:0-8499 GCA_039187035.1 Pseudomonadota bacterium | reverse complement strand
TTTGGACGACGTTCTTCCGTGGACCGATCGCCGCGCAAGTTTTGGCCGGCGACGAGCCGGGCGCGCGCGACGCGATGATCGCCGCCGTCAACGCGCCGGACGCCGGGGCGCCGGCGGGCGTCGTCCATATTGTCGGGGCGGGGCCGGGCGATCCCGATCTGCTGACGCTGCGCGCGCACAGGCTTCTTCAGGAGGCGGACGTTATCTTTTACGATCGGCTCGTTGGCGACGGCGTCCTCGATTTGGCGCGCCGCGACGCCGAACGCGTCTTTGTCGGCAAGGCAAAAGCCGATCACGCCGTTCCTCAACGCGACATCGAAGCGATGATGATCGCGCGCGCCCGCGCCGGCGACGTCGTCGTCCGGTTGAAGGGCGGCGATCCTTATGTCTTCGGGCGCGGCGGGGAAGAGCGCGAGGCGATGCTCGCCGCCGGCGTCGACGTAACCGTGACGCCGGGCGTGACCGCCGCGGTCGGGTGCGCCGCATCCGTCGGCGCGCCGTTGACCCATCGCGACGACGCGCAGGCCGTGACCTTCGTCACCGGACACGCCGCGGGCGACGCCGACCCGGACCTTGATTGGGGCGCGCTCGCCGCCCTCGGCCATACGCTCGTCGTTTACATGGGCGTCACCAAAGCGGGCCGCATCGCCGAGCGCTTGATCGCCCATGGAAGCGATCCGACGACGCCCGTCGCGGTGGTCGAGAACGGCACGCGCGCGAGCGAAAAAGTCGTACCCGGACGGCTCGCCGACCTGGAAGCGCTGATTGACGCGCATGCGATCGCCGGCCCCGCCGTTCTGATCATCGGGGCCGTCGCGGCCCGAGCCGACGCTGCGCGCCGCCTCGCCGAAGAGGCCGCATTCTCAGAAAGAGCGGTCGCATGAAGGCGGTTACCGGAAACGATTTGCGTGCGGGCGGCGTCGTCTACTTGGCGCCCGACGGCGGCTGGACGCCCGATCTGGCGCGCGCCGCGGTCTTTGAGGACGCCGCCGCGGACGCCGCGCTCAGCGCCGTCTCGCCCCGCGCCGTCGCGCACGCTTATCTCATCGACGTCGTCGTTGACGGCGAAACGGTTCGCGCCGCCGGGCGGACGGTGCGCCGCGAGACGATCCGCCGGGACGGCCCGACGATCAAAACCGATTGGCGCGACGCGCGCCTTTAAATCCGCACGCACGATTCACGACGAGGACGGCGCCCATGTACCGGTACGACGAATTTGACGAGACGATCGTCCGTGAGCGCATCGATCAATTCCGCGGGCAGGTGGCGCGCCGCCTTTCGGGCGAGTTGACCGAAGACCAATTCAAGCCGTTGCGGTTGATGAACGGGCTCTACCTGCAGCTCCACGCCTACATGCTCCGCGTCGCCGTACCTTACGGAACCCTGTCGTCGGGACAATTAAACGCCCTCGCGGACATCGCCGACCGGTACGACAAAGGCTACGGCCACTTCACGACGCGCCAGAACATCCAGTTTAACTGGCCCGCGCTCGTCGACGTGCCGGCGATCCTGGACGACCTCGCCGCCGTCGAGATGCACGCCATGCAGACCTCCGGCAATTGCATTCGCAACGTCACGACCGACCAATATGCGGGCGCGGCGGCCGACGAAATCGAGGATCCGCGGCCCTGGTGCGAGGCGATCCGTCAGTGGTCGACGCTTCATCCGGAATTTTCGTTTTTGCCGCGCAAATTCAAGATCGCCGTCACCGCCTCCGCGACCGATCGCGCGGCCGTCCGCGTGCACGATATCGGTCTGCAGATGGTCCGCGATGCGGACGGCGCTGCCGGCTTCCGTGTGATCGTCGGCGGCGGGCTCGGGCGCACGCCCTATATCGGCGATACGCTCCGCGACTTTCTGCCTAAGGAGCATTTGCTCTCTTATTTGGAGGCGATCTTGCGCGTCTATAACGAGCAGGGGCGTCGCGACAATATGTACAAGGCGCGGATCAAAATTCTCGTCAACGCCCTTGGGATCGACGCTTTCCGCAACCTCGTCGAAGAGGAATGGGGCCGTCTAGACAAGCATGGCGTGGATTTGCCTACGGAGGAAACGGCCAGGATAGCGGCGTATTTCGCCCCGCCCGTCTTCAACGGCGATGCGGGCGCCACCATCGAAGGCGTCGCCGCCGCCGCGCCGCCGCACGAGCGCGCCGCGTTCGAGCGGTGGCTTAAGATCAACACCGCCCCCCACAAGACGCCGGGACGGCGGATCGTCAACGTCTCTTTAAAGCCCATCGGCGGGGCGCCGGGCGATGCGACGTCGGGTCAGATGCGTGCGGTCGCGCACCTCGCGCACCGCTACGGCGCCGACGAAATCCGCGTAACGCACGAACAAAATCTCTGCATGCCCCATATCGCCGTCGCTGATCTACCCGCCGTCTGGCGCGCGCTCGACGCGGCGGGGCTTGCGACGGCCAACATCGCCTTGGCGAGCGACATCATCGCGTGCCCGGGGCTCGATTATTGCGCCCTAGCGACGGCCCGATCGATCCCGCTCGCCCAACAAATCGCGACGCGGGTCGCGGCGCGCGAGGGCGGCGAAGAAACGCTTGGTGAACTGAAGATTAAGATCTCCGGATGCGTCAATGCGTGCGGCCATCACCATGTGGGCAATATCGGCATTCTCGGCGTCGATAAGCGGGGCGAGGAATTTTATCAGATCACGCTCGGCGGGTCGGCCGCCGACGACGCGGCGATCGGCGAGCGCGTCGGCCCGGCCCTGCCGACGAGCGGCGTTTTGGATGCGGTCGACGCGCTGCTCGATGTTTACCAAGCGCGGCGCGCGCCCGGCGAGCGGTTCCTCGACGCGTATCGCCGGCTCGGCGCCGAGCCCTTTAAGGAGGCCCTTTATGATCACGCTGACGCTTAACGACGGCGCCGTGCGCGCAGGCGCCGACGCGCCGGCCGAAACGACGTTCGCCGATTGGGCCGCGGGCGGTTACGGAACGCCCGCTCACGGCGCCGCTCTCGTTCTTGCGAACGACCTTGATTTGTCTTCCGTCGATCCGCGCGCCAATTTCTCTTTGTTCGGAGAAATCATCGTGCACGTTCCCACCTTCAAAGACGGTCGCGCCTATTCGCAAGTGAGACGATTGCGCGAGCAATACGGCTTTGACGGCGTGGTGCGGGTCCGCGGCGACGTGTTGCGCGACCAGGTGCAATTCATGGCTCGGGTCGGGGTCACGGCGGTCGACGTCGCAGACGACGCTGTGGGCGGCGTAAAAGAGAGCGCTCGCGATTTCTCGGTGTTTTATCAGGCGTCGGTTCGTCAGTACGGGGCGGACCGCGCCGGCCCGATCTGGCGGCGTCGTGCGGCGCGCGCGCTTGCGGCCTGACCCTGAAGAAACCTTGGCGCTTAAGAAACGAGGAGTCGCCCATGACCGCCGTCCTGTCGCTGACGTCGCCGCCCTTGACCGACCGGCTGGGCGAGGCCGCCCCCGCCGCCCGCGCGGCGGCGTTTTCCGCGCGCGTCGCGGACGCGGGCGCGACGGACGTCTTGCGCGCGGCGTTCGAGGAATTCAAAGGCCGGATTGCGCTCGTCTCTTCGTTCGGCGCGGAATCGGCGAGCCTCCTTCATCTCGTCGCGTCGGTCGACGCCGCGACGCCCGTGATCTTCCTCGACACCGGCAAGCATTTCGCGCAGACGCTCGCCTACCGCCGTACGCTGGCGGAAACGCTCGGCCTAAAGAACGTCCTCGACGTTCAGCCGGCGGAGGGCGACCTGCGCGCCGGCGATCCGGACGGCAAGCTCTGGTCGACCGATCCCGACGCGTGTTGCGCGCTGCGCAAAGTGCGCCCGCTCCATAGCGCTCTCGCCGGGTTCGACGCGTGGATTTCCGGGCGCAAACAATTTCAAAGCGCCGGCCGCGCGCGCCTGCCGAAGGTCGAACTCGCCCCGCCGCACAGCAAAATCAATCCGATCGCGGAGTGGTCACGCGAGGACGTCGCCGCCTACGCCGTTAAGCATGAGTTGCCGGCGCACCCGTTGGTCGCGGACGGTTACCCGTCGATCGGGTGTTGGCCCTGCACGGCGCCGTCGGACGATCCGAGCGATCCGCGCGCCGGCCGTTGGACCGGCCGCGCCAAGACCGAGTGCGGCATCCACCTGCGCGCAGTCACTTAGTCGGGCGCCACCTCGCGGACGAACGCGGCGATCGGCTCGCGCGCCGCCGGCTCCGACAAGGTCGGGGCGTGGCCGACATTTTCAACGCGGCAATAGCGCATGGCGGGGTCGACGGCGCGCATCTCGGCGACAATTTCGTCGTCCAGGAGATCGCTGATCGCGCCGTGGACGAGGAGCGTCGGCGTGCCCGCCAGCGCGGCGAAGGCGCCGGCGATGTCGATCGGCGCTTGTTCTTGGCCGAACGCGTCGGCGATGGCGGAATCATACGCCGGCGTCCAGCCGTCCGGCCCTTCGTCGTAGGTGCGGCGCGCAAACGTCTCCCAAAACGCCGCGTCGGCGTCAGGGAAGGCGACGCCGTTGATCGCTTTGATTCGGGCGATCGCGGTTTCGAACGGCGCCGGCTCGAACGCGCCGCGCGCGTCCGCGTCGGTGACGTAGGCGATGATCCGCGCGATTCCCTCGGCCGCGAATCGCGGGCCGATGTCGTTGATGACGGCGGCGACGACGCGGTCGGGGGCGGCTTCGTTCACGAGCGCCGTCACCAAGCCGCCGAGCGACGTTCCGATAAAGACGGCGCGCGGCATGTCGAGCGCGTCCATCGCGGCGACGACGTCGGCGGCGTAGGTCGCCGGCTGATAACGCGCCGGTTGCGGGTCCCGGTCGGAGCGCCCGCGGCCGCGAAACGACAGCGCGTAGACGTCGCGTTCGGTCCCGGCGACTTCGGTGAGAACGTCGTCGAAATCGGCGGCGTTTCGGGTGAGCCCCGGGAGGCAAAGAACGGGCGTTTTCGATCCCCCGGGGGCTTTCTTTACCTCTAGGCGAAGGGCGTCGGCGACGGGAATCCGATCGGACATGATCGACATTTTTGCATCCTTATGCCGGCCGCATGCCACAGGCGCGCGGCTCTTAATTCAAAATTAACCAGACCTCTCAATCCCTTAAGGAGACGGGCGGGGTGTGTTGCCGATTTGGTACGCACTTGCAGCAAAGCAGTGCGGGTTGGTTAACAGCGTTGACCTTGCTTGTCCCAGATTGAGAGTATGTCGTTTGCGTGACGGAAATCGCGCACTTTTGAGTCGGGGGCGGCGCACCGGAAACGATAACAGAGCCGGTGATCTTCGCCTTCGGTCCGAACCGGAGGGACATTTAATGACTAACTCACGTTTCGTGGGGCGCTTGTTGCGCTCCACGGTGCTGTCGGGCGCGATGTTTGCGGCCGCAAGCCCAGTCCTGGCGCAAGACGTCGAAGAGATCGACGACGCCACGGAAGAAGTTTCTGAAGAACGCGAAACGATCGTCGTCACAGGTTCACGCCTGCGCCGCGACGCATTCTCCAGCCCGTCGCCGCTGACGGCGCTTGACGCCGACGCCGGCCGCACGCTCGGCGTGACCTCGATCCAAGAACTTGTGCAGCGCTCGGTCGTGGTCGGCGGTCAACAGATCGACCAGACGCTTAACACGAACGCAGGCAACTCGAACGCCACCGAAGCGCCGCCGACGGGCGGCACCGGGTCGTCGAACATCAACTTGCGCGGTCTCGGCGCGGCTCGGACCCTCGTCCTCCTCAACGGCCGCCGCCTCATGGCCTCGGGCGTGCGCGGCGCGCCGGAGCAGCCGGACATCGGCCTCATTCCGTTCTCCGCGGTTGAGCGTGTCGACATCGTCACCGAAGCCGGCTCGTCGATTTACGGCGCCGACGCCGTGGCCGGCACGGTCAACGTCATCCTCCGCGACGACTTTGAAGGCTTCGAAATCACCGGCCAGATCGACCGTCCGTTCGCGGCCGGCGGCAACACGGCGCAAATCGGCTTCATCGCCGGCGCGGTCGGCGATCGGGCCCGTATCACGTTCTCCGGCGAATATTTCGACCGCGAGCGCGTCTCGGCGTTCCAGCGCGACTTCGCCGCGTTGAACTCTGACATCGAAGTCGACGCCGACGGCAACGTCTTCGACGCGCCGATCAACGGCTTTTTCGACGCCAACCTGTTCGACCCGAACTTCGACGTGATCTGCTTCACGCCGGGCATGACGGGAGCCGGACAGCCGACCGACTTCACGAATTGCGGCGACCTCGGACCGCCGGCCGGCTTTGAAGATCTGGGCGACTCCAACTTCATTTATTTCCCGGAGTATTCGGACCTTCAAGAACGCAGCCTCGCCGACCTCGTCGGCCCGCTTGAGCGGATCTCGCTCTTAACGAGCGGCGAAGTCGACCTCGACTGGTTCGGCACCGCCAACCAGTTCTACTTCGAGGGCTTTTACTTCAGCCGTCGCAACTTCTCGATCGGGGCGATCGAGCAGCAGTTCCCGACGATCCCGGGCTCCATTCCGCAACTCGACATGGCCGGGAACATTATTGTCGACGGCACGGGCGCGCCGATCCTCGTCGACAACCCGTTGAACCCGTTCGACGGCGACGTCGTGCCGGTCATCACGCTGGAAGACGTGCCGCAAACCTTCGACGTCGAACTCCAGCAAATCCGGTTCGTCGGCGGCATGCGCGGCGAATTCCCGACGGGTTGGCTCGCGGACAACAATTGGACGTGGGACGTTTATTTCTCCTACGACCGCGGCACGGGCTTCGTCGCCCAGCCGATCCTGTTCGAGAACGCCGTCATCAACTCGTTGGATTACGTCCAGGACGCGAACGGCGACATCATCTGCCGACCGCGCAACATCCCGGACGCGTTCGGGTTCACAACGCCCGAGGCCTGCGTCGTCTGGGACGCGTTGGATCCGGTAAACTTCTTCGGCGGCGAGTTCGGCGAAGGCGTGTTCCCGAACGACGACGTTCGAAACTTCCTCACCGGCGACCGGACGAACCGCACGGCGATCGAACAATACGTCGTCAACGGCTTCGTCCAAGGCGATCTCTTCCAGTCGCCGTGGGGCGGCACGGTCACGGCCGGCGTCGGCTTCGAGTATCGCGAAGACATCATCGATTCGCGCAACTCGTTGATCGGCGTGCGCGGTCTGAACGTGGCGGAAAACCCCGTTCCGGAAGGCAACACGCGGGGCGCGCGGAACTTCACCGAGTTCTTCGGCGAAGTCGCCATCCCGCTCGTCACCGACCGTCCGTTCATGGAACTCCTGTCAATCGACGGCGCCGTTCGCTACACGGACGAATCGAACTTCGGCAGCGACGTCACCTACCGGGTGCGCGGGCAGTGGAAGCCGGTTGACTGGATCACGATCTCCGGCGGCTACGGCACCTCGTTCCGGGCCCCGAACTTGCGCGAGTCGTTCCTCGCCGACCAAGGCGGCGGCGTTTCGGGCGCGCTCGATCCGTGTACGAACGTCAACATTCAGACGGCGATCACCCTCGCCGGCGGCGGCGACATGGATCCGGACGTTCAGTTCCTGATCGACAACTGTATCGCCAGCGGCGTGGGCTTCACGGACGCTGACATGAACGGCTTCTTGGACACCACCGTCCTCGGCACGACCGGCGTGACGACGATCCCGACCACGTCGGGCGGCAACGCCGATCTCGAGCCGGAAACGTCGGAGACGTTCACGCTGACGGGCTCGTTCTCGCAACCCTGGTATGACGGCTTCGATTTCGACGTCGCCGTCAGCTACTACGACATCAACATCACGAACTCGGTCGCCGAGCCGCTCGCCGAAGTCATCATCGGCAACTGCTACAACGACCAAGAGTTCCCGCAGCAAACGAGCCCGTTCTGCTCGTTGATCTCGCGGGCGACCACCGGCTCGCCGGAATCGCAGTTGTTGAACAACATTGACTTGACGTTCTTCAACATCGGCGAAGACACCGCGCGCGGTATCGACATCACCAACCGCATCGGCTTCGACGTCGGCACGGTCGGCGGCGAAGTGTTGAGCTTCGGCGTCGTGACGGCTGCGGCGATCCAACTCGAACGGATCATCCAGCTCTTCGACCCGACGGACCGGGACGACAATCTCCGCGAACTGGGCTTCCCGAAATTGCGGTTGAACGTCAGCCCGACCTTCACCTGGGGCCGCTTCACGCTGCAGTCCGAGCACCGCTATATCGGCGCGCAGCAGCAAGACGACACCGAAGCCTTCCGCGACAACCCGTTCTTCGTCGGCGTACAGCTGACGGCGGACAAGGACTTCGTGGAATCGCTGTGGTACCACGACGTCGCGTTGAGCTACGACCTCGACGAGTATTCGTTCTCGGTCGGCGTCAACAACATCGCAGACCGCGAGCCGCCGTTCATCGACGACTCAGAAGGACCGAACCGGAATACGGCCGTGTCCTCGAGCGGCTACGACTTCTTTGGCCGGTCCTACTTCGTGACCTTCCGGGCGGCGTTCTAGGCCGGGCCGAAGCCCCTACAAACTGGAGAAGGCGCGCCCCAGGGGGCGCCAATTTTTATTGGTTGGCAT
>JBCCZS010000140.1:0-8540 GCA_039187035.1 Pseudomonadota bacterium | reverse complement strand
GCCGTCAAAGGCGCGTTTGTGGTCTTGCGCGCCGATGAGCGGGACGACGCGTTCGCCGTCGCAGAAGGCGAAAAAGCTCGCCTCTTCGCCCTCCAGGAATTCTTCGATCACGATCGTTCGGCCGGCCTCGCCGTGGGCGCCGCCCAACATCGCGTCGACGGCGGCGTCCGCCTCTTGGAGCGTTTCGGCGACGACGACGCCTTTGCCCGCCGCCAGGCCGTCCGCTTTCACGACGTAGGGCGGCGAGGATCGGCGCAAATGATCGCGGGCGGGACCCGCCGCGTCGAAGCGCCCGTAATCGGCCGTCGGCGCGCCGGCGGCGGCGCAAATCTCTTTCATGAAGGCCTTCGACGTCTCAAGGCGCGCGGCCGCGGCCGTCGGGCCGAAACAGGGGATCTGCGCGTCTACGAGGGCGTCGGCGAGGCCCGCGGCGAGCGGCGCTTCGGGGCCCACGACGACAAGGTCGACGCCCGCATCGTCCGCCACGCGCGCAATCTCGTCCGGCGCGTCGCCGCCGAGCGCCAACGGTTCGCCGAGGGCCTGCAGACCCGGATTGGCCGAAACCGTATACAGCGTTGACAAGAGCGGGCTTTGCGCGATTTTCCAGCCGAGAGCGTGTTCGCGGCCGCCGCCGCCGATCAACAGGACCTTCACGTGCGCCGTCTCCTTTCTTTTCAACGCTTAGGCGTTGCCCGGGTCCTGATCAATGGGAGCTGACGGTCCGCCGCGCGACGCGGCTCCCGACGAAGAGGCCCCGAAGGACGAGGGTCCGGGACCGGCGGCGCCGAAACGGTCGCCGACGTCAAAAGGCGCGCCGTCGTCGCGCGCCTTGCGGCGGCTTGTCGCCACGCGGGATCGGTTCGCGGGAAGCCGCACGAGGCGGGGCGCGACCGCGCTCACCGCCTCGCTGGCGATCAACACCGTCCTGATCGCATCTCTCGCGATCTTCGGGCGGGTCGAGATCATCGTTCCGAATCGGCCCTCCCAGACCATCTCGATCGTTTTCGCCGACCCATCCAGCGTCGTCGACATTCCGGAGATCGATCGCCCGGAAGCGCCGCCGATCGATTTGGAAGTCCCTGAGCCGGTTGAGGAGCCGGTCGAGGAGGAACCGGTCGACGAGCCCGAACCGGAACCGGTCGACGAGTTGGAAGCCGAGGACGAAGCGACCGAGGCCCCGACGCCGGAGCCCGAAACCGAACCGGAAGCGGCCCCCGAACCCGCGCCGGAGCCTGAACCCGCGCCCGAACCCGCGCCCGAACCGGAGCCCGAGATCGACCCCGAGACGAAACCGATCGATTTGGAGTCGCTTCTGGACCGCGAAACCTATCCGGCGATTGCGCGGCCGGACGCCGAGCCGGAAGCGCCCCGCGTCGACGAGGTCGGCGCGCCGGACGGCGACGAGGGCGCGACCGAAACCGAGACCGCGGACGCCGGCGACGGCGACGAGGCCGATCAAGACGGCGCCGGCGCGGACGATCCGGGTCTCGACGACGAGCCGCTCGCCGACACGGCGCCGGCCGACGCGGGCTTCGACATTGAGGGCGACGAGACGATCGCCGAGGGCGAGATGGCGGCCGGCGACGACGACGCGGCCGCCGACGCGGGGCTTGAGACGGTGTCGGGAGACGAAGACGACACGCTTTCCGGCGACGACCAATTCGACCGCGCCCAGCGGTTCATGCGGCCGCGGCGCGCCTTGCCCTTGCCGAACGTCGATCTGCCGGAAGGCGACGCGTTCGTTGCGCCGGGCGACGCCGGCGTCGTCGCGATACTCTGCCCTGAGGCCTTCGACGACGTCGACAAACAAAAAGAGTGCGCCGGCCGGCGGGAAATCCGATCCGGCTGGCGTCCCGGCGCGAGCGGTGAAGACTTCTCGGAAGCTGCGCGTTTGCTGCAAGCCGAACGCCGCGCCGCCCGGGTCGGCCCGCAACGCCGCGGCGGTTCGAGCGGCGACGGGGACGGCGAGGGCGCGTTCGCCGCCCGTCCGTCCGTCGGCCCGGCGGCGCCCGTCGGCACGGCGGAGATTGACGCCCAACGCTCGCGCGCGCTCCGCGATTTCCGGCGAGACGGGAGCGACGTCAACGATCTCGCGACGTCCAACGACACGCTGGACGACGGACTTATGCGCCCGGACTTCGGCGGCGATCCGAGCCCGACCTGGTCGCTGCGCGACGATCCGGAATTCGACCGGAAAGATCTCGAAGAGCTTCAGGAAGCGCTGGACGAGGCCGACGACGACTAACGCGGGACGACGATTTCTACCCGAGTGCTAGAATTACGCGTACATAAACTCAGAATTTTCTACCTATGCGCGTGTCGCCCCCATGGCGATTGCATTATTGCTTAACGCAACCGTGTCGGGTCGCGAACGACCGGCGAGGCGTTTCGGGGGGAGAATTCACAGGCATGGACGCGAATGCGATTGTCGGCGGCGCGACCGCCGCAGCGACGCAGGCCGATCGGCTTGCCGGCGCGAGCGATTGGCTTCGATCAGCCGGGCGGGTCGCCGCCGGCGCGTTGCAGGCCGCATCGGACGCGTTGGGCGAGGGCGGTTTTTTGGACGCGATGCCGGGCGGGCGCATCGTCGCATTGCTCGGATTATTGGTCCTGGCGCTGATGATGGGCGGCGTCGCCTGGCGGCTTTTGTCGTTGAAGAGCATGGCGCAATCCTCGCTCTTTACGAAGCTCTTCGTCGTCGTTGCGACGAGTTCGGCGTTCTTTTCCGCCGTCAGTTCCGCGATCGGTTTCGGGCTAATCACCAGTCAGGAAAACGCCGACGTCTTGCGCAACGTGTTGTTGCCGCCGGCGTTCGGCCTGTTCGTCTTCTTTCTGACGGTCGCGATTTGGGTCGGGGGCGGCGAGTTATTGCGTCATCGCGATTGGTTCCGCCACCTGGACGGCGCGACGGGCGCGGAAGGCTTCATGGCCGACATGCTGCATTTCGTCGAACGCGCGGTGAAGCTCTTCATCGTCATTCCGGTGCTCGGGGCCATTCTATTTTTTGTCTCGACATGGACGAGCGTCGTCGGCATCGGCGGCGTCGACGCCGTGCGGTATACGTATTCGAACGAATTGAACCGGGTGCAGACGGAATGCGCGGGGATCGTCGCGTACCGCCAGAAGGACTTTCTCTTTCTCGACGATCTCGAATTGTCGATCCGCGACGTTGAGCGCGTCTCGCGGGCGGAGCGCGAAAGCGGGGGGCAGACGGGGTTGCGCGGGCGCGGCGCCGTCTCCGACTATATTGACGGCGTCGCCGCGTGGCTGTCCCAGCTTGAAGGCACGGTCCGCACGATTGTCGACGACAATCAGGCCGGCGACCCGGAAACCGGTTACAGCCCCTATGACGAGGCCGTGTGCGGCACGGTGGTCGAAGGGCTCAAAGGCAAATTAAGCCGGAATGCGTTCGAGAATTACGACCGCTGGGCGCGCGAATTCGAAGTCGAGTTCGAAGATTTCCGCTTAACGCTCAACCGTTGGCGCCAGGATCGGCGCATCGAGACGTTCCTCGATCAGCAGCTCAACAATTTCGATCGCGCCAATCCCAAGCCGCTGTTGAACCCGAACAGTCGGACCGGCGCCGCCAGCGCCGCCGTCATCGAGCGGTATGCGGAAGAAGTGACGGGCGCGCTGAAATCCCTTATTCGCAAGCAGCGCCTCCGCAAACCGCCAGAGCCTTTGCCGTCGGAGGCGGAGAAATCCCCGGCGCGGGGTCTCGGCATCTTGTTCGACGCGTTTACGACCGAACCCGTCGCGGTCGTCGAAGAAAAGCGGCGCTCGCGGACGCTCGCCGTCGTTCAGCAAGAAAGCGTCGCGGAATTGTCGACGATGACGCCGCGCGACGCCGTCCTGAAGAATTTCAATATCTTTTCGGACGTGTGGGTGCTGGCGTTGAGTTGGGATTATGCGAGCTACATCCTGTTGCTCGCCTACTTGTTCTTCCCGAGCGCCGAACGCGCCGCCGCCTATAAAGACGCCGCGCCGATCGCGTGAGAGCGCTCTCGCCGCGGGGCGCGTCAGCCGGCCCAGACGTCCAAGACGTAGCGTCCGTCGCGGGCCAGCCCTTCGACGAAGGCCTCGCCGTCTTCAAGGCCGCAGTCTTTTTCTTCCGCATACAAAGACGCGAGCGCGCGTTTGACGTCGGGCTCCATAGCCGCGCCGTCGCCGCACACAAAGACGATCGCATTCTGCTCCAGAAGCGACCAGACGCGCGCGCGCTCTTTGCGCAGGACGTCTTGGACGTAGACGCGTTCCGCGCCCGCGCGCGAGAAGGCCGTGAACAACGTTACGATCCCGTCGCTATGTGCGGCCTCAAGTTCTTCCTTGTACAGAAAATCATGGTCCGGTCGCCGGCACCCGAAAAACAAGAGCGCCTCGCCGAGATCGGCGCCGGCGGCCTTGAGCGCCGTGCGCTCGCGCACGAAGCCGCGGAACGGCGCGACGCCCGTCCCCGGGCCGATCATGACGATCGGACGCGCCGGATCCTCGGGCAATCGGAACGGCGCGGTCGGCTCTTTAACGACTGCCTGGACGACGTCGCCGACGCGCATGTCGGCAAGGTGCGTCGAGCACACGCCGTGATACGTTCCGGTTCCCGAGCGCGCCGGGCCCTCGACGACGCCGACCGTCATGGCGCACCGATCTGCGTCCGCGCGCGGCGCGGAGGAGATCGAATAATAGCGCGGCGACATCCACGGGATGATCTCGAGGAAGACGGAAAACGGCAATTCGCACGCCGGGTTTTCGTCCAACAGATCGAGAACGGATTTGCGCTTTAGGAACACCTCGGTCCGGTAAAGGTCGTGACCGTTTTCGGCGGGCGCGGCGAGCGCTTCCAGGCGTTGCTTCGTGTTGGGACAATCGGTGTGGCGGGCGAGGCTGGCGATATCGCTGCGGCTGGCGACGGCTTGCAATTCGCCGAAGACCTCGGCGAGCCGTTTCACGGAAAAAGTCGAGTCGTTCGGGAACGGGCTGCGTCGCCCGCCGGTGACGTGAACGCGCACGTAGGAGTCCTGCTCAAAGCCGAACCGGGCGAGGGTTTTTGCGACGATCTCCGGGCGGTTCGCCGGCACGACGCACAAATGGTCGCCCGGCTGATAGGCGACGCCCGGCGGCAACTCGACTTCGATGTGGCGCGTCGACCGGCCGGACGGATCGGGGCCGTCGGTCGTTTGTAGTTCGCGGTTCGCGACGATCCGCATGGGGACGGCGCCGGTGTTGTTGGCGACCGGGTTCGCGGTGACGCTTTCGGCGGGCTCGACGACGTAAAGCGGCTCGGCTTCGGCGGCGCCGGTGAAGTCCACGTTTAAGCCGAGCGCGTCGCCGACGCGGGGCCATAGCCCTTCGAACCAGGCGTGGAACTCCGATTCCAGATCTTCGCGGGCGTCGCCTTCGCCGCGCTCGGCAAGACGGGTCGCCCCCAATTCTTCAAGGCGCGCGTCGATCCGACGCGGAACGGCTTGAAAGGTCGAGGCCCAATCGCGATTGCCGCAGCCGAAGATCGCGTAGCGCACGCCGTCTGCCGCGCCGGCGGGCGCCGATTCCAGCCACTCGACGAACTTCACCGCATTGTCCGGCGGGGTTCCATTATAAGAGGCGCTTGCGATGACGACCGCGCCTTCGGTCGGCAAGCGCCCGACCATCTCGTCCAGCGCCGCAAGGGTGACGTCGAAACCGTTCAGCCGGCCCGATTGTGCGATTTCGCGCGCGACGCCTTCGGTCGACCCGAGGTTCGATCCGTATAGAACGCAAAGTTTGGCGCCGTGCTGCGGGCGTTGCGCGGCCGCCTCGGCGGCTTTGTCGTCGGCGCCGGTCGACGGCGCGGCCGGGACGCCGCGAACGACGCCCTTGCGGGCGCGCACGCGCATCGTGAAGCCTTCCGGCTTGATCGACATGGTTTCGCGCACTTTCAGGGCGTAGTTCTGATGGTCGATCAACTCGAAGCGTTGCAGGATCATCCCGAGGACGAGAACCGCTTCTTGCACCGCAAATTGTCGGCCGATGCACGCGCGTTGCCCGTTGCCGAACGGCTTGTAGGCGTGCGCCGGGCGCGCGGCCTCCGCCTCGCGTGAGAAATTCTCCGGGTTGAACGCCTCCGGATCGGGGCCCCACACGCTCTCGTCGCGGTGGAGCATCAAGGTCAAAACCGTTGTGAACGTATTTTTCCGCAACGGATACCGCCCGCCGACAATTTCATCCTTGTAGGGATAAACGGAGAACGCCGGGGCGGTGGGCCAAAGCCGCAACGCTTCAAAGAGAACGGCGCGGACATAATCGAGTTTGTTGACCTGCGCGAACGAAGGCGCCTGGGCGACGTCGCGCCCGAGAATGCTGTCGACCTCGTCATAGGCTTTCGCGAGCACGTCCGGATGCTTCAAGAGGAAATAGAGTGTGAAGGAGAGGAGGCCCGACGTCGTCTCGTGTCCGGCTATCAAAAAGGTGTTGATCTGATAGCGGATGTTTTCATCGGACAGGCTGTCGCCCGTGGTCTTGTCGACGCCGGACAACATGAAGTTCAAAAGGTCGTTCGCCGCCTCGCCGTCGCCGCCCCGCCGTCGTTCGCGAATAATCGCGTCGACGAGATTGTTCATATAGTCGGCGTCTTTTTTCAGCTGCTCGAGCCGGGACTTCATAACCATTTGCTCGAACGGGAGGCCCCGCTGCAGCATCGAGGTCTCAAGCGTGCGCGTGAGCGCGTCGATGAACGGGTGGAAGTCGCGCCGATAGAAAGAGTTGAAGCGATAGTCGAAGCCGCACAGGCCGATCGTGTCGAGCGCGAGGCCCGTCATGTCGTGGACGACGTCGATCTCGTCGTCCGCGTTCATGCGTTCCCATTTCAGCATCAGCTGTTGGGCGATGTCGATCATCATCGGGAGGTAGTCGCGCATCGCCTGACGGCCGAAGGTCGGCAACAGGATGTTGTGCGCCTTGCCCCAATTGTCGGCCTTGGTGTCGGCGGTGAAGAGGCCGTCCCCCGCGATGGCGCGCACGCGCCGCAGAGCGCCGCGCACCGCCTTGTCGAAGCGGGCCTCGTCGCACAGCTCTTCCACAAGCTCGGCCCCCGACACGATGACCATGGGCTTGCCCATCATGTCGAGTTCGAAAATCGGGCCCTGCTCGCGGGCGATGCGCATGAGGTTTTGCAGCGGCGCGTCGGCGTCGACGGTCAGCGCGTTGCCCACGAAGGGCTTGCGCGGCGGCGTCGGTATGCTGACGGTTTGGGCGGTGTGAGATTCGTCTCTGGCGGCCATGTCGGTCTCCGAGGGCGAGGCGGCGCGATCGGCCGGGGGGGTCAGGCGGCGATTGCGCGTTCAATGTCGCGGCGCATCGCTTCGGGCTTTTCTTGCGGTCCGTATCGGCGCATCGGCTTGCCGGCGCGGTCGACGAGGAATTTGGTGAAGTTCCACTTCACGGATCGTGAGCCGGCGAGCCCCGGCTTGGCTTTCTTCAAGAACTCATAGAGCGGGTGGGCGTCCGGGCCGTTGACGTCGATCTTGGCGAACATCGGAAATGTGACGTCGTACGTCGTCGAACAAAAAGACGCGATTTCCGCCTCGTCTCCGGGCTCTTGCGCGGCGAACTGGTTGCTGGGAAAGCCGAGAACCGCAAAGCCTTGATCTTTGTACGATCGGTATAGGGCCTCTAGGCCTTCATATTGCGGGGTGAACCCGCACTTGCTTGCAACGTTCACGATGACGAGCACGTCGCCTTGAAAGTCGGCGAGGGGGGTCTCGGCGCCGTCGATGGCGCGGGCGGCGAAGTCGTAGACGGTCGTCATTATCAAAGCCTCCCTGCGGCGGGTTCTGACGACCCGGTCGCGTTCTTATAGCGCCCAAAAGCCGCGTAAGTCCAAGCCTATGGCGCTCCGCGCGCCGGCTTGCTAAGGCGACAAAGCGTCCGACGCTGCGCACATGACAAAAAACACGGGAGGTTTGGTTTCGATGGCCAAAGAGGCGGGACGGCAAGCCGGCGACGGCGTGCGCGAGGCGATCGCGCAGCTCGAACAACGGATCGACGCGCTCGCGACGGCGCTGATGGGGACCGAGGAATTCGCCAAGACGGCGAACGCGGCGTCGAACCTGCAGTTGCGCGTTCAGCAAGGATTGTCCGGGCACATGGCGCGCCAGCTTGCACTCTTCAACATGCCGAGCCGCGAAGACGTCGCGTCGATCGGCTCGCGCTTGATGGTGATCGACGAGCGCCTTGAGCGCATTGAGGAACGCTTGAAAGCGGCGGCTCCCGAAACCGCGCCGGCCCGGCCGGCGGGCCCGCCGCGCACCCGCAAGCCGCCGTCGGCGAACGGGCGGGCGCAACCGGCGACGAAAGCCTCTGCAAAAGCCCCCGGTGCACGAGCCGGTGCAAAACCCGCAGCCAAGAAAGCGACGAAAGCCGCGCCCGCCAAAAAGGCCGCGCGCAAGGCGCCGGCCAAGAAGCGCGCGCCGCGAAAAGCCGCAAAACCGGCCGCCGCCGCGCAGTAACCCCGTGCGGCGCGGTTCGTCGCGCCGGTCAACAACGCAAATCCGGAGCAGGGCGATGGC
>JBCCZS010000139.1:0-8660 GCA_039187035.1 Pseudomonadota bacterium | reverse complement strand
TCGGCGCGCCGATCGTCGCCCTCGCGCTCGGTCTCGGGGTCACGCAGATCTTCATCGACGACACGTACACAAATTACTTCGACGAGCGGTTCGAGTTTCGGCGGCACACCGATCTCATCGAACGCCACCTTACGGGGCTCGAAATCGTCGAATTCGACGTGGCCGCCGGCGAAGAAGGCGGCGTTTACGACCCGGCTTATATCGACAAACTCGCCCGGTTCGACGCCTGGATGAACGCGCAGCCCAAAGTCGCGTTCACCGCCTCAATGCTGGAGATCTACGATCGCCTGCACGAACATTTCGGCTCAGGCGGCGCGCAAACGCCGATGATCGCCGTGCCGGACGGCGTGCCGCCCGCCCTCGCCCACGCCGTGCCGGCGGACCGCGCGGCGCTTGCGCAATATGTTTTGACCTACGAGATGTCGCTGCCGCGCGGGCAGGATCTCGCCAACAAGATGACCATCGACAAATCCGCCTCACGCGTTTCGGCGATTTTGCGCGACGCGTCGACGGCCGAGATCCGGCGTTTCCGCGAGGCCGGCGAAGCGTGGCTGCGCACGCAGGCCCCGCAGGAGATGGCCGGCCCCGGCACCGGCATGGCGGTTATGTACGCCTACCTATCGTCCGTGAACATCAACGCGATGATCGGCGGTACGGCGGTCACGCTCGTCTTTATCTCGATCTTTTTCGTCGCGGCGTTCCGTAGCGTGAAGTTCGGGGCGATCAGCCTGTTGCCGAACCTATTGCCCGGCGTCCTCGCCTTCGGGATCTGGGGGTATCTCGTCGGGAAAATCGGCCTCGCCGTCTCGATCACCGGCGCGTTGACGCTCGGGATTATCGTTGACGACACGGTGCATATGATCTGGCGCTTCCGCGAGGCGCGGCGTAACGGTCAAAACCCCGACGAGGCGCTGCGCACAATGTTCTCCGTCGTGGGGGAGCCGATGCTGATTTCGACGCTCGTGCTCGTCGCCGGCTTTACGGTGCTGTCGACGTCCGGCTTTTACGTCACGAGCGCGCTCGGTGCGCTGTCGGCGATGATCGTCGGCATCGCCCTCATCGCCGATTGGTTCTTGCTTGGCCCCGTACTCGGCTGGATCGAGCGCGTCGCCGACGCGCGGGCGGCCGAAACAGCGCACCCTCCGGCGCCCAAGTCGGCAGCGGGCGTTTCGCCCGTCGCGTAGCGTCTTAAGACGTCGCTTACGGCGCGCCGAAACGCGCGCGCCATTCGTCGAGTTGCGCGTCTTCGAGTTTTGCAAAGAGCACGGGCGGCGGGGCGAACGCTTCGCCGCCCTTCAACGTCGCGAGCGCCGAGGCCGCGTCGGCCGGCCAGCGCCCGGCCGTTTCGGGATCAAGCGAGAACACCGCAAACAGCTTGTCCGCCGTGAACGGCAGAACGGGACGGGACAACGCCGCAAACAAAACGATGAGGTTCAGCGCGCACCGCACGCTCGCCGCCGCCGCCGCGCGATCGGTTTTGATCGCGGTCCAGGGCGCGGTCTGTTGCAGATATTCGTTGCCCGCAACCCATATCCCGCGCAATTCGGCGAACGCTTTGCGGAACTCCATCGCCTCCAGATAATCGGTGTACGCTTTTATGCGCCCATCGAGATCCGCGGCTAACGCGTCCTCGGCTGGACCGTAAGCGCCCTCGTCGGGCGTCGCTTCAGAAAAGCGCGAGGCGCAAAACCGCGTGATGCGATTGACGAAATTGCCGAGAACGTCGGCCAGATCTTTGTTAACAAGGCCCGCAAAGTGCTCAAGCGTGAACGACGCGTCGTCGGATTCCGGCGCGTTCGCCATCAGCCCCCAACGCCAGACGTCCGCCGGCAGAATGTCGAGCGCCTGGTCCATGAAGATGCCGCGGTTCTCGCTCGTCGAGAATTTCCCGCCGTACCAGGTGAGCCAGTTCAGCGACTTCAGCATGTCGACGGTCTTCCACGGCTCGCCCGAGCCGAGGATCGTGACGGGGAACGATACGGTGTGAAACGCGACGTTGTCCTTGCCCATCACTTGAACATACGTGACGTCGTCTGCGCCGCCGTCTTCGCGCCACCAGCGTTTCCAGTCGCCGCCCGTCTTCTCCGCCCATTCTTGCGTCGCGGCGATGTACGCGATCGGCGCGTCGAACCAGACGTAAAAGACTTTGTTCTCAAAACCCGGCCGCGCCGCGCCGTCGACGGCGACAGGGATCCCCCATTTCAGATCCCGCGTAATCGACCGATCGCGCAGCCCCTCTTTGAGCCATTTGCCCGCGATCGCGCGCGTCAGCGCCGGGAACTGCGTTTTGCCGTCGACCCATTCGGCGATGCGGTCCTGCATTTTTTCTTGCAAGAGATAGAGGTGGTTCGTTTCGCGGACTTCGAGATTGCGCGACTTCGAAATCGCCGAGTACGGATCGATGAGATCGACGGGATCCAAGAGCCGACCGCAATTGTCGCATTGGTCGCCGCGCGCTTTTTCAAACCCGCAATGGGGACACGTCCCCTCGACGTACCGGTCCGGCAGAAAGCGGTCGTCGTCGATCGAGAATACTTGCCGGTCGCTGCGTTCTTCAATAAGGCCGGCAGCTTCCAGAACGGCGGCGAAATGCTGCGTTAGCGCGTGGTTCTGCGGGCGCGAGGAGCGGCCGAAATGGTCGAACGACAACCCAAACGCCGCGCCGGCGGCGCGTTGGATTTCGTGCTGCTCGTCGCAATAGGCCGCCGTTTCCTGGCCCGCCGCCCGGGCGGCGAGTTCGGCCGGCGTGCCGTGTTCGTCCGTCGCGCAGATGAATAACGTCTCGCGCCCGCGCGCCCGGCAGAACCGCGCATAGACGTCCGCCGGCAGCATCGACCCGACAAGGTTGCCGAGATGCTTCACGCCGTTGATATACGGCAGCGCGGAGGTGATCAGAACGCGGTCCATTATCTGGCTATCCTGTTCGCGGCCCTATCGACATGCGCGCTGTCGACGCCGCGTTGGGTGTTGAAACGACGACGACGGTCGTCAACACGCCCCGTATTTGTCGATCGTCGCTTGATACGACTGTGCGATCAGCTCTTCGACGACCGCTAAATCGACGTCCTCGAATTTGTTGACGTAAAGACAGCCGACGCCGGTCTTGTATTTGCCGATGCGCTCACGGATCGGATCGTCGTCGGCGATCAAACCCATCACGTAAAGCGTCATTTTTGACTTGCGCGGCGAGAATCCGACATTGAGCCATTCGCCGGAACGGCCGCTCTCGTAGGTGTATTGGTATTTGCCGAAGCCGACGATGCTGTCGCCCCACATTTTCGGGGCGCAACCGGTGACGCGCTCGAACATCTCCAGCGCGGTGAAAGCGTCGCGCTTGCGGATCGGCGGCTCGACCGCGTCGAGGAAATCGCGGACCGATGCGTCGTTTTCGACCGTTTTGTTCGCCATCGCTTCCTCGGGCGTTTAGAACCCGGCGAAGATGCACGCGAGGCCGGATTGGCCGATCGCCGTGAACGCGCGGGGATTGTCAATTCCGCGGAGCGCGTCGACGACGCCGCCGGGCGTGTCCGCCCGCGAGAGCGTCAGCGTGTAGCGGGCGACGTCTTGCAAATCGTCCGAGCTCAGGCGGTCGCTGAGCTCGCGGCCCATGCACTCGGCCTGGTTGTCCGACAGGCCGAGCGCCGCCAGGCGGTCCTCGATCGTATAGCGCGCCGCCGTCGCGCAACTGGCGGCGAGCGCGGCCGCCGCTAAGATCGTTATCCATCGCGTCATTGCGTTCCGCCCCTTCGCCTATGCGCCGGCGCTCCGGCGTTCAAATAGCGTTGAACCATGCGTAAGATGCGCCGCCGACGCAAGCAATCGACGGCGCGCGCCGCCGCGAGGGGAACCCGACAATGAAAGCCATGGTGAGCGAGGCCCCCGGCGGGCCGGAAACGTTGACGCTTCTGGAAACCCCGACGCCCGAACCCGGGCCCGGTCAAGTGCGCGTCGCCGTGAAGGCGGCCGGCGTCAACTTCCCCGACACGCTCATCATCCGCGACCTTTATCAGTTCAAACCGCCGCGCCCGTTTGCGCCAGGCGGCGAAGTGGCCGGCCTCGTCGACGCGGTAGGCGACGGCGTGACGAACCTTAGGGTCGGCGACCGCGTGTTGGCGGGCGGCATATCCGGCGGCTTCGCCGATGCGTTCGTCGCCGACGCGGCGCGCACGGTGGCGCTGCCGGACGCGATGCCGTTCGACGAAGCCGCCGTGTTCCTCCTGACCTACGGGACGTCGCACTACGCCCTTAAGGATCGCGCTCGGCTCAACGCGGGTGAAACATTGTTTATTCTCGGCGCCGCGGGCGGCGTCGGCTCGGCGGCGATCGAGCTTGGCAAGGCGATGGGCGCGCGCGTCGTCGCCGGCGTTTCGTCGCCCGAGAAAGCCGCATTTTGCGAAGAACTCGGGGCCGACGCCGTCGTCGTCTATCCGACCGGCGATCTCGACCGGGCCGCGCAAAAGGCGTTGTCGTCGGAGATCAAAGCGGCGGCCGGCGGCGAAGGCGCGCATGTCGTCTACGACGCCGTCGGCGGCGCCTACGCCGAACCGGCGTTGCGCGCCTTGGCCTGGGAAGGCCGCTTTCTGGTCGTCGGTTTTCCCGCCGGCATCCCGAAGATCCCGCTCAATCTGACGCTCCTCAAGAGCTGCCAGATCATGGGCGTTTTTTGGGGCGCGTTTACGATGCGCGACCCGGCGCGCCACGCCGCGCACGTCGCCGAGCTCTTCTCGTGGCACGAGTCCGGCAAGATCCGCCCCCGGATCACCCATCGCTTTGCGCTCGAGGAGGCCGGCGACGCGCTGGCGCTCCTGGAAAGCCGCCAGGCGACGGGCAAAATTGTTTTGATGACGGAGTAAAAACCGGCGCCATGTTCACGATGTTTTTCCACGAGCTGAAAGCCGCACGGGTGCCGGTCTCCTTGCGTGAGTATCTAACGCTTATGCAGGCGATGGAGGCGGACCTCGCGTCGCGCCGCGTCGAGGATTTCTATTTTCTCGCCCGCGCGAGCCTTGTGAAAGACGAACGCAATCTCGACAAATTCGATCGCGTCTTCGGGCACGTCTTCAAGGGTCTGGAAACGCTCGCCGAAGGCGTCGAGGCGGAGATCCCGGACGAATGGCTGCGCCTCCTCACCGAGCGCTACTTCACCGAGGAAGACAAGAAACAAATCGAAGCGCTCGGCGGCTGGGACAAACTGATGGAGACCCTCAAAGAGCGGCTTGAAGAGCAGACCAAGCGCCATCAGGGCGGGAGTAAATGGATCGGCACCGGCGGGACGTCGCCTTTCGGGTCCGGCGGCTACAACCCGGAAGGCGTGCGCATCGGCAATGAAGGCGAACGCCAGGGCCGCGCGGTCAAGGTCTGGGAGAAGCGCGACTTCAAGAATCTCGACGACCAGATTGAACTCGGCACCCGGAACGTCAAAGTCGCGCTGCGCCGTCTACGGCGTTTCGCCCGGACGGGCGCGGCGGACGAGTTGGACCTTGACGGCACGATCGACGCGACCGCGCGCGCCGGCTATCTCGACGTTCAAATGCGCCCCGAGCGGCGCAACGCCGTCAAGGTGCTCTTGTTTTTCGATGTCGGCGGATCGATGGACCCGTTCGTGCGCGTCTGCGAGGAGCTCTTCTCCGCGGCGCGGACGGAATTCAAGCACCTTGAATATTTCTACTTCCACAACTGCTTGTACGACTTCGTGTGGCGCGACAACGCCCGTCGATGGATGGACAAAATTCCGACCTGGGACGTTCTGCATACCTACGCGTCGGACTACAAAGTGATCTTTGTGGGCGACGCGTCGATGAGCCCCTATGAAATCGCAACCCCCGGCGGGTCCGTCGAATATTTCAACGAAGAAGCCGGCGCCGTATGGCTCGGCCGGCTTCTAAACGTTTATGAGCGCGCGGCGTGGCTCAACCCCGTGCGCGAGGACCGCTGGGGGTTCACCCCGTCGATCGGGATGATCCGGCAATTGATCTCCGACCGGATGTTTCCGTTGACCCTCGACGGCGTCGATTCGGCGATGCGCGCGCTCAGCCGCTGATCCACTGCGTGCGGACGATTAGGCCGAAACCGGTTCCGCCTCGATATCGGCCCCGTCCTTGAGCCGGGCGGCGTGGTCCGCGGCGTCGTCGAGCGCCCGCGTAAGCGCCAAAATCGTCGCTTTGCGCAGCTCGGCTTTGTCGGGCTTGTCGCCGACGAGCGCCTCGGCGCGTTCGCAAAGCCGGCCCACCTGCCAGGCGCCGACGCCGCGCGCGGCGCCTTTCATGGCGTGCATGCGGTCGTGCCATTCCTCGTCGTCCGCGACCGGGTTCAACCCTTCGCGCAGCGCCCGAATTTGACCTTCGAAGATGGTCAGAACCTCGGCGCGCAACGCGTCGTCGCCGAGGACGTATCGTTCTAAATGTTCGCAATCGATCCCTGCACGCATAACGCAACTCCGCTGTGCTCGTAACGCCGGCGAGACGGCCCCGTCGGAACGCCGTTACGGTGCTGCAAGAGTTAGCCCAGGGATCTTGAAAAGCGCTTAAATCAATAAAAAACCGCCCGGCTAAAAGCCGAGCGGTTTCAATCGTCTCGTTATGAAACGGTCGACGGCGTCTTAGTTGCCTTCTTCCGCCTCGCCGCCGTCTTCGTCTCCGCCCGTCGCTTCGTCGACGGCTTCCTCGACGTCCTCAACGGCGTCTTCGGCGGCTTCTTCAGCGGCGGCCTCAGCGTCGCCGGCGAGATCGTCGATCGCGCCTTCGACGGCTTCGCCCATTTCGTCCATGGCGTCGCCGGCCTCTTCAGCCATGTCTCCCATCGCCGCGCCGGCGTCTTCCGCGGCGTCGCCGGCCGCATCCATCGCTTCGCCGGCGGCGTCGGCCGTCGCCGCGCCCGCGTCTTCCGCGACGTCGGCCGCTTCACCGGCGGCCCCGGTAATCGCCTCGCCCGCTTTCTTCAGCGGCTCGTCATTGCCGGTCAGGCGCATCAGTCCGATGATCACCGCCAGCGCGACCAAAATGATCAGAAGAATCCTCAGCATATCCCCAGTGTCTCCGTGTCCGTCCTGTTGGCGACGTCGTCGCGCGATGCACGCATGCGCCGCTTATTTGCGCTTCCACCGGCCGCGCGCCCCGCGCCAATCGCCCGGCCCGCGCCCCAAAATCCGATGAATATCAGGTCGATAACGTCTCTTTGAACGAAGGTAAACTGTCGTTAACTTTATTTTTGCTCATGTACTGATCCGCGTTCGCGCCGCCGACGGCCGCACGCTTGCACGGTGACGCGGGCGCCCGTACCTGTGCGGGCCGCAGTTGGGGATCACGGGCGCATGAACGGCGTTTTTCTCGGCAAGGGCGACGCGCCGCAAACGCTGGCGCTTGAATACGCGAACCGCCACGGGCTGATCGCCGGCGCGACGGGAACCGGCAAGACCGTCACCGTCCAAGTGCTTGCGCAAGGCTTCGCCGACGCGGGCGTGCCGGTCTTTCTTGCGGACGTTAAAGGCGACCTCGCCGGCCTGTCGCAACCCGGAACGCCCTCGCCCAAGCTGCTCGAACGCGCCGAGACGATCGGTATGGACGCCTTTGCGCCCGCCGCCGCGACGGTGCGCTTTTGGGATCTCGGCGCGCGGGACGGCGAGCCCCTCGGGCACCCGATCCGGGCGACCGTCACCGAGGTCGGCCCGCTTCTTCTCGCGCGCTTGCTGGATCTCAACGACGTTCAATCAGGCGTTCTAACGCTCGCGTTTCGCGTCGCCGACGACGAGGGGCTGTTGCTCCTCGACCTTGACGATCTGCGCGCGCTGCTCGTCGCCGTGGGCGAACGCGCGAAGGAACTGTCGCTCAAATACGGACACGTCTCGAAGGCGAGCGTCGGGGCCATCCAACGGCGTTTGTTGACGCTGGAGGAGCAGGGAGCCGGCGCATTCTTCGGCGAACCGGCGCTCGATCTCGATGATCTCATGATGGTCGACGCGGCCGGGCGCGGCGTCGTCAACATTCTCGCAGCGGACCGGTTGATGCGCGCGCCCGCCGTCTACGCGGTGTCTCTTCTGTGGCTCCTATCGGAGTTGTTCGAGGCGCTGCCGGAAGTGGGCGATCCGGACAAACCGGTCTTGGCTTTCTTCTTCGACGAAGCGCACTTGCTGTTCGACGACGCGCCGGACGCCTTCCTCGACGTCGTCGAACGCGTCGTCCGGCTCATTCGCTCCAAGGGCGTCGCCGTCTTTTTCGCCACGCAAAACCCGCTCGACGTGCCAGACAGCGTCTCCAGCCAGTTGGCGACACGCGTCATTCACGGGCTGCGCGCCTTCACCCCGCGCGAGAAGCGGGTCGTCAAAGCCGCGGCGGAGACCTTCCGCGCCAATCCGGCGTTTGACGCGGAGACCGTGCTCGGCGAGCTCGGCGTCGGCGAAGCGCTCGTCTCGACGTTGGAAGACAAAGGCGTGCCGAGCGTCGTTGAGCGCACATTGATCCGCCCGCCCGCTTCGCGCATGGGCCCGGTCACGCCCGCCGAGCGCCGCGCCGTGCTCGACGCCTCGCCGCTCGCAGGGATTTACGACGAGCCGATCGATCGGCGCTCCGCCTACGAATTGCTGACCGAACGCGCCGAACGCCGCGCGCGAGAACCCGAAGCGCCGGCGCGGCGCAAAACGGCCAAGCCCCGCGCACGCAAACGGC
>JBCCZS010000138.1:0-8777 GCA_039187035.1 Pseudomonadota bacterium | reverse complement strand
CGACGTGCGCGAACGTGATTCGTTCGAAGACGGCCACGTGCCCGGCGCCCGCCACTTGCCGCGCGGGCTTTTGGAGCTGAAGGTCAATGAGGCGTTTCCGGACCCTACCGTCCGTATCGTGACCTATTGCGACTTCGGGCGCATATCGACGCTCGCCGCCGCGACGTTGCGGCGTATGGGGTTCCAACGCGTCAGCGCCCTTGACGGCGGCATGATCGATTGGCGCGAACGCGGCTTCGACGTGGAGACCGGCGCGGCCGGCGCAGGCGATCCTGAGTAAAACCGCGCAACCGTCGCCGATCACGGCCAGCGGCCGGTCGACCGCATGAACGATCGCCGCGTGCGCCCAGCGCGTTATCCGAGAGTGTCGGCGTCATGAGCGAGATCACGTCCCTTTACGTCCACAAGGTCGTCGGCCAAGCGAGCCCGGGCGTGGAGACGCGCGACTTGGTCGAAGGTCTGGGCCTGTCGCCGGACGGTCCGATCGATCCTGCGCAGATGGTGCCGTCGTCGGCCTATTACGATTTCTTCGCCGCGCTCGCCGATCGGGACCCGGACGGGCTCGTCCTGCCGCTTCGGATCGGGGCGGCCATGCGAAGCGACGAGTACGGCGCGTTCGGCCTCGCCTGGAAATCGGCGCCGAACCTGCGCGGTTCGTACGCACGCGCAGAGCGATACGGCCATGTTCTGGGCAGCGCCGAGACTTACTCGCTGCAGCGCGGCGCCGACGGCTGGTTCTTCGATCTCCAAAAGGCCGGCGACGGCCGGCCGGGGATGGCGCTCTCGAATGAAGCCAGCATGGCCGCAGTCGATATCATCAGCAAAGAGGTCAGTACGGCGGACTTCTCGCCGCTGGCCGTGTACTTCAAGCACGCGCCGCGGGGCGATGTGAGGGTATACGAATCGCATTTCGGTTGCCCGGTTCGCTTTGAGACCGGTCGCGACGCCCTGTTGGTCGGCGAGGAAAGCATCAACGCCCCCAACACGCTCGGCGATGAGACGATCGCCACATTCTTCGATCGTCATTTGGAGAAAGAGCTGGCCGCCCGCGCGAACGACGACGGGTTGGAGCAACGGGTCCGGCGCGCTGTGGCGAGCGTCTTGAGCGAAGGCGTGCCGACGTTGTCGCTCATCGCGTCCGACCTCGGGATCGGCGCACGGACGTTGCAACGCCGATTGTCCGATCAGGGACATTCCTTTCAGAGCGTCGTCGACATGGCGCGCAAAGACCTCGCCCAACGCCTTTTACGCGAGACGGACTACAGCCTCGCCGAGGTCGCGTTTCTGACCGGATTTTCCGAGCAAAGCGGGTTTACCAGGGCGTTTAAGCGGTGGGGCGGGCAGACGCCGCGGTCCTATCGCCTCGGCGCGGGCCGAGGCTGACGCGGCGCGCCTGTCGTCATCGGTCAAAACTGTGTCGCGCCCCGGCAAGAGACGCATTCCCCGTTCTCCTATCCATGCCTTGCAGCAATTGGACTGGAGCAAGTCAATGAATTCATCGCACAAAAACAACGGCCTAACGCTCATTATCGGCGGCGGCGGCAAAACCGGACGCCGCGTCGCCGAGCGCTTAACGGCGCAAGGCTACGACATTCGCATCGGATCGCGATCGGCGACGCCGGCGTTCGATTGGAACAATGAGAAGACCTGGGACGCCTGCCTGCAGGACGTGACGGCGGCGTACATCACCTATGCGCCGGACCTCGCCATGCCGGGCGCCGCCGACGCAATCCAAGCTTTTGTCGATCTCGCCAAGAAGCGCGGCGTCAAACGGCTGGTTCTATTGTCGGGCCGCGGCGAAGAAGAAGCGCAAGCTTGCGAACGCATCGTCCGAGACGCCGGCCTTGAATGGACGGTCGTGCGGGCCAGCTGGTTCAATCAGAACTTCTCCGAAGGCGCCTTTATCGACATGGTGCTGAACGGGACGATCGCCCTGCCGGCCGGCGACCAGGTCGAGCCCTTCGTGGATGTTGACGACATCGCCGACGTGGCCGTCGCCGCGTTGACGGAGGATCGCCATAACGGCGAGATCTACGAGGTGACGGGCCCGCGCCTTATGACGATCGCCGACGTCGCCCGGGATCTTTCGCGCGCAATCGGTCGCGACGTGACCTACGTCGACGTGCCCCACGACGCGTTTGTGGCGGAAGTCGCGAACGCCGGCGCACCGAAAGACGTCGTCTGGATGTTGGATTACCTCTTCTCGACGGTCCTCGACGGTCGAAACGCGCAGTTGACGGACGGCGTTCAGCGCGCGCTCGGTCGTCCGCCTAAGGACTTTGCCGATTACGCCCGTGCAGTAGCGGCGACCGGCGTTTGGGATCGCGCGGCGTGAGCCGGGCTCATGTGTTCGGACTTGCCGCGGCGGCGGGCCTGCTGGTCTTCAGCGCACTCGCCGTCGGGACGCTTGTCCGAACGCCCTCGGTTCAAACAGGAAGACCAGGCGGCGCACTCCCCGCCATGACGATCATCGTGCTGCGTATTGTCGAGCCGCCGCCACCCCGATCGGTCCGCTCTGCTTCTTGGATGTAATCCAAACGGCATGCGGGCCGAGAATAAATCTGTAAACGACTTATCGATAAAAGCCGACATCCGGCGGAAATCGACATCATCCGACAACACGCAAAGGCGCCGCCATGACCCACCATTGGACCGTATATGCTTGCCTCTTCATCGGACTGAACGCCGCGCTCGTCGGCGGAGTTTTTCAGTCCTTCTCCGACTTCGTCATGCGAGGGCTTATGCAAGGTGCGCCCGCGTCCGGCGTAGAAAGCATGCAAGGGCTCAATCGCACCGTTTTTCGATCCGTCTTCTTAACGACGTTTTTCGTCCTCGCGCCCGTCACGCTCGCTATGGGCTTCGTGGCGCTGACGCAGCTTGACGGGGCCGCACAACGGCTCATCGTGTTCGGGACCGCCGCCTACATGGCGATGGTTTTCGTCGTCACGATCGTCGGGAACGTCCCCATGAACGAGAAGCTCGCGAAACTCCCGGCGACCTCCGCCGAAGCTGCGCAGTATTGGTCGGTCTACGGACGAGACTGGACGCGGTGGAACCACGTCCGCACCGTCGGCGCGATCGTGACGTCGGGGAGCTATCTGTTCGCTATGCTGGCGCTAACAAGCACGTAGACGGGTAAAGCGCTCGCAGCGTAGTTCATACGCTGCGGTCGGCGAAAGGGCGTTGCCGCCGCACCGAAGCAAACGCCGACCCAGATTTGCGCCGAAATCCTCTCACCGTTTCAGGCGCGTCCGCCGCTCACCCCTCCAGCGCCGAAAAGTCGGCGACGCGCGCGGTGGCGGCGCGGAAGCGCGCAAGGAGACCGAGACGGGCGGCGCGCAACGCCTGATCGTCCGCATTCACCGTAACGGTCTCAAAGAAGCCGTCGATCGGCCCGCGCAAAGCGGCGAGCGCGGTCATCGCCGCATCAAAGTCTTCCCGCGACAAGGCGTCCGTCGCCGCGGTCTCCGCGTCTTGCAGGGCGGCGAAGAGGGCGTTTTCGGCCGGCTCGACGAAGGCGGTCGGGTCGGCGGCGCCCGGATCGACGACGTCGCCCGATTTTTCCGCCGCTTTCAGAATGTTCGCCGCGCGTTTGTAGCCGGCGAGGAGATCGCGCCCGTCGTCGCCGTCTAAGAACGCATCGAGGGCCTTGAGTTTGGCGTCGATTAAGACGACGTCGCTCTCGCGCGCCCCGTCGGCGGTCCGAAGGACGGCGCCGACGCGGTCGTGCCGACGGCCCGCGTCCTTGAAAAACGCCTTCAAGCGGTCGTGGAAGAAGCCGATGAGGTCGTCAACAAGGTTATCGATGTCCACGCCGTCGTCGAACGCGCGCGCCGCCGTCGCGAGGACGTCGCGGAGCGGCGTGCGGAAACCATTCGTGAGCAGAATGTCGACGACGCCGAGCGCGGCCCGGCGCAACGCGAAGGGATCGCTGGAGCCGGTCGGCTTCTTGCCGATCGACCAAAATGCGGCGAGCGTGTCGAGCTTGTCGGCGAGGGCGACGGCGGCGGAGACCGGCGCGCGCGGCGGCGCTTCGCCCGGGCCCTGCGGTTTGTAATGGTCGCGGATCGCGTCGGCGACGGCGTCCGCCGCCGGGTTTTGCGCCCGCGCGTAATATCCGCCCATTAAGCCCTGCAGCTCAGGGAACTCGTAGACCATGCCGGTGACGAGGTCGGCTTTGGCGAGGCGGGCAGCTTCCGCGGCCTGCGAGGGGTCGGCGCCGAGGGCGGGCGCGAGCGCGGCGGCGAGGTCGGCGATGCGGCGGGCCTTGTCGCCGACCGTGCCGAGCCCTTCGAAATACGTGATGCGGTCGAGATCGGCGAGCCGCTCGCCGAGCGGCGTTTTTAAGTCCTGGTGATAGAGATACCAGGCGTCCGAAAGGCGCGCCGTCAACACGCGTTCGTAACCTTGGCGCATCGCCGCGCCGCCGTCCGGGGCTTCCAAATTGGCGACGACGACGAAGCGGTTTGCGAGCCGCTCAGTCGACGGATCGAAAACGGAAAAGTACTTCTGATGGCCGCGCATTGAGGCGGTCAGGACTTCGTCGGGCAGCGTCAGGAACTTTTCGTCGAACGCGCCGATCATCGTCACCGGGTGCTCGACGAGACCGGCCACTTCGGCGAGGAGCGCGTCGTCCTCGACGAGCGCGAGCCCCTGCGCGGCGCAAACCGTCTGTGCGTCCTGCCGGATTGCGCCCGCCCGCTCGGCCCCGTCCAATACGACGTGGGCCGATTTTAAAGCGGCGGCATAGGCCTCAAAGCTGCGTGCCCGGATCGGGTCCGGCGCTAGGAAGCGGTGGCCGTGGGTCGTGTCGCCGCTCGCCACGCCCTCGATTTCGAACGCGACGACCTCGCCGTCAAAGACGCACAGGATCGATTTGAGCGGGCGCACCCATTTCAGCGCGCCGTCGCCCCAACGCATCGACTTGCGCCACGGAAATGCGCCGACGATTTCCGGGACAAAGTCGGCGACGAGATCGGCGGTCGGGCGGCCTTGTTGCTCGCGCACCGCCACCCAATAGGCGCCCTTGGCGTCTTCACGCTGCTCGCACGCGTCGAGCGACGCGAGACCGGCGCCGCGCAAAAATCCCTCGACGGCCTTCTCCGGCGCGCCGACCCGCGGACCTTTGCGTTCCTCGCGTCGGTCCGGCTGCATGACCGGCAGACCCGTCGCGACAACGGTCAGCCGGCGCGGCGTCGCGAACGCTTCGACCGCTTCGGGCAGGAACCCGGCGTCGAGAAGGCGTTGGTTGACGGCTTTTTTGAGGTCGGCCGCCGCCGTTTGTTGAACGCGCGCCGGGATTTCTTCGGAGAACAGTTCGAGCAGGAGTTCGGGCATGGCGCGGGTTCTATGGGCGGCGCCGCGGGCGCGCAAGCGGGCCCGCGGTTAGCCGGGAATTGTCTGCGTCGTGCGCCTGACCTGCGTTGCGAAGATCCGCACGGCGAGCGCATCGGCGCAGTAGACGTCGGCTTCGGCGTGGATCAGCGTGCGCGACAGGTTCGTCACGCGGCCGTCGATCCGGGCGCGCTCGCCTTTGACGGGGCGAAAGTAATTCGTCTCAAGGCGGGAGGTGCGAAACCGGTCGACGTCGCGCGGTAGCACCGTCATCGTCGCAAGGCTGACGATCTGGTCCGCCGCCGCCGCGACATGGCCGCCGAACATGACGCCGTCCGGCAAAAAAAGCGTTTCCGCCATTTCCCAGTCGAGCGCGACGCGCCCCCACGACCAGTCGGTCAAGCGCATGGGCCCGAACAGCGACCGCGCCCAGCCGAACCAGGGCGAGGTTTCGTCTTTGTAGGCGTTGAGGAGATCGGTGTGGCGCTCTGACGTCGCGCGCGCGGAAGGGGCGCCCTCGTCGGCCATCGATATTAGTCCGTATACCCAGCGAGGCGCCCGTCGATCACATAGCTGAGAATGTCGACGATTTGCGCCGGCGTGCGGGCGACCGCGAGGGCTGCGGCGTCGACTTCTTTCAGCGCGTGGGTGTGTTCCGGTTCGTGCAGGACGATTAGCGGTTTGCCGAGCGCGGCGGCGTAGCCTGCGTCGAACGCCGCGTTCCACTGCTTATATTTCTCGCCGAAGCGGACCACCACGATGTCGGCGGCGCGGATCAACGATCCCGTGCGGATCGCGTTCATCTGCGCGCCCTTGCGGTCCTTCCAAAACGGGTCGGTCTCGGAGCCCAAGATCGCGACGCCGCAATCGTCGGACGCCGGATGATCGGTCACCGGGCCGGCGAACGCGACGGGAAGACCCGCCGCGCCGGCCATAATCTCGTCGCGCCAGGCCGTGTGGATTTCGCCGGACAGGTAAACGGACCAGGTCTTGGCCAAGACCGCCTCCCGATTACGACGCGTAATATTCGACGACGAGGTTCGGCTCCATCGTGCACGCATACGGAACGTCGGAGAATTCCGGCACGCGCACATAGGTCGCCGCCATCTTCTTCGGATCGACGTCGACATATTCGGGGATGTCACGCTCGGCGCTTTGCAGCGCCTCCAGGACGAGGGCCATGTTCTTCGATTTGTCGCGCACTTCGACGACGTCGCCCGGCTTGCAGCGGAACGACGGAATGTTCGTTTTGACGCCGTTCACCTTGACGTGGCCGTGGTTGACGAACTGGCGCGCGGCGAAGACCGTCGGCACGAATTTCGCGCGGTAGACGATCGCGTCGAGGCGGCTTTCCAGGAGCCCGATCAGGTTTTCCGCGGTGTTGCCCCGGCGGCGCGAGGCTTCGTTATAGATGCGCTCGAAGTGCTTTTCGGAAATGTTGCCGTAATAGCCTTTGAGCTTCTGCTTCGCCATGAGCTGCAGGCCGAAGTCCGACATTTTGCCTTTGCGGCGTTGGCCGTGCATGCCGGGGCCGTAGTCCCGCTTGTTGATGGGGGATTTCGGCCGGCCCCAGACGTTCTCGCCGACGCGCCGGTCGAGCTTGTATTTCGCGCTAATGCGTTTGGACATGGATAGATTCCCGGGGACCGGTGTCGGTCCCTTATGATTGGCGCGCGCCGGCGCCGGCGGCCCGTCCGCCCGCGCGATTTCAACGGCGGCTTGCGCGCCACCCCGTCTGAAGCGCGGGTGAGTACCGGGGCCGGCCGGCCTTGTCAAACCGCAGCCAGGCCGGCGGTTTCCGGACTTTAGGAGCCGAGTGGGGCCGCCGTTCAGGTCTTGACGGAGAACGGCGTGAAATCATCACCCCGGTCGTAAACGTCGACCCCCTCGGCGCGCTTCAGGAACCCGACGACGCGGTAGGTGACGGGCGTCAGCACCGCTTCCCATAGCACCTTGAGAAGATAGTTGGTCACGAGAACGGTCAGGACCTTCTCCGGCGTCCATACGCCGAGAAAGGCGAGCGGGTAAAACAACAGGCTGTCGACGCCCTGGCCGACGACCGTCGAGCCGATGGTGCGCGTCCACAAATGGCGCCCCTCGGTCATCACTTTCATCTTCGCCATCACGTACGCGTTGGCGAACTCGCCCGCCCAGAACGCAACGACCGACGCCAAAACGATCCGCGGCGTAAGGCCGAATACATATTCGTAAGCTTCCTGCCCTTCCCACCCCTGGTCCGGCGGCATCGCGACGACGACGTAGGCCATGAACGCCATAAATAAGACGGCTGCAAACCCGGCCCAGACGACGCGGCGGGCGCGGGCGTAGCCGTAGACTTCGGTGAGCACGTCGCCGATCACGTAGGAGATCGGAAAGAAGAGGATCCCAGCGCTGAAGACGCCGACGTCGACGGGGCCGATCGAAAAATCGCCGATGCGCACGGGCTTCGCGGCGCCGATGAGGTTCGAACAGATAAGGACGGCGACGAAGCCGGCCATCACGAAGTCGTAGTATTTGAAGCGACGCGCCTGCAGCCCGTCGGCGTCCATAGCGGCTGCGGGCCCGGCGTCGTTGCCGGCGTCGTTAGCTGTCGTCATCTCTCGTCCCCGTTTCGCCCCCGCCCTGTTCGACAGCACCCTGGTCGTCGGGGCCCTGTGCGTCGTGCGCCCGAGCGCCGCGCCCGCGCGCGAGCGCTTTGACGACGCCGCGCAGGGTGCGCACTTCGCCGTCACGGAATTGGGCGCGGGTCAGCGCGGCGCGTAAATTGCGCGTCATCACCGGTTTCTTCTCCGCCGGATGGAAATAGCCGGCGCGGTCCAGCTCGGCTTCCAAATGGTCGACGAGCCCGTCGAAGTCCGCCTTCGACGCCGGCGCCGCGCCGTCGAGCGGGCTGTCGAAGATCGCGCGGCCGTCGGCACGCGCCCATTCGTACGCGACGAGGAGCACCGCTTGGGCGAGGTTGATCGACGCGAACGCCGGGTTGACCGGCGCGGTGACGATCGCGTCCGCGCGCATCACGTCGTCGTTTGCAAGGCCCGCCCGCTCGCCGCCGAAAAGAACCGCGCAGCGCGCGCCTTCGTCGATGCGGGGTTTCATCGCGTCCGCAGCTTCAGCGGGGTCGAGGACCGGCAGCAAGATCTCCCGGGAGCGCGCCGTCGTCGCCAGGACGTAGGCGCAGTCCGCCGTCGCCTCGGCGACCGTTTCGAAGACCCGCGCATTGTCGACGACAAACGAGGCCCCGGCGGCCATCGCGCCGGCCTTCGGGTTCGGCCAGCCGTCGCGGGGGGCGACGAGCCGCAAGGCGGAGACGCCGAAATTCAGCATGGCGCGGGCCGCCGCACCGATATTCTCGCCCATCTGCGGTTCGACCAGCACGAAGACGGGCGCGGCCCGCAACGCGCCGAGGCCGTCGCGACGGGGGATACGCTTTTCGGTCGGCGCGT
>JBCCZS010000137.1:0-8808 GCA_039187035.1 Pseudomonadota bacterium | reverse complement strand
GCGGCTTTTGACGCCCTGCTCGAGGAGCCGGTCGTGGAGCGCTTCGCCCATTCCGTGCAGCCGTTGGAGCTCGTAGCGAACGTCCGGGCCCGCCATGTCGCGCACCGTCGCCGCGGTCAGGGCGTTGTGCGTCGCGAACTGCGGAAAGAACACGTCGGCGTTGTCGATGAGTTTGCGTGCGCAGGCGAGGAAGCTGACGTCGGTGTTCGTTTTGCGCGTGAAGACGGGGTAGCTCGCAAGCCCCATCACCTGCGCGCGTTTGATTTCCGCGTCCCAATAGGCGCCTTTGACGAGGCGCACCATCATGCGCTGGCCCGTGGCGCGCGCGAGGGTCGCGAGCCAGTCAATCACCGGCAAGGCGCGGCGCTGATAGGCCTGCACGACGACGCCGAACCCGTCCCAGCCGGCGAGCGCCGGATCGCGCAGCGCGCTTTCAATGAGGTCGAGCGACAGGTCCAGCCGATCGGCTTCTTCGGCGTCGACGTTGAAGCCGATGTTCGCGTTCTTGGCGCGTTCGGCGAGCGCGCGCAGGGACCCGCCGAGCTCGTTGAGGACCCGGTCTTTCTTCCCATACTCGTAGCGGGGATGCAGCGCGGAGAGCTTGACGGAAATCCCGGGATTGTCGACCGGGTCGTCCGCATGGGCAGTTTTTGCGATGGCGTCGATCGCGCCGGCATAGGCGTCGAAAAATTTGGACGCGTCGTCAGCGGTGAGCGCGGCCTCGCCGAGCATGTCGTAAGAAAATCCGTACCCGGCTTTTGCGTATTGCCGACCGCGCCGGCCGGCTTCTTCGATGGTCTCGCCGAGAACGAAATGCTCGCCCATGACCCGCATCGCTTGCATGACCGAGGCGCGAATCACCGGTTCGCCGACGCGGTCGAGAAGCGACTTGGTCGCGGCGACGAGCTTGCCGCCGGCCCCGCGGGGCTCGGCGTCGTCGAGCCAGGCGGCGGCGACCATGAGCCCGCGCGTCGAGACGTTCACCAGCGGGAAGGGGCTCTTGCCGACATGGGCGCGCCAATCCCCGGCCTCGATTTTGTCTTCGATTAAGGCGTCCGCGGTCGCGGCGTCCGGGGTGCGCAACAGCGCTTCGGCGAGCCGCATCAGGGTGACGCCTTCGGCGGTCGACAAGCCGTACTCCTGGAGGAACTTATCGATGAGGCCCGATCGGGACGCGTCCGCCCGCGCCGAGGCGACGAACGCTTTGGCCGCTTCTCGCGCGCGGGCGCGGGCCGGCGGCCCGAGATCGGCCGCAGCGGCGAGCGCGCGCGTCAATTCCGTCTCGTCGATCAACGTATGCGCTCGGATCCGGCCGCGGATCGCGTCGAGGTTGTCGGCTGCGGCGGGGGAGCCGGAATCGGGGGGCGTCATCGCGTCTCCTTCGGTATGCCTTAGCCGTCCCTTAGCCATCCCAGTGCGGCGCCGGCGTCCCAATCGCTATTAAATCGTGGACGCCCCGGCGGCAAAGGCCCTGCGCGGTTCCAAAACCGGTCCGGCGCCCTATCCGAATCTGCAGCGCGTCGTTGCCACGCGCGGCCGGCGCCCTTACCTCTCGCACGAGACGCAACGAGCGCCGCCCAAGCCGCGCCCTCGCCGAAACGCGGCCGTTGCTGCCCGCATTTTCAATAAAGGACGCCGCCCATGACCGAAGCCTATGTGTTCGACGCGGTTCGCACCCCGCGCGGTAAAGGCAAGCCCGACGGCTCGCTCCACGAAATCACGCCGCTGTCGCTCGCGACGCAAGCGCTTGACGCTGTTCGCACCCGCAACAATTTGGCCGCCGACGGCGTTGACGACATCGCGTTCGGCGTCGTCTCGCCGGTGGGCGAGCAAGGAGCGGTGATCACGCGCACCGCGTCGTTGATGTCGGGTTTCGCCGAGACGGTTTCGGGCATTCAGGTTAACCGCTTTTGCGCCTCGGGCCTTGAAGCGGTGAACATCGCCGCCGCGAAAGTGAAGTCGGGCGAATCCGACATGACGATCGGCGGCGGCGTCGAGGCGATGTCCCGCGTGCCGATGGGTTCGGACGGGGGCGCCTGGGCGACCGACCCGGCCGCCGCGTTCGACACATATTTTGTGCCGCAAGGCGTCTCGGCGGACCTGATCGCGACCAAATACGGCTTCTCGCGCGACGATTGCGACGCCTACGCCGTCGAAAGCCAGAAGCGCGCCGCGCAGGCCTGGTCCGAAGGCCGTTTTGAGAAATCGATCGTGCCGGTCAAGGACGTCATCGGCGAGGTCGTGCTCGACCGCGACGAGACCGTCCGCGCCGAGACGGACATGCAGTCGCTCGGCGCGTTGTCGCCGTCATTCGCGATGATGGGCGAAAATTTCGGGTTTGATTCCGTCGCGCTCCAAAAATACGCCGAGTTCGAGGCGATCAACCACGTGCACCACGCCGGTAATTCCTCCGGCATCGTCGACGGCGCCGCGGCCGTCCTGATCGGGACGAAAGAGGCCGGCGAGAAAGCGGGCATGAAGCCGCGCGCACGCATCCGCTCCATGGCGTCCATCGGATCGGAGCCGACGATTATGCTGACCGGCCCCGAATTCGCCGCGCAGCGCGCTTTGGACCGGGCGGGCATGACGAAAAACGACATCGACGTCTGGGAACTGAACGAAGCGTTCGCCTCCGTCGTGTTGCGCTTCATGCAAGCGCTGGACATCGACCACAATGAGATCAACGTGAACGGCGGCGCCATCGCCATGGGCCACCCGCTCGGCGCGACGGGCGCGATGATCTTCGGCACCGTGGTCGACGAGCTTGAACGCTCCGGCAAGGAGACCGCGCTGATTACGCTGTGCATCGGCGGCGGCATGGGCACCGCGACGATCATCGAACGCGTCAATTAATTCCGATACGAATGAGCGACACCCTTATGACCTATGAGAATTTCTCCGTAGACGTCGACGATGACGGCATTGCGGTTCTTGCGATCGACCTTAAAGGCGCGTCCATGAACGTATGGAACGGCGCGCTCCTGGCGGAATTCGCGGCGTTCGTCGACCGCTTTGTCGAAGACGAGGCGCTCAAGGGCCTTGTGTTGACCTCCGCAAAACCGGCCGGTTTCCTCGCCGGCGCCGACCTCAACATGATCGCCTCGATGAAAGCCGACACGGCGGGCGACGCGTTCGAGCAGGCGTTCCAGATGAACCGGATCTTCCGCAAAATGGAGACCGGGGGCCAACCGGCCAAAGCGCTCCAAAAAGGCCAGGCGAGCGCCAAGCCAGTCGTCGCCGCAATTGACGGGCTTGCGCTCGGCGGCGGTTTGGAAGTCGCGCTCGCGTGCCACTATCGGTTGGCGTCCGACAATCCGAAAGTGCAATTCGGCGTGCCGGAGGTCCAAGTCGGGCTGTTGCCGGGCGCCGGGGGCACGCAGCGCCTGCCGCGCCTCGGCGGGCTGCAGAACGCCGCGATGTTGGCGACGCAAGGAAAGCCCGTAGACGCCGCGACCGCCAAAGGCCAAGGCTTCATCCACGACATTGTTCCGCAAGCTGAACTCGTCGCGAAAGCCAAGGAATGGGCGAAAGCCAACCCGAAGGTAACGCAGCCTTGGGACAAAAAAGGTTTCAAGTTTCCTGGCGGCGGCGGCGCGATGGATCCGCGTTCGGTGCAGTTCTTCATGGCGGCGAGCGCCATGGCTCAACGCGAAACCCAGCACAATTATCCGGCCGTCCGGTACATTCTCTCCAGCATGTATGAAGGCTCGATCGTGCCGATCGACACGGCGCTTCGCATTGAGTCCAAATATTTCACCAAGCTGATTGCAGATCCTCAGGCGCGGAATATGATCCGTACGCTGTTTGTCAACAAGCAGGCTGCGGAAAAGGGCGAACAACGCCCGGAAGGCGTCGGTCCGACCGAGCTAAAAACCGTCGCCGTCCTCGGCGCCGGGATGATGGGCGCCGGCATCGCGTACGTGACCGCCAAAGCGGGCATGAACGTCGTCCTCCTCGACCGCGACGTGGCGGCGGCCGAAAAAGGCAAGGACTATTCCAAGAAGATCGTCGATAAAGGCGTCGCCCGCGGCAAGATTTCAAAAGACGCCGGCGAGGCGCTCCTGGCGCGGATTAAAACGACCGAAGACTACGCCGACATCAAGGACGTCGATCTCGTGATCGAAGCGGTCTTCGAAGATCCGGGCGTCAAAGCCGACGTGATTAAGAAAACCGAAGCGGCCATCGGCCAGGACGTGATCTTCGCCTCGAACACCTCGACCTTGCCGATTACGGGTCTTGCGAAGAATTCCGAGCGTCCGGACCAATTCATCGGGATCCACTTCTTCTCGCCGGTCGACAAAATGCCGCTAGTCGAGATCATTCCGGGCGAGGGGTCCGGCGACCGGTCGCTCGCGACGGCGCTCGACTATGTCGCGAAAATCAAGAAAACGCCGATCGTCGTGAAAGACACCCGCGGGTTCTACACGAACCGCGTGGTCCCGCCTTACCTCAACGAGGCCATGTTGATGGTCAAAGACGGCGTCAAGCCGGCCTTGATCGAAAACGCGGCAAAGTCGCTCGGCATGCCGGTCGGCCCGTTAGCGCTGACGGACGAGACCTCGCTCGAGTTGGGTCTCCTTTTGACCAAAGCCGCCAAGCAGGAGATGGGCGACGCCTATCAGCCGACGGGCGTTGAGGGCTTCCTGGAGAAAATGGTCGTCGAGCTCGGGCGCAAAGGCCGCAAGTCCGGCGGCGGGTTCTACGATTATCCGGAGGGCGGCAAAAAGAGCCTCTGGCCGGGGATCCACGATTTCTACCCGCTTGCGGCCGAGCAACCGTCACTCGATGAAGCCAAAGAGCGACTGCTTTACGCTCAATTGATCCCGGCGGCGCAGTGTTATGCGGACGGGATCGTCTTTGATCCGCAGTCGGCCGACCTCGGCGCCATTTTCGGTTGGGGCTTTGCGCCCTGGACCGGCGGACCGATGAGCTACATCGACACCGTCGGCTTGGAGGCGTTCGTGCGCACGGCCGAAGCGCTCGCGCAGAAATACGGCGCGCGGTTCAACCCGCCTGAGGCGTTCCGCGACATGGCCGCCAAAGGCGAGACGCTCTACAAAAACGCCGCGTAGCAAGAGCGAGGCTCCGTTTGGCTCGATCGATCGTCGGCGTCGTCATCGCCGTCGTCGCGGCGATGTTCGTGGCGGCGGGGTTTGAACGTGTGGCGGGCGTCGCCGCGCCGCTTGCGGACGGCGTGCGGCCGACCGCCGTCTATCAACTCCTCATCGCGGTCGGTTGGGCGGCGTCGGCGTTCGTCGCGGCCGCAATCGCGCTTTTCGTCGGCCGGCGTTGGGCGCCGATCGGCGGCTTGGCGTCGGCGAGCATCGGGTTGTTGGCGGTGCAAGGATTGGCTGCCGGCGGCCTCGCGTGGTGGATGTGGCCGTTGTCCCTCGCGGGCGTGGCGGCCGGCGGCTACGGGGCCGTTCGCGTCCTCAAAGCGCCTAGCGACCCCAATGTCGCGCTCCGGCCGAAGCGCGAAGGCGGATCGAGCCTCTTTAAATGACGCCGCACGCGCCGCCGCCGGCCGTTCCCGCAGCGACCATCTTGTTGCTCCGCGACGCCGCGGCGGGCGCGGGGCCGGCGCTCGAAGTCCTCATGGTGGAACGCGGCGCGGGTCTTGAGTTCGCGGGCGGCGCGCTGGTGTTCCCGGGCGGGCGGATCGACCCGGCCGACGGCGATCCGGTATGGGCGGAGCGGGCGCTGGGCCTCGACGACGATGCGGCGCTCAACGCCGCGCGAGTCGCCGCCGCCCGCGAAGCCTTCGAAGAGGTCGGCGTTCTCCTGGCGACCAAGGACGGCGCGCCCGTCTCCGGCGCGCTCGCCGCCAAGCTCGGCGCGGCGCGCGCCGCCGTCGAGGCTGACGCGGCGCTGTTCGCACCTCTCCTCGCCGAGCACGGCTTGCGCTTGGACCTGCGCGCGCTGACGGCGTTTTCGCGATGGGTGGCCCCGGAAGTCATCCCCAAACGTTTCGATACGCACTTTTTCTTGGCTGCAGCGCCGGCTGACCAAACGCCGAGCCCGGACGGGTCGGAGGCTTGCGCGTGTCTTTGGATGCGCCCGCTCGACGCGCTCGCCAATCGCAGCGCCGGGCGCCGGCGCGTTATTTTTCCGACGGCGCGCAACCTCGAACTGTTAAGCCTCAGCGCCGACGTCGCCGCCGCGCGGAGCGATGCGGCGGCGCGCCCGATTGAGCCGGTGCATATCAGCGTCGAAGTTCGCGACGGACAGAAGGTCGTGACCATCCCGGACCATCTCGGCTATCCCGTCACCGCCGAGGACTTTGAATTGGCGATGCGCAACTGAGATCCGGGCCGTGATTTAGCGCGCTTGCCTGAACGGGACGCATCAAGCCGCCGTCAGCCGTCGGACCTTGCCCGCAACCGTCGCGATCGCGATCAACGCGGCCGCGACGGCGGCCGCCATCCATAGGATCTCGACGTCCCGCGCGCGGTTTGCGACGTAAACGAAGTATAGCCCCCACAGGATCGGGATCGAATAGACGACCGAGCGTATCCGGTAGGCGAGCGTCGCCACCAAGAGCGTCCAGGGAACCAAAACGAGGAGCGACGCCGCGATCGCATTGAGCCCGAGCGGGTTGAAGCCGGTGAACTTCGCGGCGAGCGACAAGCCGGCCGGGGTCGCGACCGTCAGCCATCCGGCAAGCGCGAATATCGGCGACAAGGCGATGTTGCGCGCGAGGGGTTGCGCCCCTGCGCGGCGAACGGCGACGATCGCGGCGTAAAGCGGCGCGGCGATCGCGAGCAAGAGAAAAAAGCTCGCCCAGCCCGGACCGAAGGCGGGGGTGTAAAGCGCCCAGAGCGCGTTGCCCCAAAACGCGAACGCCGCGTACCAACCGACACGCGCCACGAGATCGACCCGCATGCTGACGAACGCGTGGTAAATCGCAAAGAGGAACGAGCCGAGAAACAAGGGGCCCCAAATCGCGAACGCGACGCCCGCCGGGATCAGAAAGGTTCGATCGGCGTCGGAGCGCGCGCCGATCGTCGAGGAAATCCCGAAAAACTCAGGTTGAGCGGAAAACCAGACCTGACAAATCGCGCCCGCGAACAAGATCGTGGTGCGAAACCCGTAACCGACGCTCATCATTCCGCCTGGTGCTCCCGTTCAACCGCCTGTGGGCAAAAAAGCGCGTGCGGCTGCTGACCGTATGGCCCGTCGCCGTCGCGCCGTCCGCGCAGTGCGTATGCGGTATGTGCCACGGGCGCGCGGGTTGCGAAAGCGGGCTTGTCGGGGCCTTCACGCCGGGCGGTCGCCCCAAAGACGCGCGTCGGTGTTGAGGACCGTCTTACTCGGCGGCGAAGGCCGAGCGACGTGCGTCGGCTTTCGCCGGGGGCGCGCCCGCGCCGTTCATCGTTTGCACGACTGGCGCGGTCGGCTTTCGCGTTACGATCTGCACGGTCTTGAACGTCAGCACCGCCGCCTCGCTCGCATGGCGAAGCGGGCCCGGCAAGGCGTCGACCGTCGCCAATTTCGGGTGGCTCAACACGACCGGTTCAACGGCCAGGCCGTCGCGCACAAAGGCCCCGCGAACGACGTCGTAGCTTCGGTAAAAAGTGCGATCGACCGTATATTGATGATAGGCGTCGGCGCGGGCTACCGGCGCCGCGTCGTCAAGCCACGGCCAATGCGGTTCGATGCCGGCGCGCACGCAGGCGCCGATCAGCGCACGGCGCACGCCGTTTTTGGGCAACCAGTGTACGAGCGGCATGTAGAGGTGCGCCTCGATCGGCCGGTATTGGCCGGGATAAACATGAAAGCCTTCGCCGCCCGGCGCGGTGACGCGCGCAATTTCCCGCGTCACGGGATCAAGCGCCGCAACGTGCTCCAATACGTAGTGTGTAAAGACGAAATGAAAGTATCCGTCGGGGAAGCCGGTCCGCCCGTTCGCGTCGATGACGCGTACGACGTCGTCGACGTCGAGCCCGAGCGCGGCCAGATGCGGGCGCGCGACGCCCGCCGGTTTGAGATCGACGTCGGCGCCATAAGCGTTGTAGCCCGCTTCGCGCAGGCGAAGGACGAAAGAGCCGCGACCGGCGCCGTAGTCCAAGACGTTCATCTCGCCACGGGTCAATCCGAGACGCGCGCGGGCTTCTTCCAGATACCGTAAAATTTCCGCATTCGGTTCAAAGCCGCGGTAGTCAGCCGCCGTAAATGCTTCGCGGTAGTCGGCCACGATTTGATCCTTAGCGACGTATTCCCAAACAAGTCTTTGGCGGCGCAAATATCGCGCCACGTTTCAGGGGCCGCGTCCCCGGCGCCCGCGATGCGGCGACCGGCGGCGCCCATTTATCAGCGGCGACCACGCTCTCGCGTCAAAGCACTTACCGAACTGGGCCGAGGCGCATCATGTATTTAATGACCCGCTATCTATATTTAATATGTACAGCAACGAATTTTAATCGCAAGATTTTTCTTAGTATTCGCTCAATGAGCGAAGATCACCGTTCGTAGGCCGATTATAAGATGTCCGGCGGATCGATCGTAAACGGACCGGCGAAGGCGGGCGCTTCCGGATCGAACAACGCTGCGACGTCGTCGGGCTCGAGCGCCTGGTCGAAGAAGCGTTTGTCGGCGATCGTGCCGGCGAAGGGAGCGTCGAAGCCGGCGGTGCCGGTCTCGGAGGCCCAGCCGCGCCCGCCGAACTGAATGAACTCGGCGTTCTGGCGCAGGTCGACCGCGAAGTCGGTCTGGGCGACTTCGGACCCGTCGAGATAGACGCGCGAGCCGTCGGGCCCCGTCGTGAGGGCGAAGTCGTAATCGCGACCAGCCTCAATGCCCGGTAGACGG
>JBCCZS010000136.1:0-8870 GCA_039187035.1 Pseudomonadota bacterium | reverse complement strand
GTCGCCCTTGACGACGGCGAACGCCGCCGTCAGCCGGACATGGTCGTCCAGTTGCCCGGCGCGCGCGTTATCGCAGTGGACGCGAAGGTCTCCCTGACGGCCTATCTCGATGCGCTGGAGGCCGAAGACGAGGCGACGCGCGTTGCGTGCCTTGAGCGGCATGCGAACGATCTGCGCACCCACGTCAAAGCGCTCGCGGCGCGCGAATACGCCGACCATCTTCGGGACTCGCTCGACTTCGTCGTCATGTTCGTTCCCGGCGAAAACTATTTCGCCGCCGCAATGGAAACGCGGCCGGATCTTTTCCAGGAAGCCTTCGACAAGAAAGTGCTGATCGCGACGCCTACGACGCTCGTCGCGATCTTGAAATCCGCCGCTTACGGATGGCGCCAGGAGAAAGCCGCCGAAAACGCGGTCGCGGTCGCGGCTATGGCGAAAGACATTTACGATAGCTTGCGCAAAATGGGCGACCATCTCGCCGGCCTCGGCAAGGCGATCGATATGTCCGTTCGCAAGTACAACGATCTTCTCGGCGGCGTTGAAACGCGCGTCCTGCCGCGGGCGCGCAAATTCGCCGATTATGAATTGCCGGGCGTCGACGGGGCGCTCGAAACGCCGGGTTTGATTGAGAACGCGGTGCGTGAGCCGCGCGCGGGGCGCGACCTCGTCCTTAGCCCCGCCGCCGTCGACGCGGGCGAAGCGCCCTCAGCGGACGGTTAGTTCCAGCCGGTCGGCCGTCCAAGGAGCACGCTAAGCTCGGCGACGTCGTCTTTGAAAGTCTCTTTTAGCCGCGCGTGGGTATCCGGCGACAATTTTGGCGGCGGGACCGCGTTTTTCGCGCGCACGGCGTTAAAGAGCCGGCGCGCGACGCGGCGCGTCGGCCCGCGCTCCAGCGCCTCGCGCATCGGATTGGGCCAATTGAGCCACCGGTCGAGCGCCGCGTTTTTGGGCCAAACCGTCACTTTTTCTCGAACCGAGAAGTCCGGCGCGAAACTGGGGTCGACGCCGATATGGGTGCAAACGTCGCGATAAACCGACGCCGGATCGTCCGCGAAGTCTTCAAACAGGATCGTTTTGACCGCGTCCTCGCCGAATTGGTCCAGATAGCGTTTGACTTGTTCCGCATAGCGACTGACGCCGACATAATGCCAGTCGTAACCCCATCCGGCGGCGCGCCGGTCGGCTTCGGCCTCAAGCGCGCCGTCGAACGACAGCGTTTCCAGCTGGTGTTGGCGGTTCATGGTGTAGTGCGAATAGGCGCGGCGCGCGGGCTCGCGCAGGACGATGACGATGCGCGCGTTCGGCGCGTGGGCGCGGATGCGTTCGGCTGCGCGCGGCTCGTAGAGATAGCGAACGGAGGCGTCGCCGAGCGCGCTCTCCCCGTTCGCCGCGGCGAAGAGCGCGCGGTACGCATCGAAATCGTTGACCGTGTGGCTCAGGTAGAGTTTTCGCACGACCGCTTCCGGCGCAGGGCCGGCGGCGGACGGTTCCTCCCCGTAAAACGCGAAGTAGTTGGGTTCTTTTCGGGGTGAAAAGTAAACGTCCGGATGTTGGCGCAGATAGGCGGCGAGGGACGTCGTGCCGGATTTTGCGGCTCCGACGATGAAGAAATTCGGCAGCGTCATCGTCGTTTACGTCTCCGGCGGCTCAACGGCGATCCGCCGGCCTTACGTCCGCCCGCCGAACGCCGCGGACAAAATCACGGCCCACACGATAACGTTCAGCGCCGTGATGAACGCAAGTCCCCGGGGCCGAGGAAAACCGCGGACCCGAAACCACCGGCGCATCCGCCGGCGCGCGGCGCGCCGGTCGGCCCCGAACCGAGACGGCGCGAGCGTGTCGTCGACCATCAACTCCGGGTAGGTGTTCGCCGTTAAGGCGAGGTTAACGACAAGCGTTCGCGTCGGTATGCGGTCGGGACGGGCGAAAAATTCGCCTCCTCGCATTTCGTCGACCCCCATGCGATGTATGGTCGCGAGATGTGTTCCCAGCGTCGGCCCGAATTGCGATTCGATCAGTTAACATGCGGGGCCCATGGCGCTATGACCCGTTGAAAGCAGTTGTTGCACGCTTCGACGAGGCCGAAACGATTACCGATTTGCGGCGTTCGCGCGAAGAAAACGGCCGGAATTTCTCTTTTTGCTGGCACGAATATTGATCGTGCGGGGGGCGTGCGTCGGCTCGGAAACGGGCCGTTCGCCGCCCCACGGGCCGCAAACTAGCGCTGGCGCCGGCAGGGTTAACAACGCAGAGTTCATTTGCGTCGCGTCGGGGAGCCCCGCCGACGCGGCAAAGTGCGAGGAACATGACGATGACCGCTTACGATTTACGGCCCAACGGCGGCTATCGGCCCGCCCAAAATGCGGACGGCGGCGCGGTGGCGGACATGCTTGATCCTGCGTCGATATGGAACTTTCTGAAACGACGCGCTGCAATTCTCACGGCTTTTCTCGCGATCGCGCTCGCCGGCGGCGCCGCGTTGTTTCTCGTGACGGAGCGCCAATATCGCGCGACCGCCGAACTTATCTTCGAGGTGACGGGCGCCAGCGTTTCCAGCACCGAAGGCTATGAACGTTCGTCTCGCAAAAACGACGAAATCGACACCGAGGTCGAAGTTCTGCGCTCCCCCTCGCTCGTGCGCGCCGCGATCCTCGACAATCCGCAATTGCGCACCGCGCTCGAGATCGACGACGCCGACGTCTCCGATCGGGTCAAAGCGCTGTCCGAGGCGGACGTCGACGCCGACGCCAAACGCGGCCCGCTCGCCGCGATCCGCCTCGATCGGCGCGCCGGCTCGATCGACCAAGAACCCGTCGTCCTCGCCGCCCGCCGCGTGACGCGCAACCTGACGGTCAGCCGTAAAGGCGAGACGAAAATCGTTGAGCTCGCCTATCTCGACGACAGCCCGGAGAAGGCCGCGCTCGTGCTCGACGCGCTCTTGAAGACGTATTTGGAACAACAGCGCGCCGCGAAGTTCCAAGCGTCCGAAGCGTCGAACGAACTTCTCGGCGACCGCATCGAACGGCTGCGCGAGGAACTGTCGGCGGCTGAGACGCGCGTTGAACAGTATCGCGTTGAAAACGGCCTCATCTCCGGCGGCGAAGCGAGCTTGGAAGAGCGCCGCGTGGTCGCGCTCCAAGAAACGCTTGCGAAAACGCGCGGCGAACGGCGTCTTCTGGAGCTGAAAGTCGAACGCCTCAACAAAGAAGGCATCTCGCAGCAGCTTTCCTCGCCGGCCTTGCTGGACCTGCAAAAGCGCCTCAACGAAGCTGAACGCGAGTTTTCGGTCGTGTCCAAAGATTATCTCTCGGGGCACCCGAAATATGAAACCGCCGCGCAGCAAGTCGCCGCCATGCGCGACCTTGTGCGGACGGAACAGACGCGCATCGCCGCCGGGCTGCGCGACGAGTTGAAAGTCGCGCAAGAAGTCGAGTCGGCGCTGTCCACCGAACTCGACGAATTGTCCGACGTCCTGCGCGAGCGCGAGACGTTCCAAGTGGGGCTGCGCGAGTTGGAGCGTCAGGCCTCTGCGAGCCGGCAGGCCTATGAGGCGTTCTTGTCGACGGCGAAGGTGCGCACCGAGGGCGAAAAAGCGATCAGCGCCGACGCACGGGTCCTCGAGCCCGCGCGCGCCGGCGCCGTGCCCTACGCCCCGCAGCTCAGCGTGTATCTCCTGATTGCGGGCGTCGCGGGCGTTCTCGTGGGCGTCGCCGCCGGCCTCATCATGGATTACAATCCGCATGCGGTCGACTCTGTCCAGGAACTTGAAAAGACGGTTCCGGTCCGCGCGCTCGGTTACGTGCCGGAAGTGCGTGCGATGAAGAACGCCAGCCACATCTCGGACATGATCATCCAACGCCCACGGAGCATCTACTCCGACAGCGTCAACCGCATGGCCGTGATGCTCGATATGGCCGCGCCCGACAATCCGCGCGACGGGTTCTCCGGCCAAGCCAAAGCGACGCCGCTTCTTTTCACCTCCGCGGTGTCGCAGGAAGGCAAATCGTCGACCGCGCTCGCCTTCGCCCGTTCGTGTGCGGCGGTCGGCGAACGCGTCATCCTCGTCGACACGGACCTGCGTCGCCCGGCGGTCGCCGAATATCTCGGCGCGGAAGTCGCCGTCGGCATCGAAGACGTCCTGCGCGGCGAAGCCGCCCTTTCCGAGGCGATCATCAAAGACGAGTTGAGCGATCTCGTCGTCCTCCCGGCGACGGGCTTCTACGGTCGTCCGACGGAGCTCTTAAAGTCGAAGGCGTTCGAAGACCTCATCAAACGTCTGTCCGCCGACTACACGCGGGTCGTGATCGACGCGCCGCCGGTGCTCGCCTTCCCGGAAGCCGTCATCGTCGGCGCGCACTGTGCGGGCGTCGTCCTCGCAATCAAATGGCGGTCCACGAAGACGCCGTTGGTTCGCGACGCACACCAACAGCTCATCAGCGGCGGCGTGACGATCGCCGGGGCCGTGTTGACCCAGGCGCATCTGTCGTCGATGCAAACGGCCGGTTTCTACGACGCCAAATACTACACGAATGACGACGACTTCTCCTCGCCGCGCGGACGCAAGCGCCGTGCGGGCGGGGGCGGCTCCAAGAAGTCCGTCAACGTCAAAGAGCCTGTCGGGCGCGCGCGCGAGCGCTCAGCGGCCGCGAGCTAAGCGAATCGGACCGCCGCGCCCCTTAGATTGACTGGGGCGCGGCGGCTCTTTCGATCACCGCCGTCGAAGACCGCCTTTCGGCGGTTGACGTCGGCGCGCGTACGGACCGTCAGCGTAACGAGGTTGAGACCATGCTTTGGACTGGGATCATCGTAGCGGTCGGCGCGGCCACGTTCGTATGGCTGTTCATGAACCTTGCGGAAATTCGGGATCGGTCGCTTACGGTTCTGTGTTTCGTGATTTGGCTGCGCTTGATGGCCTCGGCGCTCCACGAGATCACCTATCAGTCCGTCGCCGCCGGCTTGTCGTTGAATGCGCTGCTCTCCATCGCGACGATCGGCTTTTGCTTTTTGTTCGTCGAACTGCGTCTGCTCGCCCTGCGCGTCCTTGTGCCCGTATACGCCCTCATCGGCGTGACGATCGTAAGCGCGCTCTTGAACGGCGAGATCCTGCGCATGATCGAGCCGCTGTCGAAATGGGGCTATTTTCTGGCGATCGCGCTGCTTGCGCGCACGGCGATTCAGCGGGTCGGCGCGCGCGACGTTTTCCGTCTTCTGTCGGTCGCCATGCTCGCGCCAATCCTTTTGCAGGTCGCATCCGTCGGCCTAGACATGCCGAAGTCCGGGGCGACCACGGATGATTTTAGCGCGCTGAAGGCGGCCGGCCTTAATTATATCGGCGGATACGACCACGAATCGGTCTTCTCCGGCATCTTGCTGATGTTCCTCTTCGTGACCGTCAACGCCAGCACGCGCCACGGTCGCATTTATGGATTTCTCGGCGTCTTGTGGTCTTTCGCAGGGCTATTCTTTGCGAATTATCGCACCGCGTTGATCGGTATGGGGCCGATCGCCGTTGCGTATTTCTTTTCGGTCGTCATGACGTCGACGGCGCCGAAAGCGCGGCCCTTGGTATTGCTCGTCGCGGCGTTCGCCGGCTTCGGCGCCCTCGCTTTCGTGCCGCAAGACTATGTCGATCGGTTTGCGGATGTTGCGGAAACGGCTCGGGGAATCGACGTCATCGTCAAGCGCCCGGAGGAATTCACGTCGAACGAGCGCGAACTCTTGACCGGTCGGGTGCATATTTGGAGCTACTATATCGACTCGTGGCGCAATGGCGGTCTTGAAGAGCGTTTGTGGGGGTTCGGCCCGAACTCGTGGCGCGATGAATTTCCGCTCTATGCACACAACACGTTTGTGTCGCAGCTTTACGAGTTCGGGCTGGTCGGCCTCGCCGCCTTGGTCGCTTTTTTCAGTGCGCTGACTTATTCGATTTTACGGACGATCGGACGCACGGAAACCCGGTATCTGTTGTCGGTCTGGCTGGGCTTTATTCTGTTCAACTTGGCGACGATGCCGCTCTGGCAAATTGAGGGTATGATTTTCATCGCCTTGATCGCGGCCGCGGCCTGGGCCACGCGGCCGGTCGTGGAGATCGCGGCGCCGCGTCCATTGACGCTTGCGGGCGCCCCGCCCCGATTTGCAAACGGCGCAGCCGGCCGGCAGACGTTCCCGCGCCCCGCCGAATAAAAGCCGAAACGGCGCGTTCTTAAGACGAGGCGCGGCATGCGCGTCCTTCAAAACCCCGATCGTCAACCGACGAATCCGTATCCTGGTCATCTCTTCGAGGCTTTAATCGCGGCCGGCGCCGACATGCGCCGGTACGACGCGCGCGCCGGGCTGACGGCCGGCGCCGACATTCTCCACGTTCATTGGCCGCAAGCCGCCCCGCCGGCGGTCGGCGTGAAAGCGCGCCTCATTTATTGGCTGCGGCTCATCGGCGAGCGCTCGTTGGTTGCGCCTATCCTGCGCGCGCGCGGTGGCCGCATTGTTTGGACGGTCCATAATCTCGGCGCCCACGACTATCGGCCGGGTCCGCTCGGCCGGTTTTTCTGGCGGCGGTTTCTAAGCCAGTGCGATGCGACGGTGCATCTCAGCGAGGCCGGGCGCGCGCGCGCGTTTGAGGAGTTGACCGCGATCGCGGGTAAGCCGTCTTATGTTATTCCGCATGGCACTTATCCGGAAGCGGAGGCGCTGACGATCTCACGCGCGGCGGCGCGCGCCGCGCTCGGCCTACCCACCGAGGGCCGCATTCTCCTGCATTTCGGCATGATTCGTCCGTATAAGAATGTACCGGCATTAATCGCCGCCTTCGCTGAAGCCGCTCCGCCCGACTGGCGGCTCGTCGTGGCCGGCAAAGTGCATGCCGACGCCCAAGGCCTTAACGCCGCGTTGCGCGCTGCGGCCGACGGCGCGGCGCGCGTGGACCTCCGGCTCGGCTATGTCGACGACGAGGAGCTCGGGCGCCTCGTGCGCGCGGCCGATCTGTGCGCTTTTCCGTATCGACAGATTTTCAATTCGGGGTCGGTGCATTATGCGCTCGCCGCCGGCCGCGCCGTCGTCGTGCCGGCCTCGGCCGTCTTCGACGAACTCGCCGGCCGTTTCGGCGATCGTTGGTTCAGACGCTATAGCGGGGCGCTAGACGCAAGCGCGCTGGCGAAGCTCCTGGCGGATGCGCCGCCAACAGAGGATCAGCGCCCGGATTTATCGTCGATCGCATGGGACCGCGTCGCCGCCGCAACGCTCGCCGCCTATCAGGATCTCCAGGCGCGGTCGGTTTGACGCGCACCGCTACGATGCGCGCCCGCTCCCCGATTAAAAGCCGTCGCCGTCCGCGAAGGCGCCGGGTTGAGCGGCCGGGCTTTGAGTGTAAGCGACGATCGCTTTTTCGGGGTCCTGCGGTACGCGCGCAAGCGCGCCGCCGAGCTCTTTGGCCGTCTCGAGCAAAATAGCGTTGGCGTCGAGATCGCCGACCTTGCGTTGCGCCGTCCGCGCGGCGCCGCTTCCGCCCTGACGTGAATACGTCACGGCGTAAAACTGAAAGTCGGAATTGTTGTCGTAAAACGTTACGCCGTCGCCGTCGCGATAGGCGGTCGGCGCCACATAAAGCGCGTCGAACCCGCTGCGCGCTTTGATCGAAAAACGCCGCCTGCCCGTCGATGAACTCACCATCTGGCCGGCCCCGGCGATCAACGCGCCCTGGTCCACGACGCGGCCGTTCGCATCGAGCGCGACCCAGCGCGCGCTTTCATCAAGGCCGCCGCGCTCGCGCACGGACATCATTTGCAGCGTTAGATTCACATTGCGCACGGGCCCGTTGAAATCGACAAGAAACGCTTCGTTGCGCCCGTCCTTCGGGAGAAAGTCGGCCTGCTGATCATAGCGCCCGCCGCGCACCCCGTATCCGCCCTTGGCGGAAACGAGCGATCCGACGTCGCCGTTCGCCTTCAGGCCGAACAGGCTCGTATGGTCCTTAAGCGCGATGAAATCGCCCGATCCCGATACGGACGACGACGCGCCGGAGGAGGAGGAAGTGTTCGTCGGTGCGGCGGGAGCGGGGGGCGCGGGGTTTGACGCCGGCGCGACCGGGCCGGAATTCGCCGAGCCTTTGACGATTTTGACGGAGCGTTCATCGACCCGCCCCTTGTTGACCCGGTAGGTCAACACGTCCGAAAGGGGCCCTTGGCGGCCGTTATTGCTGTAACGTACACGAACTTCGTGCGTGCCGTTGCCGAGCGTCGGCATCGCAAAGCGCGGATCGCCGACGGGGCCGACGCCGTTTTCGCCGACGCCTTTAGGCGACACGTCTCGCCAACCGCCGCCGTTGACGCGCGCCTGCACGCTGATTTCGTCATGCGAGGTTGCAAAGAACGGGCTCACATCGTCGAGCGGGTTGTAATTCAACCGCTTAACGTTCCGGGAGATGATGGATTTGGAATTGCCTTTGTGGACGCCGATGCGGGCCGGGTCCGGGTCGCGGCGGCCGTTCCACGTCGTGTTGTAATAGCTGAGACGCGCTTGGGAATCTTCCAGCCAGATGAATTCGTGGCCGTTCTCCAGATTGACTTCGCAGTTGACCAGAATAACGTGCGCCTTCGACCAAACGCGGATGATGCGGTTGGCGTTCTCCAAGGTGCAGTTCATTAAATAGACGTGATCTTTCGCGTCGATGATCGCGTCGGAGAAGTTTTCCGCGGTGACGTCGCGCACGTAAATGTACCCGTCGCCGCCGCGCACGACACTGCGCCCGTTCGCGCTAATGAAGTCTTTGTTCGTCTGCCGGTAGCTCTTGCGCGCGTGGCGCATCGGCTGGTGGCGACCGTCCGCATAGACCCGTTGGATCGTGAGCGTATCGTCGAGGGGCCCCCGCCCCCCCC
>JBCCZS010000135.1:0-8893 GCA_039187035.1 Pseudomonadota bacterium | reverse complement strand
GCAATGGGCCTCGCGCTTGTCGGCGCGGTCGCCGAGGCGAACCACATCGCGTTCAGCCTGTCGTCGCAGGAAGAAGGCGGCGCCTCGGCGACGCTCGTCTTCCGCCGGGCCCAGGAGGCGCCGGCCGTTGCGGACGAAGAAGAACCCGCCGTCGAAGCGCAGTCGGCGTAACTCGGTCAGCAGCAGCCGGACAACCCGTCCGCAACGTCGTCCGTGAACGGCGAAATCGTGCCGCACCCGGGGAAAATCCCGAAATGGCGGGAAAAGTCGCCGATAAAGTCGAACGCGTCGGCGAAGCGGCTTTGCGCCAACATGCGCCACGTGTTGCCGCAGACCGGGAAGACCCGACCGCGCTCGATGACGTGGTGCGCGTCGAGCGCGAAGACGTCCTCGGCATGGGCGATCCCGCCGCGGTAAACGACGGCTTGACCATAGTCTTCGCAGGCCGGCTCCAACCCGTCGATCTTGAACAGCCGATAGGTCGCGGAGTGGAACGTCGTCGGCGCCAATAGCGCCTTGAGGTCGGCCGCCCCGACGGCGAGCGGGCGATGCGTGACGAGCCGGGGATCGCGAAAGCCCGCGTCCTTGGCGAGCGCCAGAAAGTCGTTCCAGTACAGCGCGCCGGACAGGCATTCGCCGCGCGCCTTCGGGTGCTCGCGTAGCGCTTCGGGCACGCGGCGATCGGCGTAAACGTCCGAAAAATACATCTCGCCGCCCGGCTTTAGAAGATCGAAGGCCGCCTCGAATACGGCTTTTTTATCGGTACAAAGATTAATAACGCAGTTCGATACGATGACGTCGAACGACCCCGGGGCCAGGCCGAGCGCGCCCAACTTCTCGATGTCGCCCTCCATGAAGGTCGTGTTCGCCGCCGCGTAGCCGAAGCGTTCCGCGTGCCAGACTTCGTGCGTTCGCGCGACGGCGAGTTGTTCAGGCGTCATGTCGACGCCGACGACCGAACCGGTCGGCCCGACCAGTTGCGCAAGCACGAAGGCGTCCTGTCCGGCGCCGCAGCCGAGATCGAGAACGCGCGCGCCGTCGAGCGCCGTCGGCGCGATCAGTCCGCAACCGTAATATTTCGAGGTGACGTCGGGGTGCACGTTGGCGGTCAATGCGCGCAGAAAGGCGGGGGCGTCGTCGATCGTGCAGCACGCGTCGGTCGCGAGGTCCGCCGACGATTTCAGCGTCGTTCCGTAATAGTCCCGCACCGCGTCCCGGATGGAAGTCTTCGCGTCAATCGTCATGCAAGGCGTCTCCGTCGTATCGTCAGGCGCGCCCGACCCGGCGCAGCTTGCAGCCTCGCAGGAATTGCGCATGTCCCGCAACGGCGCTAACGACGCGCAAGCCCGCCCCATGACAGATTGTGAAGACCCTGCGAGATGACGACGAACGCCCCCGCCGTAACCCCTGAAATCGTCGCCGACCACGGCCTTAAGCCGGACGAATATGACCGGATCCTGGAGCATATGGGGCGCGAGCCCAACCTGCTCGAACTCGGGATTTTCTCGGTGATGTGGTCCGAGCACTGTTCGTACAAAAGCTCCCGCCGGCATCTGAAGACCCTGCCGACGAGCGCGCCGTGGGTCGTCCAGGGGCCGGGCGAAAATGCGGGCGTCATCGACATCGGCAAAGACGACGCGGGCGCGCCGCTCGTCGCCGTCTTTAAAATGGAAAGCCACAACCACCCGTCCTTCATCGAACCCTACCAGGGCGCGGCGACGGGCGTCGGCGGCATTATGCGCGACGTCTTCACGATGGGGGCCCGGCCGGTGGCGAACCTCAACGCGTTGCGTTTCGGCGATTGGTCGAACGAGAAGACGCGCCGGCTCGTCGCCGGCGTCGTCTCGGGGATCGGCGGCTACGGCAATTGCATGGGCGTGCCGACGGTCGGCGGGGAGACGAATTTCGACGCGCGCTATAACGGCAATATTCTCGTCAATGCGATGTGCGTCGGCGTCGCGGAAAAAGGCGGTCTTTTCTATTCGGCCGCGCGCGGCGTTGGAAACCCGGTCGTTTATGTCGGCTCGAAGACCGGCCGCGACGGCATCCACGGCGCGACGATGGCCTCGGCCGAATTCGACGACGCGTCGGAAGAAAAACGCCCGACCGTTCAAGTCGGCGATCCGTTTACGGAAAAACTCTTGCTCGAGGCGTGTCTGGAGCTGATGGCGTCCGATGCGATCGTCGCGATCCAAGATATGGGCGCGGCGGGCCTGACCTCGTCGTCGGTGGAGATGGCGGCCAAAGGCGGGCGCGGGATCGCCCTCGACCTCGACGCCGTCCCCCAGCGCGAGACCGGCATGACGCCCTACGAGATGATGCTCTCGGAGAGCCAGGAACGCATGCTGATGATCTTAGCGCCGGGCAAAGAAGACGCGGCGCGCGCTGTCTTCGGCAAATGGGGCGTCGATTTTGCGGTGATCGGCGAGACGACGGACACCGGACGGCTCGTGCTGCGCCATCGCGGGGAAACCGTCGCCGATTTGCCGGTGAAACCGCTCGCGGACGCTGCGCCGAATTACGACCGCCCGACGGCCGACCTCGCTGCGCCGGAGCCGCTCGCCGACCCGACCGTCGCCGTCCGCGAGATCGAGGTCCGGCTCGGCGGCAAACCTGAAACCGACGCCGGCGCGCTGCGCGACATCGCCGAGGCGTTCATTGACGATCGCTTGGCCGGCGTCGCCGGCTGTGAGGGCGTCGGCCTGACGGTCGCCGACGGCGAAGCGCGGATCTATGCGCGGTTCGCCCCGGGCGCGCAGCCCGATTTTGCGCCTGTGCGCGAGGGCGCGGACAATCTCGCGACGGGCGGGATCGTCGCGACGGCGCAGGTCGATGCGGCGACGACGGACGTCGATCTCGCCGAAGGGGCGGGCGCCGCGCCGTTGTTGACGGCGCTTGCGACCCTGATGGCGACGCCGGACCTTTGTTCGCGCCGTTGGATCTGGGAGCAGTACGACCACACCGTCATGGGCGACACGGTCGTCGGCCCCGGCGGCGATGCGGCGCTCGTTCGGGTGCACGGAACGAACCGCGCGCTTGCGGTGACGACCGATGTGACGCCGCGCTACGTGCTCGCGGACCCGCGCGAAGGCGGCAAGCAGGCGGTCGCTGAGACCTATCGCAACATTTGCGCAGTCGGCGCGGCGCCGTTGGCGATCACGAATTGCCTCAACTTCGGCAATCCCGAGAAGCCCGAAATTATGGCGCAATTCGTCGGCGCGATCGCCGGCATGGCGGAGGCGTGCGAGGCGCTCAACTACCCGGTCGTTTCCGGCAACGTCTCCCTCTATAACGAGACCGCGGGCGCGGCGATCCCGCCGACCCCGGCGATCGGCGGCGTCGGCGTTTTGGAAGACGTCGGCAAGGCCGTGCGCGTCGGCGGCGCGCTCGCGGGCGACGAATTGATCGCCATCGGCGTGACGCGCGGCTGGCTCGGGCAGTCCGTTTATTTGCGCGATCTTTTCGGCGTCGAAGACGGCGCGCCGCCGCCGGTCGATCTCGACGCCGAGCGCCGGAACGGCGAGCTTGTCCGTAAGCTGATTGACGAAGCGCTTCTGACGGCGAGCCACGACGTCTCGGACGGCGGGCTTCTCGTCGCCGCCGCTGACATGGCGTTGGCGTCGGGCGAGGGGTTGGAGTTGACGACGCCGGTCAAAGCGCGGCGCGCGGCCTATTGGTTCGGCGAGGACCAGGGGCGTTATCTAATCGCGGCCGCGCCCGCCGCGGCCGATACGCTGTTGCTCAAGGCGGCGATGGCGGGGGTTCAGGCGGCGAAAATCGGCCGCTTCGGCGGCCAGTTCTTGCGTCTCGACGGCGAGGACGTGTTGGGTCTCGTGGATCTCGCAACGCTTTGGGAAGACGCCTTGCCGCGCTATATGAACGGCGAGCCAGCCGAGGAGAGCGCCGCGATGCCCATGGCCGCCGACGCCATCAAGACCATGATCGTCGAGGCGATGCCCGACGCTGAGGTCGAGATCGAAGATCTCGCCGGAGACGGCGACCATTATCGCGCGCGGATCGTTTCCGCCGCGTTCAACGGAAAAACGCGGATCCAGCAGCACCAGCTCGTTTACGCCGCGTTGAAGGGGAAAATGGGCGGCGAACTGCACGCGCTCGCCCTGGAAACCGAAGCGCGCGATTAGGCCCGCCTCGGTCAGCCTTCAGAAGGCGTCGGCGACAGATCGACCTGGAGGACGTCTTCGCGAACGCCAAGCCTTGATGAGGGCGCCGCGGCTGCGGCGCGCCGCGTCCATCGCGAGTGCGTAAAGGTAGGGTCGTTCGGCTTACCATCGCACTTGCGCGGCGCGTTTGCGACGAGGCCGCCCGGCCGACGTGCGCGTGCATTCGCCGCCGACGAACACGCCCACTGCGACAAGACGATTATCCGAAAGGTGCGCCGTCAAATACGCGGCGGTGGAACGCGCGCCGAGATCGGTGTCGTGTTCGTCGAACGCGTCCGCGAAAAGGGTGTTAAGCGGTTGCGCGGCTTTAGCGTCGTCCGCCCCGGGCCCGCGCCCCGAGCTGGAGAGCGTCCCAACCCGTCATCCCCGCAGCGCTTCGGCGCGGGCTTTGGCGGCGGCCACGGTGTCACCGACGAGTTTGTCGAGACGGCCGTCGGCGCCTTGCAAGGCCTCCAGTGCGGCTGCCGTCGAGCCGCCCTTGGAGGTGACCCGGTCGCGCCAGTCGCCCGGGCTTGCTGTCGAGCCGGCGAGCATCGCGCCGACGCCGACGCAGGTCGCGCGGGCGAGGGCCGCGGCGTCGCGCGTCGACAACCCGGCCGCGACGCCGGCGGTCTCAAGGGCTTCGGTCATCGCGAGGAAATAGGCCGGACCGGAGCCGGAAACGGCCGTGACCGCATCGAGCGCGTCTTCGCTGTCGACCCAGACCGCCGCGCCGGTCGCCGTCATCAACCGCTCGGCGACGGCGCGGTCCGGCGCCGCGACGCGGTCCGGGGCGTAAAGGCCCGCCGCGCCGGCGCCGAACAACGCCGCAAGGTTCGGCATCGCGCGCACAACCCGCGGCGCGGACCCGAAATCGTTCGCGACTGCGTCGACCGAGCGGCCGGCCATGATCGACAGGACGAGCGCGCGCTGCGCCAGGTCGGCGTAGCCGGCGAGCACGTCGCGCGCAGCCTGCGGTTTGACGGCGACGACGAGGACGTCGAGCGGCGGCGTGCCCGGTGGCGGCCCGGGGCTGACGCCGAGGCCCGCTTCAATGCACTCCCGCCTGACGTCATCGGTCAAGTTAGGGTCAAAAACGACGGATTTTGAAGGCTCTATCACGGCCTTCTTCAACCAGTTGCGCAGGAGAGCGCCGCCCATGACGCCGGCCCCGATGAGCCCGACCGATAATCGTTCTGTCATAGTGCCAGCCTAGCCGCCGGCGGCTCGCGGTCCAGCCCTTGGGGGCCTCAGGCCGTGCCGACCGTTTCGAAGAGCGACGCCTCGATGGCGTCCTCGGGCTTGCGGCCGCCCCAAATCACGTAGTTGAACGCCGGGAAGAAGCGATCGATCGCTTCTTTCGCGCCGCGGATCAGTATCTGCGCCTGCGCGGCATCCAGCGCGCCGTCTTCGGGCAAAACGATCGCGTTCCGATAAACGATGCTGGAATCCTCCGACCACACGTCGAAATGGCCGATCCAAAGCCGTTCGTTGACCAGCGCGGCGAGGCGGCAGATGTCGCCGTGGCGATCGCTCGGCGCTTTCAAATCGAGGGGCGCGCCGAGCTGCATCGTCGAGAGCTCCGCGCGCCAGGTGAACCATAGGCCGGCGTCGCGCCACAGGCCGGGAAGCGCGAGGTGCAATTCGCCGTCATCGACTCGCTCGCTGTCGAGCTCCAACGCGCCGGCGACGGTTTCGAGCGCGTCGAGCGGATCGGCATCGCTCTGCGCGGCATCCCAAAGTTCTGTCGACATGCGGTCTCCCTTCGACGCCGCCCCGCCGTCGGGGCATGACGCGACGAGGCGGCGAGTCGGGCGCGCGAAGCAACTGGTCGGCGCGCCGGCGCGCCAGGCGCCGGGAAAAAGAGGGAATTGCGGGAACGCTCCCCGGGGCGCTTTCGGGCGCTCTAGGGTGCTCCAACGTGGACGCGGTCAGGCGGCGGCGATTAACCGGCGCCGCCCTCAAGCGCGGCGAGCCGCTCGGCCAAGCGCTCGTTTTCTTCGCGCGCCGCCTCGGCCATTGCGCGCACCGCCTCGAATTCCTCTCGGGTGACGAAGTCCATGTCGGCGACGAGCCGCTGCAACTGGCCGCGGACCACGGTCTCGGTTTCGCGGCGCACGCCGTCCGCGGCGCCGGCGGCTTCTGAGATGACGCGGGCGAGGGCGTCGAAGAACTGGCTTTGCGTCTGCATGGGATACCTCCGGTTCAAGTAAGACGCCGTTCGGGCCGCCGACCATACGCCGTCCGCCGGAGAATGCGAGCCGCGGCGTTCGCGACAAAGAACCCGGCCGCGGCCGGGGCGCAGGGGCTCGCCCGACCCGGCCAATATCGCTAAAACGCGCAGCCTCAGTCAGACGAACGGCCGCACTCATGAGTTTGCCTTACCCGGACATTGATCCCGTGCTCGTCACGATCGGTCCATTCCCGATCCGGTGGTATTCGCTCGGCTATATCGGCGGGCTGGCGCTCGGCTGGTGGTATGTGTCCCGCTTGATGAAAAACGCCTCCTTGTGGCCGAGCGGCGCGGCGCCCTTGACCCGGCCGCAACTCGACGACGTCGTCTTCTGGGTGGCGATCGGCGTTATGCTCGGCGGGCGTCTCGGTTACCTCTTTTTCTACGAGCCGGGGTTGCTGCTGCAGCCTTGGCCGAGCGTCGGGGCGGGCCTCGAACCCGGGCTCGCAAAGACGCTGTTCGGGTGGATCCACTTTCCGCCGGCGCTGATGGTCTGGCGCGGCGGCATGTCGTTCCACGGCGGGCTGATCGGCGTGACGCTTGCGGGCTTTTTGTTTTGTCGGCGCAACGGCCTGCCGGCGCTCAGCGTCGGCGATCTCTTTGCGTGCGCGGCGCCGATCGGGATCTTCCTGGTGCGGATCGCAAACTTCATCAACGGCGAGCTTTACGGCCGCGCGACCGACGCGCCGTGGGGCATGGTCTTCCCGACGGATCCGGACGGGCTCGTGCGTCATCCGAGCCAGCTTTATGAGGCGGCGCTTGAGGGCCTCGTGCTTTTCGCCGTGATCCGCGTCGCGACGCACACGTTCGATTTCCTGAAGCGGCCCGGCGCGACGATCGGGCTTTTCCTCGCCGGTTACGCCGGCGCACGCATTCTGGTTGAGAATTTCCGCCAGCCGGACGCGCACTTGCCGGACTTTCCGTTAGGACTGACGATGGGGATGATGCTCTCGCTGCCGATGCTGGCGCTCGGGCTCTGGCTGATTTGGCGCACGCGCCGACCGGCGGTCGCGCCCGCTGCATGAGCCCCCCGGAGACGACGGAGCTTGAGGCCCGCCTCCTGGCCCTCATCAAGGCGAACGGTCCGATCTCGCTCGCCGACTACATGGCCGACGCGCTCGGCCACCCCCATGACGGCTATTACGCGACGCAGTCGTCCCTCGGCGCCGACGGCGATTTCACGACCGCGCCCGAAATCAGCCAAGTGTTCGGCGAGCTGATCGGGCTTCATCTCGTGCAATCCTGGATCGACATGGGCGAGCCGGAGGCGTTCAACCTCGTCGAGCTCGGCCCAGGCCGCGGCGTCATGATGGCGGACGTCTTGCGCGCGGCCCGTGTGCGCCCGGGGTTTCTTAAAGCCGCGCGGCTGACCCTCGTCGAGGCGAGCGGCCGGCTGCGCCATGAACAACAAAAGCGGTTGCGCGCGCTCAATGTCGACGCCGACTGGAAAGATGCGTTCACGGACGTCCCGGAAGGGCCGCTGCTCCTCGTCGCTAACGAATTCTTCGACTGCCTGCCGATCCGCCAATATGAGCGGACCGAGCTTGGCTGGCGCGAACGCTTGGTCGGGGCGCGCGAGGACGGCGCGGCGCTGGCCTTCACGGTCGCGTCGGCGCCGCCTGCGGCCGACGCCGGGCTGCCGCCGGCCGACGACCATCCGCTCGGCGCGATTTTCGAGACGGGGGAGGCGGCTGCGGCGCTCGGCGCCGATATCGCCGCTCGCCTGGTCGCGGCGCCGCCCGGGCGCGCGCTCATCATCGATTACGGGCGCGTGCGGGCCGACGTCGGCGACACGCTGCAGGCGGTGCGCGACCACGCGTATTGGCCGGTGCTCACCGCGCCCGGCCGCGCCGATTTGACGGCCTATGTTGATTTTGACGGCATTGCGCGCGCCGCAATCGCCGCGGGGGCCGGGGTGCACGGGCCGGTCTCGCAGGGGCTCTTTTTGGAACGCCTCGGCCTTGCGGCGCGACTTGAAAAACTCTGCGCCGGCAAATCGCCGGCGGAGCAAGCGGCCGTCCACGCCGGGGCCCATCGCCTCGCCGCGCCGAGCGCCATGGGCGAGATCTTCAAAGCGATGGCGATATCCTCGCCGACATTGCCGGCGCCGGCCGGATTTTGAGCGCGCCGCCGCATCTGACCGCGCGGGCGCTCACGGCGGCGGGCCTCGCGCACGGTTTTTTCGGACGCGCCGGCGGCGTATCGCGCGGCGTCTATCAAAGCCTCAACGCCGGCCCCGGGTCTAACGACGACCAGGCGGCGGTGGCGGCGAACCGCGCGCGGTGCGCCGCGGCGATCGGCGCGCAATCCGGTCATCTTTATACGGCTTATCAAGTCCACAGCGCCGACGTCGTCGTTTTGGATGAGGCGCGCGCCGCCGCGATGCGCCGCGACGGGCCGCCGCGCGCCGACGCGCTCGTGACGGCGACGCCGGGCCTCGCCGTCGGGGTGCTCGCCGCCGATTGCATGCCGTGGCTCATGGCGGATCCGGCCGCGCGCG
>JBCCZS010000134.1:0-9065 GCA_039187035.1 Pseudomonadota bacterium | reverse complement strand
GTCGACGCGTCGGCGTCGGACGCCGGCGGGACGGCTGCTTGAAGCGTCGCGACGAGCCGGGCACCGGCGGCGTCGATGGCATCCGCATAGTCCGGAAAAACGCCGACGAGCGCGGCGCGAACCGCCTCGACGTCGCCGGGGCGCCCGGTCGCCGCGGCTTCGTCCAGCATGGCGCGCGCAAGATCCGGCAGCCCCTCGTCGACATAGATGTCGGGGAGCGCTTGGGCGGCGGCCGACACGGCCGCGAGCACGATCATCGGTGACGTCATGGCGGCGCCTTTCCGTCCGTAAACGACACGGGCACGCCCCAAGTCGGGGCGGCGTTCACCGCGCATTTGCGCGATCGATCGTTTCGTGAAGGTTAACGGCCGCTAAGGCTAAACGGTTTCTTCCCAGGACCGGCTAAGCCGCGCGGCCGCGTTAATGATGCCGACCATCGAATAGGTCTGCGGGAAGTTGCCCCAAAGCTCGCCCGTTTTCGGATCGACGTCCTCGGACAAAAGCCCGAGCCGCGTGCGCCGTGAGAGCACGTCTTCGAACATCGCACGCGCTTCGTCGTGTCGGCCGACGCGGGCGAGCGCGTCGATGTGCCAGAACGTACACGCCGTAAACGCCGTTTGCGGCTCGCCGAAATCGTCCGCGGCGCGGTAGCGAAAAACATGCGCCCCGTCCCGCAGCTCCGCGTCGATCCGCTCCAGCGTCGCGACGAACCGCGGATCGCTCGGCGGGACGAAACCGATCTCAGCCATCAGCAAGACCGACGCGTCGAGCGCCTCGCCGCCGAACGCGCCGGTGAACGCTTGCCGCTTTTCGTTCCAGGCCGCATCCAAGATCACTTGGCGAATATCGTCCGCACGCGTGCGCCACAAGGCGGTGCGGTCGTCGCGCCCGACGCGCGCCGCGATGCGCGCCAATCGATCGCAGGCGGCCCAACACATCATCGCCGACGACGTATGCACCGACGCGCGGCCGCGATACTCCCAAATCCCCGCGTCCGGCGTGTTGTAAACCTGATAGGCGCGCTCGCCGACTTGTTCGAAATGTTCGAACTCCAACGGTCCGGCGAGCGCATGCAGGCGGTCGTCGAAAAACGCCTGTCCCGCGCCGAGAATGATATGTCCGTAAACGTCATGTTGGACGTGTTCGGCGGCCTGGTTGCCGAAGCGCACGGGCCCCATGCCGCGATAGCCCGGCAGATGGCCGGGGACTTCTTCCGCGAGGTCCTCTTCGAGCGCGATCCCGTAGACCGGGTTGACGTGGCCGCCCCGGGTGAGCGCAACCGTGTTGCGCAAGTAGCCGAGGTACCCTTCCAACGTGCCGACCGCCGAGAGGCGATTGAGCGCGGTCACGGTGAAATACGCGTCGCGCAACCAGCAGAAACGATAGTCCCAATTGCGTTCCGACCCGGCATGTTCGGGGATCGACGTCGTAAGCGCCGCGACGATGCCGCCGGTTTCTTCGTAGACGCACATTTTGAGCGTGATCGCGGCGCGAATAACGGCGGCTTGCCATTCGGGCGGGGTCGCGAGCCGGCGCGCCCAATCGCGCCAGGCGTCGTTCGTGCGTTTCAACCAGTCCTGCGCCATCACGCCGACCGCGTCCGACAGGGATTCGTCCGGCCCGAGAATGAAGCTGATCGCACGATCGAGCACGAATTCGCGTTCGGAGACGACGAAGGCGACCGGGGCGTCGGTCGTGACGCGAAAGCCCGCCTCAGGGTCGACATACCGGATGTGTGAGACGCCGCGGCGGACCGCCATCGTCCGCGCGCCGTGTTCGCTCTGGGCGCGGATCGATACGGTGACGTGGGGTAGGCCGCGCAGCGGCTCGACGATGCGGACGATCGACTGCGGACGAAAACGCCGCCCGCGATCGAGAAAGCGCGGCGCGAAATCGGTGATCTTGATCGCCGACCCGTCGGCGGCCTCCAGGACGGTCTCCAAAACCGCCGTGTTCCGCCGATAGGTTTGGCGCGACGCCGTGCAGTCGCGCAGCGTGACCGCGAACCGGCCCTCGCCGCCCAGGAGCGCGTTGAAAACCGGGTCGCCGTCGAGGCGCGGCAAACACAGCCAATTGACGACGGCGCGTTCGTCGACGAGCGCGGCGATCGTGCCGTTGCCGATGACGCCGAGTTCTAATGAGCTCACGATGCCGCCTCCTCCAACCAGCGCCAAACGGACGTCGGCCCGTCGACGCGATAGCGCGCGCAGGTCGTCCCGGCGCCGACTTTCACGCCCCAACCGCCGGCTTTTGCGGCCGCGGCCATCATATCTTCGTCGGTGACGTCGTCGCCGATCGCGACGGGCGTTCGCCCGGCGAAGGGCGGCGTCTCGGCGAGCGCGCGCAGCGCGGCGCCTTTGTCGGCCCCGACCGGTTTGGCTTCGATGACCATTTTGCCGTGTTGCGCCCGGTACCCGTCATACGCCCCCGTTACGGCCCTGACGGCCTCAAAGAGGGCCGGCCCCGCCGTCGGCGCGGCGCGATAATGGAGCGCGAGGACGGGCCCTTTGGCTTCAACGCGCGCGCCCGGCGCGCCGGCGGCGATCGCCTCGAGCGCGTCTTTCAGCGCCGCCGGCGCGGCGGCTTGGGGGTCGCCCGGGCCGGCGCCCGGCGGCGCCCCCGAAACGCCGTGCCCGCCGACGCGCCACAGGCCCTCCGGCGTGCGTTTCGCCAAATCGTTAAGGCCGCGTCCGCTGACGACGGCGAGCGCGCCGGCGAGCCGTGCGGCGAGCCGCTCCAACACGCGCGCGCCGCCGGGCGGCAGGTCGACCGTGTCCGGATCGTCTTGCAGGCCGGCGAGCGTTCCGTCGAAGTCGACGAACAACGCGCAATCGTCCGTGATCGGCGGCGGGGCTGTTGTCCCGATTGGCGGCATAACGGCAACGCTAACAAAGGTTGGCGAACGGAAAGGCGCGGGGCGCGGCGGGCGCGATCAGCCGGCTTTTCGGGCGGCCGACAGGGACGTGCCCCCCGCCGACGGGTCGCCCGACAACCGGCCCGTATCCTCATGGTCAGCGCGCGGGTCTTTGACCGAGCCGAGATCCTCCAAAAACCGCTCGCGCCACCACACGATATCTTGCGATTCGATCACGGCGCGCAGCGCGGTCCAGCGCCGCCGGCGCTCGTCGAGCGGCATCGTCAGCGCCGTGTAGATCGTATCGGCGAGGCGACTGCGGTCGTGCGGATTGACGATGAGCGCCTCGGTCAACTGCTCGGCGGCGCCGGCGAATTCGGAAAGGACGAGAACGCCGGGGTCCGCTTCGTCCTGCGCCATGACGTATTCCTTGGCGACGAGGTTCATCCCGTCGCGCAGCGGCGTGACGAGGCCGACGCTCGCGATCCGATAGAGCCCGGCGAGCGAGTCGCGATCATAAGACCGGGCGAGATAGCGCAGCGGGATCCAATCGAGATCGCCGTAATCGCCGTTGATCCGCCCGGCGAGGCGATCGAGTTCGACCCGCAGCGCTTTGTACTCGTCGACTTTGCTTCGCGAGGGCGGCGCGATTTGCGTCATTGAGACTTGGCCGTGCAACTCCGGCCGCGCGTCGAGCAATTCGCCGACGGCTTCAAAGCGCTCGGGGAGCCCCTTGGAATAGTCCATCCGGTCGACGCCGATGATCAATTTGCGATCGCCGAGGAAGCGCCCGACCGTGGCGCTCGCCTTGCGCGCGGCCTCGCTTTCCGCAGCCTCGCGAAAGGCGCGCGCATCGATGCCGATCGGATAGGCCTTCGCCCGAATACGCGCGCCGAAGACTTCGACCGTTTCGTCGTCGATGAGCCGCGCGTCGTAGTCCTCGACGAGATAGCGCGTGAAATTGGCCCGGTCGCTCGTCGACTGAAAGCCGATCACGTTGTAGGCGCACAGGCCGCGGGCGAGGCGCTGATGGTCCGGCACGGCGCGGAAGATCTCCGGCGGCGGAAACGGAATGTGCAGGAAAAAGCCCACCGGCCCGTCCCACCCAGCGTTTCGCAGGGCGTTCGCCATCAACAGAAAGTGGTAGTCGTGCACCCAGACCGAATCGCCGTCGGTCAATCGATCAAAGACGAGATCGCCGAGGCGCCGATTGACCGCCTCGTAAGCGTCGAAGTCCTCGCCGGAAAAATTCGCAAGATCCACGCGATAATGGAAAACCGGCCACAGGACCTGGTTCGCGTACCCGAGATAATAGCGCTCATGCTCTTCTTCGGTGAGGTCGGTGAGAACGAATTCGACGCCGTCGTCGCGGAACACGGTCGCGCCGCGCGGCAAGGTCTCCCGGATTTCGCCGCTCCATCCGGCCCAGACGCCGCCCGTCGACTTGAGCGATTCCCAAACCGCGACGGCGAGCCCGCCGGCTCGCGAGCCGGGGTCCGCGGCGGTGCGGTTCGAAACGGCGATCAAGCGGCCCAAAGAACGTCTCCTTTTTTGCTCACGCCCGAAATGCACGATACCGCGATGCGGCATGCGCGTCGAACCGCGTCCCCGGAAAAAGCGCGGGCCGCTAGTCGGCGCGGGCGGCCCCGAGCCCGCGAAGAAGGAAGGGCATCAGATCCTCCGCGACGCCCTCGTCCGCGTATTCCATCATTTCGGATATTAAGAGCGGGTGAAACAACCGCTTGAGCGCCATAAACGCGGCGCGTGCGGCGCGCTTGGGATCGTCGACGCGAAACGCGCCCGTCGACGCGCCGCGTTCGACGATCTCAGTCAAAATGGCGAGCAACTCCAGGCGAAACCGCCGCACAGCGCCCCACCGCTCGTTGATCGCCGCTGCGACCATCTCGTTCATTTCGGGGCGGTGCTCGACCATGCGGAGCATATCGTCGTGGACCGAGCCGACGAAGGCGCAAAAATTGTCGGCTTCGCTCGGCCCCGTACAACTCGCGGCGCGGGCGCGGTCGATCACGTCGGCCAGCATCCGTTCGGCGATGGCTTCATTGATCGACGACTTCGTTCCGAAAACGCGGTGCACGTTGGCGGTCGAAAAGCCGCACGCTTTGGCGATGTCGGCGATGGTCGTCTTTCGATAGCCGATGCGCAGGAAGAGTTTCTCGGCCTCGTTGACGATGAGGTCGCGCGTTTCTTGTTCTGATAGTCCGGGCCGGGCCAACGCCCTCTCCTCCCTCGTTTCCGGTCTTTCGTCGCTACGCGCACGTCGGCGGACGGGTCGTCAGCGGTCCGTCCCGCGAGCCTCGCAGACTGTCGGGCGTCCCGGCGTCGCGCAAGGCGCGACGACTAACGTGCACCGGGCGTCGCATGCGCCGCCGGCCGGCCGCAAGCGCGCGGACCGATCGCGCCGCGGTCCCTACAGCCTTGACGCGAGCGCGGGCGCGCGCGCCGGCGGCGCCTCGGCCGCGACCTCGTCGAACCGCGCGACCGGGTTCGCGCGCGTCAGCAACAAAAACGCCTGCGGAACGAAAAAGAACGAGACGACCGTCGAGAGCACGACGCCGCCGGCGATCGCGGAGGCGAAAGCGGGCCAAAAGTCGCCCTCGGACAGGATCAACGGCAAAAAGCCGGCGAACGTCGTCAACGTCGTCGAAATAATGTGCCGGCTCGATTCCAACGTGCCCGCCTTAACGGCGGCCGCGTCGCCGGCGACCGCCGCCGGGATGGTCTTCAAGTTGGACATGATGATGATCGCCGCGTTGATCGCGACCCCGACGAGCCCGATGAGCGCGATCACGGGCTGAAACCCGAAGGGAAAACGGAACACCGTCAGGACCAGCATGCCGAGCCCCATCGACATGGCGGCGACGACCAAGACGACGGCGCCGAGGCGGAACGAGCCGAACGTCAGCACGAGGATCGCGACCGTTAGCGTCACGATGACGCCGACGGACGAAAGAAGCGCGCCGACCGCGTCCGAACGCGCTTCGTCGTCGCCGCCGAATTCATAGGTGTAGCCGTAGGGCATTTGGAACCGACCCTTGTCGACTTCGCGTTTGAACGCCTCGACGGCGGTCGACGGCAACGCGCCGGCCTCCACATAGCCGAGGATCGCGTTCACGCGCTCGCCTTGGTAGCGCGTAATCGTCGCCGGCGACGGCTCGAGCGCGAGCTTGCCGAGGCTGCGCAGGGGCGTCGCCTCGATGCGCGCGCCGCGCGCGTTCGGATTGGCGACCGCGACCGAGCCGACCTCGTCCACCGATGCGCGCGCGGCGTCGTTCAGGCGCACGACGACGGGCACCTCCGCCTCGCCTTCGACGACCGACCCGCCGCGCGCGCCTTGGAGTTTGGCTTGCAGCGCGTTCGACAATTCGCCGAGCGTCAGGCCCGCCCGGCGCGCCTCGTCCTCGTCGGCTTCGACCCAAATCTTCGGCCCCCCGCCCGCAACCGACGCCGTCGTCGCCACGACTTCGGGGATCTCCGAAAAGATAAGCCGCGCCTCTTCGCCGAGCTCCTGGAGAACCTTGAGGTCGCGACCGGTGATCCGCAGCTCGACCGGCGCCTGCGTCGGCGGACCCTGCACAATCGTCCGGGTAAGAATTTGTACGCCCGGCAGCGCGCGCTCTAGGCGGTCCTGCATGTCGTTTTGCAATCGACCGAGCCCGGAAAGCGACGTCGCCGTCACCATCGCCTCCGCGAAGCGACGTGCGCCGTCCTGGTTCATTTGGAGATTATAGTAAAAAGACGGCGCCGAATTGCCCGCGAACCAGGCGGTCTCAGCGACGCGATCGTCTGCGCGCAACACCGCTTCGGCCGTGCGTACCGCTTTTTGGGTGGCGGCAAGGCTCGCTTCCGAACCGAGCCGCAACTGCACGTGGAATTGGTTGCGATCCGCGGACGGAAAGAATTGCGTCGGGAGGGTCGTCACGCCGATGAACCCCAGGATCGGCAGGACCGTCGCGGCCAAAATGGACAAGCGCGGCGCCGCGAGACTGACCGTCAGCAAACCGCGAAACGCGGCGTCGAGGCCAGGCGCAGTGATCCCGCCCTTCGCCGGACGCCCGTCGGCGCGCGGTCTTTCTTTCAGGAAGCGACCGGCGAGCGCCGGAACGACCGTCAGCGCGAGGACGAGCGACGAGATCAACGCAATGATCACGCTATCGGCGATGGGGCCGACGAATTCGCCGGCGCCGCCCGGCAGCAAGGTGATCGGCAAAAACGCCAACACCGTCGTCGCGGTCGAGCTCAACAGCGGCGTCCACAAGCGCTCGACGGACGCGACGACGGCGGCGCGCGGTGCCAGCCCCTCGCGCAGCCGCCGGCCGATCGCGTCGCACATGACGATGGCGGCGTCGACCAACAGGCCGAGGGCGACGATCATGCCGGTCACGGACATTTGGTGCAGCTTGACGCCGACCGCATTCATCACCGCGAGCGTCGTCAACGCCGTCAGCGGGATCGCGAGCGTGACCAACAAGGCCTGGCGAAAGCCGAGCGTAAAGAAGAGGATGGTGACCACGAGACCGACGCCGATCAACAGGTTGACGCCGAGATCGCCGAACCGTTTTTCCGCATATTCGGACTGATCGAAGATGCGCTCCAACGCGACGCCTTCGGTGAGGTCTTCATCGAACGCGTCGAGTTCGCGCCGCACGCGGGCGGCCCAACCGCCGACCCGCAAGCCCGTTTCCATCCGTGTGCCGACGACGACCGCGCGCCGCCCGTCAACGAACGCGCTCTGCGCCTCCGGCCGCACGAGCTGTCGACGCACCTCGGCGACGTCGCCGACGCGCACTTGCCCGCCCGCCGCGCCCGCGCGCAGCGGTACCGCACGGATGCGGTCGAGGCTGTCGAGTTCGCCCCGCACCTCGATCGGCACTTCGGCGTCGGGCGCGAAGAGTTGCCCGGCGGATCCTTTGGCGTCGGCGCGTGCAATCAAGGCGGCGATCTGCGCCTCGGACAGCCCGAGCGATTGGGCGAGATCGCCGCGCAGGGTGACGGCGATTTCCTCATCGCCGACGCCGCTGATATCCGTGTACTCCGTTCCCGGAACGTCGCGCAGACGCGACTGCAGTTCTTCGGCGATGCGCTTCAAGATCAGGGGCTTGGGCGGTCCTTCCGCCGTCCAGACCAGGGCGACGAGCACCGTAAACGCGTAGCCGCGATCGTCGATGAAGCGCGGCTCCAACGCCCCTGCGGGCAGCGACGGGGCGACGTCCGAGACCTGATCGCGCGCCTTTGAAAAGACGGTTTCGTTGTCGATGATTTCATCCTGCAACACGATGGAGACGGACGACAGCCCGGTGCGCGAGGTCGAGCGAACGGTTTTGATCTCCGGCAGCTCGCGCAAGGCGTCTTCGATGCGCTGGGTGACAAGTCGCTCGACCCGTTCCGCGCTCGCGCCCGGAAACGGCGTCAGGACGACCGCGCCGCGATTGACGATCTTCGGGTCTTCCTCCTGCGGAATGGTTGCAAGGTCGGCGAACCCGCCGACGAAAATCAAGACGAGGGCGAGCGCAAGCGCGCGCGGATCGTCGAAAAGGGCGGATTTGAGCGACCTCATTGCGGCAACGCGCTCATATCGACGGCGTCGACGCCGCCGTCGGTCGCGTCTTCGACGACCGTCACTTCTTGTCCGGGAACGAAGCGAAAAGGCGCGGTTCGCACAATCCGGTCGCCCTCGTCGATCGTGCCGTCGAGATAGACGCGCTCATCGCCGATCGCGATGATCGTCACATCTTTACGGCGAATACGCGATACGCCGTCTTCGTCGACCACGACGAAGACGGACCAAAGCCCGCGATAACTCTCCGCGATCGCCGAGAGCGGCGCCCAGGCGCCCCGTCCGACGCGTTCCTCGGCGAGCGACAGCCGCACGAGCGCGCCGGGCGCCAAGGCGCGGTTCGCCGCCGGGTCCGCGCTTTCGTCGATTGAAAAGCGCACCGTCACCGAGCGGGTCGCCGCATCGACGTCGTCCGCCACCCCGGCGACCGTTGCTTCCACGCTCGTCTCGCCGAGCGACAGATCAAAGACTTGGCCGACTTCGAGATCGCGGGCGAGGTCGACGGGCACGCCGACGCGCGCCTCCAAAACGCCCGCCTGGTTGAGCCGCACCACCGGCTCGCCGGCGCGCACGGTGGCGCCGGCGTCGAGATAACGGGCGACAACGGTGCCGGCGAACGGCGCGGTGAGAACGGCG